>CAMASK010000080.1 GCA_945860895.1 Bacteriovorax stolpii
AGGATAGAAATAGTCATACCACCAGATTGCAGCTCGTTCAAAAGTTCGATTTTTTGGGACTTAGTTCTGTAGGCCCGTCGTGTGGTTTCAGTAGTTTGCATAGATCCTCCTAGTTTGGAGGTGTCTAGTTCAATTGGGGGTTAAGAACAGAGAATAAGTATTTAGGTTACATTTACCAGCAAAAGCAATATCAGCTAGATGACTCTCAAGGGGACATCCTTCTCATTTGGAGTGCCTACCAAATCCCCAAATTTATCTTTAAATCCCTTACTGGTCATGAAAAAGAACTTTTGCAGCAAAATAAAGAAAAGATCGAAGAACTACTCCTAATCTATCCGAAATACAGGCCTCAAGAAGAAACAAAAAATCTAATCGTAGATGATTATGTGACCATTAATCCGGAACACATTGCAATAGAACTAGAAGGTCATAAAGCTCCTTTTAAAGTTAAAAATATTTCTCTCATGATGAAGCAAATTATTGCTGAAGAATATCAAGTCAATGGTCTTTCTCCTCAACTGGGTAATCCTCACACATGGAGTCCTTCCATTGTTAAAGAATTAAAGAAGGAATTTAAAATCTTTAGTCGAACGTCAAAACTTCTTATTGCCCTTGCCCGGGGAGTAACATCTAGTTATTTGGTAACAGGAACTGAAGAACAATTAAAAGATTACATACTCAGCCGTTCAATTAATTCAATTAATTTAGAAGAAATGTTTCGAGCTTCATACCGTATCAACCAAGGAGATGTTTATCTATCATTACTAACTATAGAAAACGTTCTATCGCGTTTTTGGCCTACGCCAGATAGAAGCAAAAGGGCGATCACTACAAAATTAAAAGACATCACAAATTATAATTATTATACCGATAAATATGGAGCATGGTATCACCTATTTGGAATAATGCTTTTTGGTTATGTTGAAGGTGGATTCAAGGCCAAGCTTGTAGGAGGAATAGAAACGATGGGAAGTCTTATTATGGGACGCTTTCAAGATGAAAAACAAGAACGCTATATCAACAGTCGTGGTGGTCCAATTGGATCACGCCTTCGTCCCTTCATAGAAAATAAAGAATATGAAAAATTCGAGTTGAATAAAAAATATCTTGAAGAAGATTTTTACATGGATCTTAATGAGAACTTTTCAAAGCGACTAAAAAAAAGACGAGACTGATCCGGTCCTGAAAACTCTCTGATCAAAATCAAGGAAAATGCTTTCACCCTCACAGGGTAGATTCTCAATGCCCAAAATTATACTAATTCCATTTTCCACACTTGCAAGCACTGGATGACTTAAAAGTCCAATCTCTTTGGATATGATGGCCAGTGGTTTATCTTTTTGGTAAATAATTGAGAGTGAAATTTCCTCGCATACGATTATATCTTTGCCGGCAATTCCCTGAATAATCCCCTTGCCTATAAAAATCGGTCCATGAGTATCAAACCCAGTCTTCGTGAGGTTAATCATTTTATCCTTGAGAAAAAACTGTGCAACATCCAGATGTTTTTTTATTAATCGTGAAAGCCATCTATTTTGGAAACTAAAGGCTAAAAAATCAGCAAACATCTGTTGACTCGGTTGAGAACGCTTCATCATGCAAAAAAATCTGAAGTAATGAAATAGGTACTCCCAGTTCATAAATATGGAGGATGGCTTAATCTCCTGGTGATTTTTATTTCTAAATTTTCTTGCTTTCCACTCAGTCTTTAAAAGACTCCATAGACCTTGAGATTTACTAAATCGCATGCGTGATGAAACTATTTTGGAAATCATTTCTGAACTAAAAATCTGGGTCACTAATTCTAATTCAATGGGATGAAGCTGAAAGAGGTACGCTTTTTTATCTTTTATGCCTATTTCCATTAGCCATGAGTCCTCTTTTTCCAGAAGCAATTGTAATGGAAGAACTAATTGCCTTAAAATTTTTGTCTCTTCACAAAGTGATTGAACCAAAGGCGTCCAGTACAAAAAATGCTTCTGACCCATGCTTTTTAATTCCGCAAAAAAGAAGTCTTTTTCCCAAAACAAAGTCACATGAGAGACATACTGGATTTCTCTTTGAAGAATGATTTCATCAAGATCTGTTTGCTTCTGGATATCATTCCATGCTTGTTGAAGCTTGTGCCAGGAGTCAATGCCAGAAATACTTAAGCTTTTTCCACATAAGAGCTGTCCTTTTGATGCTTCTTGCTTAAGGGAGGATCTTAAAATAAGTCTTTCATGCACCTTTCTAGCAGATAGTGTTTTTAGAACCTCAAATTCAGGAACAGACTCAAAAGGCAGTAAATTTTTTGCCACCCACAGGTATTTGAATTTTTCAGAAGTTAATCCCATGATCAATTCTAAAACCATTATGTTTTTTTTACTTGAAATATTTAAGTAGAGTTAAACAGGCGGACTCTGAAAATTTATCAAAAAAAAGGATGCCCAAAAATAAATTTTGTAGCACCCTTTTGCATCTAAAGATGATGCTCCGATTTACTCGATCGCCATCCCTAGCATGTAATCTAGGATAAACGCTTAAGATAGGGAAAGCTTCTTAAACTAATCTCAATTTAGATGTAGTCAAGTTGTTATGTTAGATATTCTAGGTGGTAGGTAGGTTTCTGATATGTGAGATCCATTTTGTTTTCTCGTTTTCATCCATAAACGAGCCTTGGAAGGAATTTATAGCAATTGTCTTAATTTCATCAGAATTTAAGTCTAGTGCTTTGGCAGTCTCGATAAAATTTTGATTCAAATATCCGCCAAAGTAAGCAGGATCATCAGAATTGATTGTTACTCTCACACCTAATTTAAGCATTTTTTTTAGATTATGATCTGTAAGTTTTTTAAACACACAGAGTTTTAGATTGGACAATGGACACACTGTTAATGGTATTTCTTCCTTAATTATTCGCGCGAGCAATTTTTGATCTTCCATAGCGCGAACACCATGATCAATGCGTTTAACTTTTAAAAGGTCCAAAGCTTCCCAGATATAAGAAGCAGGCCCCTCTTCTCCAGCGTGAGCGACAGTTAAGAACCCCTCTTCCATGGCGGCTTCAAAGACTCTTTGAAATTTTTGAGGAGGATGACCAACTTCTCCGGAATCTAGACCAACGGCAATGATATGCTTTTTAAAGGGCAAAGATTCTTTTAAGGTTTTAAAAGCACTTTCTTCAGACAAATGTCTTAAAAAACACATAATCAAATGACTCGTAATTCCCCATTCAGTTTCAGCGACTGTTAAGGCCCTTTGAATGCCATTAAAGACGACTTCAAATGGTACTCCCCGATCAGTATGAGTCTGAGGGTCAAAGAAAATTTCCGTATGGACTACATTATCCTCTTTGCAGCGCTTTAAATAGGCCATTGTGAGGTCATAGAAGTCCTGCTCATTAATTAATACTGCAGCACCTTCATAGTAAATATCCAGAAATGATTGCAGATTATGGAAGTTATAGGCTTCTTTGACTTCCATGATGTTTTTGAAGCGGATGGCAATATTATTTCGCTGGGCGATCTCAAACATGAGTTCTGGCTCAAAGCTACCCTCAATATGCAAATGGAGCTCAGCTTTGGGCAGTTTTTTGATCAATTCCTCTCTGTTCATGGGGTCTTTTCCTTTTCCAAGATGTTAAACTTTGGCGATAATATTTGTCAAAGATTCAAGGGAAGGTCCTCGTGAGAAATAAGGTCATTTTTTACCTCAATGGCAAGCGACATGAAGTGGGTGCCGAACAGGCCTCTATGATGCTAGGTGATTATCTTCGTTATGAAAAAAATCTCACAGGAACGAAGATCGTTTGTGCTGAAGGTGACTGCGGAGCCTGTAGTGTACTCCGCTATTTTCCTCATGCCAAAGGCACTGATGATAATAATTATTTGCCCATTAACTCTTGCATCACCGTAGTGGCCAATCTTGATGGATCAAGCCTGGTAACTGTGGATGCTCTCAAAGATGAGAATGAATTGCATGTCGCTCAAAAAGCAATGATTAAATGTCATGGAAGCCAATGCGGATTTTGCACTCCAGGTTTTGTCGTGGCCTTAACTGGACTTGTAGAAGAAAAAATTGCTAAAAAAGAAACCACTCTTAATGTTGTTGAAGCAAAAAACTGCATGACAGGAAATCTCTGTCGATGCACGGGTTATCAACCAATCATTGACGCTGCTTTGACTATGGACTTAAAAAAAGCTCAAAGTGTGAAGGAGCGATTCTTTTCTCCTGAACAAAAAGAAGTGCTTGAAGAGAAATTCCAAACCGGTATTGCCATAGAGACTGAAGATTTCTCCTATTCTGCTCCGAAAACGATTCAGGAAGCTCTTAATTATCTGGCCGCCAATCCTGATACACGTATCGTAGGGGCTTCAACTGATTTAGGAGTAGTACATAACAAAAGAAAAATTACTCTTACAAAACTTTTGAGTTTGCATTTGATTCAAGATTTATACGATATCCAACTGAAAAATAACGTGGTGACTCTGGGGGCGAGAGTTACTATGACCGAGTTCAGACATTTCATGAAAGATAAATGTCCGGAAGTTTCAAATTATCTGGATATTTTTGCTTCGCCACAAATTAAAAATCTTGCAACAGTGGTTGGAAACGTGGCAAACGCTTCTCCAATCGGTGATACCCCTCCAGCACTTCTTGCCCTAAATGCCTCAGTGATCGTTAATGGAAATAAAGAAATACTTCTCAGTGATTTCTTTATCGGCTACAGAAAGACGGCCCTCCAAACGGGAGAGCTCATCACTGGAATTAAATTTCATCTGCCTAAAGCTGGAGCCGATTTTAAACTGTATAAAAATTCAAATCGTAAAGATCTTGATATCTCTGCAGTAAATCTGGGAATCCAAATTGAATGGAATGATCATTTAAAAACATCTATCAAGAATATATATATTGCTGCTGGTGGAGTCGCCGAAACTCCAGTCCGCTTTAAACGAACGGAAGACTCCCTAAAAACTACGCTTGATCTGGATGCTGCTGTAAAAATTCTTCACACAGAATTTAAACCCGTTTCTGACGTGAGAGCATCCGGAGCCTATCGCCATATCTTAATCGAAAATTTTCTTCGCCGTTTTTTTGCTGAATGTGGAGGTAACAAATGAGTCTTCCTCATGATAGTGCTCACACGCATGTTACAGGTGAATCAGAATTCGTCGATGATCGTGCGAAATTGCATAATGAATTATTCGTTGATGTATTTTACTCCACTCGTGCTCATGCAACTATAAAGCATATGGATTTTTCCGAAGTCTTGAAGCAGCCTAAGGTAATTACTGTTTTCACTGGGCGTGACGTTCACCATAATTTGTGGGGAACTATTTTTAAAGATCAACCTATTCTTGCCGTGGATAAAGTCCAGTTTGCAGGTGAACCAATTGCTTTAATTGTAGCAGAAACCATGGAAGCTGCCCAAAGAGCGAAGCAAAAAGTAATTATCGAGTATGTGGATCTTGAAGCCGTTCTATCCATAGATAAGGCTCGTGAAGTGAAGTCCTTCATCGGTGATAAAAGAAAAATTGAGCGAGGTGAAGTGGATAAGGCGATGGACAATGCCCCACATACACTTTCTGGAAAAATTTCAATTCAAGGACATGATCATTTTTATCTTGAAAGTCAGGTCTCCATTGCCTACCCCTTGGAAGACGGACAAATAGAAATTCACTCTTCTTCTCAGCATCCAACAGAAACTCAACATGTGGTCGCTCATGCCTTGGGCATTCCAGATAAAGATGTAGTTTGCCAGGTGAAAAGAATGGGTGGTGGATTCGGTGGTAAAGAATCTCAATCGGCTCCCTTTGCTGCCATGGCAGCACTTTGTGCAAAAAAACTCAATCGCCCAGTCCGTATTTGTCTAACTAAAGATGATGACATGATCATGACAGGGAAAAGAAATCCTTTCGAAAACCAATATAAAATTGGTTTTGATAATCAGGGGAAAATTTTAGCATGGGACGTGGAACTATTTTCTGACGGTGGCGCCTACGCTGATCTTTCTACATCTATTATGGAAAGAGCGATGCTTCATTCCGATAATTCATATTTTATTCCAAATATGCGCGTGACAGGTCAGGTTTGCAAAACCCATCATCACCCTCATACAGCTTTCCGTGGCTTCGGTGGTCCAAAGGGTGTTGCCACTATTGAAAAAGCCATTGAAGAAATTGCTCACTATTTAAAGATAGATGCCCTTAAAGTCAGAAAAATTAATCTTTATTCGGATAAAGAGAATCGTAACCTGACTCATTATAATCAAGTTGTAAAAAATAACTGTCTTGAAAGACTTCATGAAGAGCTCGAAAAAAGCTGTCATTACCAACAACGTCGACTTGAAATCATTAAATATAACCAAGAAGATTATGGTTTTATTCGGGGCATGTCTCTGACGTCGGTTAAGTTTGGAATATCCTTTACTACCAGATTTTTAAATCAGGCAAATGCATTGGTGATTATTCATAATGACGGCTCACTTCAAATTGCAACGGGTGCAACGGAAATGGGTCAAGGTGTGAATGCCAGGATAGCTCAAATGGTTACTCATGAACTGGGATTACAGCGAGATGCTGCCCGCATGATGCCTACCCGCACTGATAAAAATGCAAACACCTCACCAACTGCCGCTTCATCAGGGACAGATTTAAATGGGGCCGCAGCGATTCTTGCTGTTCGTAAAATAAAAAAACGCTTGAGTGAGTTGGCGCTCCGTTTATTAGATGTCCCAAAAGAAAAATGGGCCTCTAAAACCGCTGGACTTGGTACTCAGGAAGAAATTGTTCTGCAAACTGCCAACCTGGATGTAAACGATCCAAATGAAGGTGCAGAGTGGAAATCTGGTAAGGCAACATATTTTGATATCGAATTTAAAGATGGCTGGGTTTACCATCCTGACCATGCAGAAAAGAAAATTGAATTTAAATCCCTCATTCTCGAAGCGTATTTAAATCGAATTAGTTTGAGTGATTATTCATTCTATCGCATTCCAGGTATTGAATTTAATAAACTGACTGGTCAAGGCGATGCTTTCCTCTATTTTACACAAGGAACTGCCTGCACTGAAGTGAGTCTTAATAAAGATACTGGAGAAGTTAAAGTTCTGCGGACAGATATTTTGATGGATTTGGGCCGCCCAGTAAATCATGATCTTGACGTAGGACAAGTTTCGGGTGCCTACATTCAAGGCTTAGGATGGGTCACCACAGAGAATCTTTTCTATAATGATCAGGGTTTTCTATTATCTCATGCTCCAAGCACTTATAAAATTCCAAGCATACAAGACGTACCAAGAGAATTTAATATTACTTTGTTAGACAATGACGAGAATTTCGCCAACGTTAGAGGAACCAAAGCAGTTGGTGAACCTCCACTACTCCTTGCCATCAGTGCTTGGACGGCAATTAACAATGCATTGACGGCATTGCCTCAGTATAAACAGACTTATCCCTCAATTAAAATTCCCGCTACCAATGAGCGAGTGCTGAGGGCAATAGCCCCTGAAAAATTTAAGGCGTGGGATTAATGAATCTTTGGAAAGAATGCTCTGAACTCAATGAAAAAGGGATTTCGTTTGTGGTTGTGACCATGACGAGCGTTCTCGGATCCTCACCACAGGACCCTGGTGCTAAAATTCTTGTTACAAAAAATGGACTCTACGCTGGCACAGTCGGTGGTGGTAAAGTTGAAATGGCCGCCATCAAAAAAGCCCAAAGTATTCTAGATCATCATGAGCAATTACCACCAGAAATCGTGACATGGAATCTTCAAAAAGATATTGGAATGTCTTGTGGTGGTGAAGTAAATTTTCTCTTCGAACACTTCCCTGCTATAAACTGGCCTATTGTTGTTTTCGGCGCAGGTCACGTGGCCCAGGCCCTCACTAGAGTCTTGAGTAAACTTAATTGTCATGTCACCTGTGTAGACTCCCGAGAGGAATGGATTTCAAAACTCGAAGGAGTTAAAGCGATCCATCATCCAAGTCCAAAGGATGTGGTGAAAGAACTTGATCCTAAAAGTTTCTTTATATGCATGACCATGGGGCATGCTTTTGACTTACCGATTCTAGTGGAAATAGCTTCACACGCACCGAATTGTCCCTACGTAGGAGTGCTTGGGTCTGAAATCAAAGGTAAAAGAATCAAGCATGACCTTCAAGAAGCAGGTGTAAGTCATGAGTTTATTGAAAAGTTACGTGTACCAGTTGGACTTCCTATTGGTCACAATCATCCTTATGAAATAGCCATCAGCATTGCTGCAGAATTCTTAAAGGTGCGCGGCTAGAATCCCTCTAATATTACTGGCACCCTGTTCGTAGTTTTCTTACCAAAGGAGAAACTATGAAAATTTATTTTTATCTCTTCATCGCTCTAACATGTTTAAAACTAAGTAATGCCAATGCACTACCAGAAGCTGACACGGCCTACAAGGAAATCAAACAAACGTTCGGTATTGTCCCAACGTTTATGAAAGATTATCCACAGTCCGGTATAGCGGGCGCCTGGGAAGAAATGAAAGGTGTTCAGTTAAATCCAAATTCTGTTATTCCTCCAAAATACAAAGAATTAATCGGCATGGCCGTGGCCGCTCAAATCCCTTGTCGATATTGCTCATACTTTCATACAGAAGCTGCAAAATTGAACAAGGCGAATAAAAATGAAATGGATGAAGCTATTGCAGTAGCTGGGCAGACTTATCGTTGGGGTTCATTTATTACGGGAATGCAGATTTCAGAAAGTGAATTTAAATCTGATATTGATAAAATGCTGATGTTTGTGAACAGGCAAATGGCAAAACAGGCCATGGAAGCTGTACCAAAAGTCGTAGCAGAGAAAATACAAAGTCCTAACGATGTTTACGCTGATGTCAAAATGACTTATGGCTTTGTTCCCAATTTTATTCAACAATACCCCGCCAACAGCATTGTCGGCGCATGGAAAGAAATGAAGGCACTCCATATGAATCCAGATTCAGCAATCCCGGCAAAATACAATGATCTGATTGGACTAGCTGTCTCGGCCCAAATTCCTTGTAATTTATGTGTCTACTATCATACTCAGGCAGCGATTCAGGAAGGTGCTACAAAAAATGAGATTGCTGAAGCAGTTGCTCTGGCCGGAACTGTTCGAAACTGGAGTACGATATTGAATGGTCACATGATGAATGAGAAAGACTTCCGTGGTGAAGTTGATCAGATTATGAAATTTTCTAAGGATAAGATGAGTAAAGAAGTCACACTAAGATAAATTCTCTGCGCCTCCGCGCAGTGAAAATGCTTCGATGCCCTTCGCTCTGAATTGGTTTGCCACTTTTTTAGAGCGATGGCCTCGATGGCAACAAAGAACGATTTTTTTATCTGTTTTAAAATTTATCAGGTCTTCATCGGTCATCTGCCGAATATCCAGAAGTTCCCTTTCACCAACCTGATCTACCTCTAGCTCATCCAATTTAAGCTCAAGGAGATCGGCACAACTTAAACAACCAACTCGGGCAGAGTTTTTTACTTTCATTGGTGTTAATAACTTTAGGTCAAACAAAAATGTATATTTAGAACTTTCATTTTCACCAGTGAGTAAATAAGTAATCGCTTCACTGGCCTGCATAGATCCCAGAATACTAGTGGTAGTTCCCAGAACACCAAAATCATTGCAATTACCAAGGAGAGCATCATCAGAGGGAATATTTCCAAAACATCTAAGACACCCTTTTTCTGGAAGAAAAGTCCGCAAATTTCCTTCAAATTTAT
>CAMASK010000081.1 GCA_945860895.1 Bacteriovorax stolpii
AATAATCAGGTCAATTGGTCGAATGTCTAAAAAATCTTTAGCCTTGGAAATATTCTCGACTTGAAAAACATCGGCTCCCATAAACTCAAGTTCATAGGCCACGATATCTCTGAGGTCAGCCTCATCATCCACAACTAAAATCTGTTTTCCCGTTAGTATTTTTTCTTCCATACACAATATTATTACAAATTTTGGCTTAAGAAATAATTTATGTGAGACTTTTATTTGAATTTGGATATTCTAGGGCCAGAACGGAGGATTCTATGAAAAAAATTTTGATGCTTATTAGTTTGATGCTGCCCATAAGTGTGTTCGCGGTCTCTGAAGTGGAAGAAGCAAAAATATCTATCAGGGCATTAATTGCTCCCATTTTGCAAAGTTCCACTAAAAAAGCTGTAAAAAAGAATAACAAATTCAGTGTCGAAAATTGCGAAAAACATAAAATTGATTGGATAGGTGTAATCCTCATGAGAAAATCTGCAACAATGAATTATACTTTTAAGACAGGATGCGACATTGAGGGTTCTATTCAACCAACTGTAATTAAAACTTTTGTTACAACTCTAAAATTAAAAAATTTAAACCATTTCACCAATTTAAAAGCAGAAAATAAAATCACTGCTAGTCTTGAAGCAAAACCCATCTTAAATCTGGCCATTAGACACGCCATCCTATCTGGAAAAAAAGGTAAAGTACTTTTTGATGCAGATTACTTTGTAAAAATTGATCCCATCAAAGGTAAAAATCCCATGGAGGAAAATTTAGGTGGAGAGATTCGGGTAACAGAAATTTATGGAAAAAAAGTCAGCATAAAAGAGAAAATTATCGTCGACTAGGAGTATTAAACTTCACAGGAGAATTTAAGATCCCAGCACCATAGCTCAGCTAGAAAGAGCTTGCAGTTCACCGCATCACGAACTAGAAATAATAACGTGACCCAAAAAGTAAGTGAATTTCAATTCCCGTCCTAGTAAGAAAATCGAGAACAGGGGCAATCTCTCCAAAAATATCGGATTTTCCATTTTCAACTTTATGAAGAAGACCCACTGGGACTCTTATGCCAACCTCAATGTCATTGGTAAATTCCATTCTTCCACCAATTCCATAATATAAGTCCAAAGCCTTCACGTCGTTTAGATAAAGGGCCGCTTCATCGTGCAGAAGATAATCAGAGTGAATACTAAAATCTGTGTGCTTGCCCAATGAAAAACCTAAACCACCATCAATCGCACGTTTTGCGCCCATCCAATACTTGCCGTTTAATCCAGTCGGATTACCAAGCATTACTCCTAATCCTTTTTGATATTCTTGCGCGAATACCGGGGAAACGAAGAAGCAAATAAGTAGCAGTATTAAACATTTCACAGAGACTCCAGATTGTTTTTTTTTAATATTATTCGGCCTGTGGGCAGTTGTCAAAAAGTATGCTTCAATTAACCATGAACTTGCGCACTATTCTTATGACATTTTCACTTGTGATTATTGGTTTTTGTATCACACTTTACTTTCAAAGCGAAAGCACCATCGATTCCATTAATCTCGAACAGTATAAAATTCTGCCATACAATGAATCCCGCTCCCACACCCTAAGTGAATTAAACGCAAAAATTACCCCCTACCATCTCGAGGATTTAATCAGCGAAATTTATGAAAAAAATAAACTCGCCGGCGAAAAAACCAGAGTCATGGAAATTGGATTTGGTAATGGGAGGGTACTGATGGAGTTAAAAAAATTGTTCCCTGAAGTTGAATTTTATGGAATCAATAAAGAGAAAACCCATACTTTTTATCGACGCGAAAGCTTTATCCTTACTGCTTTAAAATTCAATTTAATGAATAAAGATGAAGCGCATGATATGATTTTACCTTATGTAGTATTTGAAGATCTCGATTACGGTAAAAAAATCCCCTATGCTGAAAATAAATTTGATCTTATTTATTCTCAAGGTACCGTCCCTTTTATTCGTTACACCTTCGAATTATTTACTGACATATTAAGAGTTTTAAAACTTGACGGAATCAGTGTCCATACGGATGTAACCGGGGTGAATATTTTCTCAAAAGGCGTCATGCTGTCTTTTAAAGAAGCCATGCGAGAAATCAGACGACAGGGCATCGAAATTTATGTCTTAGATAATCCACAGAGTATTCGATTTAAAAAGTCATCTTTTAATGTTGGCTTCCCCTTGACCCCACATCAGGCAATTCCTGAAAAGATTGAAAATCTTTCCCAAGAGCAAAGCCGTCCTGAGATGAGTTACAATTTAAATTTTTAAAAGGGTTTCTATGGCCTGGCGATTAAGTGATCTAGATTCAAATGAGGTCATAATCCTCACTCACGGAGATATTTTAGGCCGCTCCGAAGGTCATCATACATTCCCCACATGTGATAAAATGAGCCGCTCTCACTGCCAGTTTTTAATCGAAAGCAATCATGCCTACCTCATGGATCTTGGATCCAGGAACGGGACTTTCATCAACTCTGAGAGGTGTGAGGCAAATGTAAAAGTGCGCTTAGTAGATGGTCAAATCATCATGTTTGGTAATAAAACCTTCATGTTGAAAAATAAAGACGACAATACCAATACAATGAAGCTTTCAAGTGCGCCTTCAAATTCTAAAAAGAGACGTTAATCCAGGAAGTATTTAGCTAAGATTCTTTTTGGTCAGCATTGGCAGTGAAATAGAAAAGAGGGCAACCACTCTTTGGCGCCCTCTTCAGACAGATACTTACTAGCTACCGCAAGAAACGCAGTCTTCAGGATTATCCAAAGAACAGACCATTGCAGCCGCTTGATCAATAGGAGCCGCTTGTTTAACAGTTTCTTTAATGGTGAACTTAATTGCATCAACTGCCGGACGAGTTCTTAGATAATACATCCCGGTCTTAAGGCCCAACTTCCATGCAGCAAAGTGCAATGAAGAAAGTTTTCCAAAGTTTGTGTCTTCCATGTGAATGTTAAGAGATTGTGATTGATCGATATAAGCACCACGGTCAGCTGCCATCTCGAGGATCGACTTCTGCTTAATTTCCCAAACAGTTCTGTAAAGTTCCTTCAAATCAGCTGGGATCTCAGGAATGTATTGGACCGATCCATTGTGAGCGATGATACGGTCTTTCATTTCTTCATTCCAGAGACCAAGCTGAATGAGGTCACGCACTAAGTGCTTATTGACCATAGCAAACTCTCCAGATAGAACTCTGCGAGTATAAATGTTTGATGTAACCGGCTCAATGCATTCATTGTTTCCGAGAATTTGAGACGTGGAAGCCGTAGGCATTGGTGCCATTAGAAGCGAATTACGAACACCATAAGTCTTAATTTTCGCTCTTAAAGTTGTCCAGTCCCAACGCTCTGATGGGTTAACTTCCCACATATCCGGCTGTAAAATCCCTTTAGAGATTGGTGATCCTTCGTATGATTCGTATTGACCATCGGTTTTAGCTAAGTCAACTGATGAAGATAGAGCTGCGTAATAAATTGTTTCAAAAATTTCTTTATTCACCTGACGAGCTTCTGATGAGTCAAAAGGCAATCGAAGTTTAAAGAATGTATCGGCAAGCCCCTGGACACCAATTCCGATTGGACGGTTTTTCATGTTCGAGTAACGAGCTTCTTCTACCGGATAGTAGTTGAGATCGATAATTTTATTAAGGTTGCGAGTTACCTGATAAGTCACTTCAAAAAGTTTCTTATGATCAAACTTTCCGTCCTCAACAAACTTAGGTAGAGCAATTGAAGCTAAGTTACAAACTGCAATTTCTTTTTCCGAAGTATACTGCATGATTTCAGTACAAAGGTTTGAAGACTTGATTGTTCCCAGGTTTTTCTGGTTAGATTTTTCATTAGCTGCATCTTTGTACAACATGAAAGGCATACCAGATTCAATTTGTGATGAAATCACTTTGAACCACAGGTCACGAGCTTTAACCACTCTAAGCCCTCTACCCTCTTTTTCATATTTTTCATAAAGCTCTTCGAAAGCCTTGCCATAACAATCAGCGAGACTTGGAGATTTATTAGGACACATTAGAGTCCAATCAGCATCAGCTTCCACGCGTTTCATAAACAAATCATTAATCCAAAGAGCATAGAAAAGATCACGTGCGCGAAGCTCTTCTTTTCCGTGGTTTTTACGAAGCTCTAAGAAATCTTCAATATCAGCGTGCCATGGCTCGAGATAAACCGCGAAAGCACCTTTACGTTTACCGCCGCCCTGATCAACGTAACGAGCGGTATCGTTAAAAACGCGAAGCATAGGAACAATTCCATTAGAAGTTCCGTTAGTTCCACGGATGAATGAACCTTTCGCACGAATATTGTGAATAGAGAGGCCGATTCCACCAGCAGACTGAGAAATCAACGCTGTTTGACGAAGAGTCGAATAGATTCCATCGATGGAATCATCTTTCATAGCTACCAGGAAGCATGACGACATCTGCGCCTTATTAGTACCGGCATTAAACAAAGTTGGAGAAGCGTGAGTGAACCAGCCCTCAGAAATAAGGTGATAAGTTTTGATTGCTTCTTCGATGTTTCCAATTTGTACTCCCAGGGCGACACGCATGAATAAATGCTGAGGACGCTCAACAATTTTTCCATTAACTTTTAATAAATATGACTTCTCAAGTGTCTTGAATCCGAAATAATCGAATTCGAAATCACGAGAGTAAGCAATTTCTGTAGAAATTCTATCTTTATGTTCACGTGCAAAATTCATGATCTCTTCAGAGATCAATGGCTGCTTCTCGTTCGTGAATCCATTCTTGTAATTGTAAAGAGCCTCAAAAGTCTCCATGAATGAATCAGAAGTTGAGCGGTGAAGATTTGCCGTAGCAATTCTTCCTGCTAAACGAGCATAATCTGGGTGAACTGAAGTCATGTAAGCAGAAACTTCTGCAGACAAGTTATCAAGCTCATCAGTCGTAATCCCATCAAATAAACCATTAATGGTACGTTTAGCGATTTGAATCGCATCAACGTATTTTGCATCTAAGTTATAAGTTAACTGAGAAATGCGATGAGTGATTTTATCAAATTGTACTGGTTCTCTTTTCCCTGAGCGTGTAATAACGAACATATTGTGAGTCTCCTTAAAAATCGATGTCAGTTGAGAAGGCAAAATTATTTCCAGCAGCCTCTTTAGTTGAATTCACAACTCCTGCTTTCTGATACTCAGATACTTTACGCTCGAAAAAGTTTGTCTTTCCTTGCATAGAGATCAATTCCATCCAATCAAATGGATTCTTAGCTTCAAAAATATTTGAATAACCAAGTTGTCTCATAAGTCTGTCTGCGCAGAACTTGATGTAGTCTTTCATCATGTCAGCATTCATTCCGATCAAAGATACTGGAAGAGCTTCAGTGATGAATTCACATTCAAAGGCCACGGCTTCAGTGATCAACTCACGGATGCGGGACTCAGAAGGTTTATTGTTGATGTAATCTTTATAGAGCAAGCAGGCGAAATCTGTGTGAAGACCTTCATCTCGAGAAATAAGCTCGTTAGAGAAAGTTAAGCCCGGCATAAGGCCACGCTTCTTCAACCAAAAAATTGAACAAAATGCACCTGAGAAGAAAATTCCTTCAATCGCGGCAAAAGCCACGAGTCTTTCAGCAAAAGACTCATTACCATTGATCCATTTCATGGCCCAATCAGCTTTTTTCTTTATGCATGGGATATTATCAATGGCATTCAAAAGATAATCTTTCTGTTTAGCATCTTTAATGTAGGTGTCGATTAAAAGACCGTAAGTTTCAGCATGGATGTTTTCCATAGCGATTTGGAAGCCGTAAAAAGCACGGGCCTCAGGAATCTGAACATCATTATAAAAACGAAGGGCCAGATTCTCATTGACGATTCCGTCTGAAGCAGAAAAAAACGCTAAAATATGAGAAATGTAATGTCGCTCTTGATTGTTTAAATTCTCCCAATCGTTTAAGTCGGAATAAAGATCAATTTCTTCGGCTGTCCAAAAACTTGCCATAGCTTTTTTGTACATGTTCCAAATATCGTTGTGCTTGATCGGAAAAAGAACAAAGCGATCATTTGACTGAGTCAACAATGTCTCTGTGTTCTTTGTGTTAATGCTCATAATCCCCAACTCCTTCTTCATGATGTGTGTGTGGATGTTTAATTATCTGTCTTAAAATTAGCGTAGTGGGACTTCTGACAATTGAAAAGCAAAAAAACTAGATATAGTGTGTCGACAATATTTTGACGGTTTTTCTAACTAGATTTAGTGGAATGTCCGATAAATTTTCTCGAGCAGAACCCATAAAAAACAACAATTTCTTACATGTAAACATGCGCCATTTTGTTCTGCTTTACAAAAGATTTTCTGAAGCTGGCAAAGGGCCATGTTTTTAATCGTTTATTTCGGCAAACTTTGCCGGTTAAGCATTTATCTATTGCCCTACAGAGCAATAAGATTGGAGTAATTTTGGGTCTACGACTAAAATAGCATAAAAGCCAACGGAGGATTTATGAAAATTGACAATGGCATAAGTGAAAAGGATCGCAAAGAGATCGCACATGGTCTTTCTCGCCTTCTGGCCGACTCTTATACTCTTTATCTTATGACTCATAACTTTCATTGGAATGTTAAGGGACCTATGTTTAATACGCTCCATTTGATGTTTGAAGGGCAATATAACGAATTGGCCTTGGCAGTGGATCTTATCGCCGAAAGAATCAGAGCACTTGGATTTCCAGCACCAGGAACTTACGCTGAGTTTGCAAAACTTAGCTCCATCAAAGAAATCAAAGGGCAGCCAAAAGCTATAGAGATGATTAAATATTTAGTGGCCGCTCAGGAAGCAGTTACCAAAACTGCCCGATCAATTCTTCCTTTAGTTGATAAAGCATCTGATGAACCAACGGCAGATTTACTCACGCAAAGAATGCAACTTCATGAAAAAACAGCATGGATGCTTAGAAGTTTATTGGAATAAAATTTTTATTTATAAATAAAAAAAATTAAAAGAAAATTCCCCTGTAGAATTCTTATTTTTTATCGATAAGAAACTACTTTAGATTTGCGGGGGGAAAGAATGATACATTACACGCTGGAAGGTCCAAAACATCGCTTAGAGATTCATGAAGATAAAATCAAGCTTGTAACAAAACCCTTGTGGAACTTATTTAAGAAGAAGAATGAAATTAAGGAATGGAGCCTTCAAGAGCTTTCTCAGTTTCAAATTAATATCACAAAATTCGTTTGGGGAAAACTTGAGTGGTCGACCTTTGAAGGCACCACATGCTCATTTCGCTTTTCTACCAATATTGTAATGATGATTAAAATTGAAAGATACATGCATAAACTTATTATCAAAAATCTTCAGCGCAAACAAAATGCACTCCAAGTAGTTAAACTCAAGAAAGAGAAAAGACATTCAAAAAATAAAGCTGCTTGAGTTAAGACCAAAAAAGAATGGCCATCTTTCGATGACCATTTCTTTACCCAGCTTGGTTATCCATTCCGGTTTTACCCTTCATGGTTTCATCTGGACGAATACAGAATATCTAATTGCGCCCCAAAGAGGCAGTAGATTAACCTAAAAGTTAAATGAAGAAAAAAGAGAAATAATTAAGTATTCACGTCTCTAAATTTTCTCAGTCTCAGCAAAAAAATTCAAAGGCTGTTTCACATCCACCACTCCACCACCTTTAGGTTTAGGAAAGTCAATCAGAGTCAAAACCTGCCCCATACAACCTAGGCCTTTCTTAGAAAAGCGAGCATCTTTGGCACGGATATCATGGCTTGAAACCCGACCTTCGGAACTAATTGTGAAGTTAAGATTAATGACGCCTTTAATCTTTTCAGAGTTGCCTATTAATTCTTTTTGGTAACAATGACGAAATTGGGGGATGTACTCACGTAAAATTTTACGTAGTAGTTCAGGATCCATTGATCCAAGAACAACAGTTTTTGGTTCAAGATAAGAACTATCAAAGCCAATTTTTGAAGCGAGTCCCCGCGAGCCATAAGACCCAAACCCGGTACCGGATTTGTCTGAACCATTGAACTTAGAGATACCAATCTCGGCTCCCGCCACTAAAGCGCCGTCGTCAACAGAACCAGCATTAAATGAACCATCTTTAACAAGAGCCTTTGAAACGGATCCATTAGTATTAATTTTTGGGGCATCCCCCACCAATGAATTCAATGCAACTGATGAGTGGAATTCATAAGCTTTAACGGGTGTGGTTTGTACTGGAGCTGCTGCAGTGGGCGCAGTATTGGCTACCACTTTTGTCTTAGCCGAGGCAGCCGAGAATTCAACTTTTGATGGATTCTGTTGATGGACTGCGGTGAAAATAGTGGAATCTTTTTAGCTTAATCCGGCAAATCAGCTGACTTCATAAAAACCAGTATAATGGTTATAAGGAGTCAGAAATGTCAGGCAAAAAGATCAAGTATCCCGAAGAAACCAAACGCAAGGCCGTTGAGGACTTCAATTCAGGTAAAAAATCAGCTCAACAACTTGCGGATGAACTGGGTTATAAAGACACCACTCGAATTTACAGTTGGAAAGCCCAATACGCTGAGGAATCTAAAGGGCGGCGAGTTCCAACTGATGAGCCCAAAGACTCAAACAATGACCTTTTAAGACGTCTTGCCGAGCTTGAAATGGAGAATGATGAACTCAAGAAGTCCTTGGGTGAGAAGAGTCTCATCATAGACCTTTTAAAAAAACTTCCTGGAAATTCACTGTACGAGAAAAATGCCAGTGGGTTGACCAAAACCATAAAAGACTTGGCAGTAAAAAGAAAGCCATGGAAATGATGGAACTGAGTTCATCTACTTATTACAAAGAAAAGTCATCTTCCTCATCTGAAAAAGAAGAAATGGATGCTAATATTCGAGGGCAGATTGAATCAGTTCGGGTGGAATTTCCTCGGGCCGGATATAGAACTTTGTTGGAATATCTCAAGCGTCGAGGAATTATAGTAACGGAGTATAGGCTGAGGAAAGTTCTTAAGAAGTTCTCTCTTCATATAAAACTCAAGAGAAGATTTGTTCGAACGACTGATTCCAATCACGGGCACAAGGTCTATCCAAATTTGCTTGGTGACCATCAAGTTACGAAGCTTAATGAAGCGTGGGTCGCAGACATCACCTATATCAGAATTGCAAACGGTTTTGTTTATTTAGCAGTGATTCTGGACCTTCATTCACGAGTAGTCGTTGGTTGGCAGATCTCTCAAAGGATTGATGGTGAACTTGCACTTGATGCCTTGAAGATGGCGTACGAAAGAAGAGATCGGCCGATTGGAGTGATTCATCATTCTGATCGTGGAGTTCAATATCTGTGTGATAAATACATAAGCTTCCTCACTGATAATGGATTTAAAATCTCCTGTTCGCGCAAGGGTAATCCCTATGACAACGCATTTGCAGAAAGCTTTATGAAAACGATTAAAACGGAAGAAGTTTATCTTTTTAATTACGAGACCATTCTTGATGTGGCCCAGAGGATAGGAAGATTTATTGAGGAGGTTTATAACGAAAAGCGGGTCCACTCTTCCTTGAATTATTTAACACCGAAAGAATTTGAAAGATTGATAAAGGTTGAGTAAAGTGCGTGGAACAAGTCAGTTGATAGGCTTTAAGTAAAGCTACAATCTCTCCACTTAAATCACCGCACTCCA
>CAMASK010000082.1 GCA_945860895.1 Bacteriovorax stolpii
ATAATTATTTCAATAGGTTGAGGAAGTTATGGCCGACAATTGGTATTATGTTCAAAAAGGAAATCGTCAGGGTCCAGTGGGTGTAGAAATTATTACTTCGCTGATCTCCAAGCAGGAACTTAAGTCCGAAGATTTTGTATGGAAAAAGGGTTTTGATAACTGGAAAAAAATTAAAGAGATTTCTGAACTTCAATCATCTGACTCGTCTGTAGCTCCAATTCCACAAGCTCCTGTGCAAGAAAAAATATTTAACTTTTCAGATTTAAATCAAGATGATCGCGTTGTCTTCATTCGTATTGGAAATGACCGAGGAAATGCTTCGAGTGATTTCGGCCCTTTTTCAATAAAACAACTTAAACAACTTTTTAAAGAAAATCGTATCAATGGTAAAACTTTTATTTTTGCCTCTGGCATGAAAGAGTGGAAAGTTTTAGCCGATCTTCCTGACTATCAGAACATTTTTGAGGAATTACCTCCTGTCATTCAGGAAGCAGATCGCAGAACAGCTGCACGTAAACCTTTCATTGCCCGTTTGTTTGTACAAAACAATAAAAAACTTTTTGAAGGAATTTGTCGAGACATCTCCATTGGAGGCATGCAAGTTCTGGTGGATGATTTTAAGGGTGTAGCTGGTGATAAAATTACAATTAATGTGCATCCTGAAAACACTGAATATCATTTTTCTGCTTCTGGAGTAGTGGTGCGAATTCTTGAAGGAAATTCTGGATTCTCATTCCGCTTTCAAGGTATGAGTGATGAAGCAAAACGCGCTATTGAAAAATACCTACAAGACAATTAATGGCCAAGACCCTCAGTGCTCTGCCTTCTATTGATAATTCACTGGCATCTTCAGATGGTGAATCTCAATTATTTATCAGGCAATTTGGAAGTGACAAGCCCAAGCTTCATTTCCTCCTGGTTCATGGGGCACTTGAGCACTCTGGTCGCCATGTTGATCTTATTCAATACCTTCTCAAAAATTTCGGGCAGGATGTTGCCGTTACTGTGTGGGACCACATAGGTCACGGTCGAAGTGGGGGAGTGCGTGCTTTTGTTCCTCATTTTAAAATTTATGTAAATGATATGGGTTTGGTAGGTGAGTTTATTCAGAAGATAAATTCTGCCGATACAAAAACCATCATTCTTGCTCACAGTCTGGGAGGATTAATTACTCTCACTCGCATTTTAGATACATCATACGGATGGAAATTTCCTCTTCATGGAATTATTTTTTCAAGTCCTTGTGTTCGTCCCAAATTGGCATTGGGTCCATCTTCTGAAACCATCCTGGATAAACTGAACATGCTTTCGGGAAAACTGCACTTACCATTGGTTTATACTGGAAAAGATTTAACTCACGATCCTGAAAGGGCCAATGACTTTGATAGTGATACACTCATTCCAAATTTTATTACTGTTGGTATGGCCAAGGAAGTAGTGGAAGCCAGTCACCGGATTCGAGGCTTATCTTATTACATGCGGATTCCAAGTTTGTTTTTAATTGCTGGTGAAGATCGGATTGTGGATTCAGAAAGTACCGCTATTTTTGCTCATGGCATGGAGAAGCGATTGACACAAATTGTACACTATCCACATCTATTTCATGAGCTGTGGAATGAAGTTGACCGGTTCGAAATATTTGAAACAATGAAGAAGTGGATTCTAAAGACTTTGAAGGAGATCCCATGAAAATCCTAGCTTTCCTTTTTTTGGGATTAGTCGGGTGCGCCAGCTATAAAAGCTATAACCAGACGACAACTGGTAAAGTTGTACTTAAGGGGGGAATTTATCAGAAGGATATCTGGTCTGAATCCCTCGTGTTAAAACGTATGAGCTGGTATCACGGGATGACTTTATATTTTGATTCTTTGATTTGGAAGGCAGATCAGAATTCTCCTTTTGCCAAATGGTTTTCCCCTGCTGAAAAAGAATTTTTTCTTAAATGCGAAAAACTTCTGGTGACTGTTTCGTATAGTGCAGATCCCACAAAAATTTCCCATGTTAACTTCAGAGAACAAATGATGCTAAACGGTTATGATGATGTTGTGCTGAATAATTTCTCAGCTTATTTAAAGACTCATCCATCAGCTCAGGACTGGCGTGTTTTGAACTATAAAGTTATGGGTTACTGTAAACGATCTCCAACTAGATTAAGCACAAATAAATTGGCGATAAATTTTCCGGGTTTCAGGTACTTAGAACTTAATTTATAAAGTAGTAAACTCTTTTCACATGAAATTGGTCAAACTTCTTAAGAATATTGCCCATAAGCCGATATGACTTTGGGGCATTATGAGCGAAACAAAAAAATTTCAAAGATTCGGCAAGTATCTTATCCTGGATCATCTGGTAGATGGTGGTATGGCGAAGATTTGTCGTGCTCGCTTTCTAGGTGAACAGGCCAATAAAATGGTTGTGGTCAAGATGGTTCAACCCCAGTTCTCCGATGATGAAGCCTTTGTGCGTATGTTTCAGGACGAATTGAATATTACCTTTGGTATGCTTCATCCGAACATTATGCAGGTATATGATTATGGTAAAATCAATGGTCAACTATACACGGCTATGGAGTACATCCATGGTGCGAACTTAAAACAGTATCTTGATCGGTTGAAGGAAAAGAAAGTTGTTTTCCCAGTTGAGATTTCTTCTTACATTATTTCGCAAGTTTGTCTTGGTCTTCATTATGCTCATACGTTTACTGATAAATTGACTGGTAAGCCGTACAACATTGTACACCGAGATATTTCCCCCCATAATATCATGCTCACCTATGATGGTGCAGTTAAGGTTATTGACTTTGGTATTGCGAAGGCGAATACCAATTCAGAAGCGACACAAGCCGGAACCATTAAGGGTAAACTTTCTTATCTTGCTCCGGAATATCTGGATGGGATGGAATTAGATGCTCGTTATGATGAATTCGCTGTTGGGATTACATTGTGGGAGCTTCTTTGCTCAAAAAAACTCTTCACAGCGAGTAATGATCTTGCTGTACTTAAACAAATTCAGGCTTGTAAAATAGCTCCGCCTTCTTCCATTAACCCATCAGTTCCTAAAGAACTGGATGCCATTGTTTTAAAGGCTTTATCTAAAGACCGTAATCACCGTTATGATAATCTGGATCAGATGAACCGTGCCTTGGTACGTTTCCTTTACTCTCACTATCCTGACTTTAATGCTTCCGATTTAAATACCTTCGCAGAAGATCTGTTCGCTAAAGAAATTGCAGATGATCG
The DNA here is from genome assembly GCA_945860895.1 of Bacteriovorax stolpii. Classification (GTDB taxonomy): domain Bacteria; phylum Bdellovibrionota; class Bacteriovoracia; order Bacteriovoracales; family Bacteriovoracaceae; genus Peredibacter. Next base: position 3,240 of record CAMASK010000082.1, read on the forward strand.
CACCAAGTTTGTCGAATACGGGAACCTTAATACTGGTTTATATATTGAAGAAATGAAGGCTGAGGATAAGCGTGTACCTAAGGGTGCAGTAAAAAAAGAAAGTGCTGCTAAGGTTGAAGAAAGACAAAAGGCTCTTGAACTTGATCTTGCTATTGATAATTCTCAAAATGCAATTGAAATGGAGACGACAGATCATTCTGCAACAAGAAAGTTGCCACGAAGCAGTACCACTAGTCAAAAAGGTCCTTCAAAGAATACTAAAATTAGCCCTACTATGCCTGGTAAAAAAAGTGAGAAAGAAACAACCTCCAGTAGAGTTGTTTCTAAAAAAGATATAGATTCAGATAAAGAAGTATCTTCATCAAAATCAATTATTATTATAATCATCGCAGCTTCTTTTGCGGCGATTGCGTATTTCCAAGGTGAGTTGACGGAAAAGAATATCGGTTTCAATCTACATAATATGATTCACGGGGAAGAGAAGAGTAGAGAAATTGCAGCCATCGAAAGAACTCGAACTCATGAAGAAAGAAAAACTGCTCATAGTATCGAGCATTATGGAAAGGTTGTACTAAGTGGATTTGATGTTTCAATGGAAGTTTATGTCGACGGTGTAAAAACTGATTACGTAGGAAGTCTAAAAATTATTTTAGATAAGGAAGCTAACGTCGTTATTAAAAGAAGTGGATACTTACCATTTAGTAAGACTATCACTCTTACTAAAGATTTAGATTCAACTGTTGTTGTTATTCCTGAACTAGAGCGGGCGCGTACCGGTCTACTTACAACCTCTCAGAATTATACTGCAGGTTCAAAGATTATTTATGAAGAAAGTGGTCAGATGGTTGAGAAGCCTTTGCCTTTCAAAGATATGCCTATTCCGGAAGGAACTTATCAAGCTAAGATTGTGAATCCTATTCTTGGAACTGAGAAGAAAGTTGAGTTTCAGATCGAAGAAAACAAAAAGCACTTTCTAGAATAATTTTAATTACTCATCTTTGGTTTCATCAAAGCGCTTGGATTGCTTGAAGCGGTTTACTTTCCTCATATTGAGAAGCTTCATGATTTCAGCAGCAGTTTCTTCCAGAGCTTTGCCAGTAACATTGAAAACAGGCCAACGCTTGTTTTCAGCAAATACTTGATTTGCCCATTCAATTTCCTCTGTGACTTTTGTCACATCAGCATAATCTCCCTCATCATTTGATAGACCGAGGCGTGAGAGCCGATTCTTACGAATATTGAAGAGTGCTTCTGAGTCGATAGTTAGACCAAATATTTTCCTCTGATCTACCAGAAATAGTTTCTCAGGAACTGGAACACCCATAACGATAGGAACGTTCACTACTTTAATTCCTTCTAATGAAAGATACATTGAAAGTGGTGTCTTAGATGTTCGGGAAATTCCAACTAAAATAACATCTGCCTCATCCAAAGAGTTTAAATTTCTGCCGTCATCATGATTCAATGTGAATTCAATAGCTGCAACTCGTTTAAAATATTGGTCGTTAACCGCGTGAAGAATACCCGGTTGATAATTCGGTTCTGATTCAAAGAAGTTTGAAAACGCCGTCAGCAGGGGACCCATTACATCCACAGAACGAACGTGATCACGTTTAGAAAGTTCAGCAATATAAGCACGGAGCTCTACAGAAACAATTGTGTAGATAACAATATCGTGATGAATAGCCGCTTCCTGGAAAATGGCATCAATTTGTTCCCGCGTACGTATGTTCTTATAACGAGTAAAAAAGATTTCTTTATCCTGAAATTGTGCCATAGCCGCGCGAGTAATGGCCGAAGCTGTTTCTCCGGTACCGTCAGAGATTACAATAACTTTCAATTTATCGTGAGGTTGAATCATAATTTGTTCAATTGCAGCTTTTTTGTTTAAGCGTAGAATAATAGTCACTATTTTAACTGAGGAGTAGCAAAAATGTATCTAAGAAAAAGCTTGATGGTTCTTGCCTCACTAGTAAGTTTAAGTGCTTGGGGTATGAAAGCGCTGCCGGCCAAGGTAGCAGTACCTGCGGATAACCCGATGACGCCAGCCAAAATTGAATTGGGCAAGATGCTTTTCTTTGATCCTCGTCTATCAATGGACGGGACTATTTCTTGTAATTCTTGCCATAATGTTATGAGCCACGGTGGAGACGGCAGACCAGTAGGGGCCGGAATTCATGGTCAGCGGGGGGGGCGTGGATCTCCGACTGTTTGGAACTCTGCTTTTATGACTGTTCAATTTTGGGATGGACGAGCTGCTTCGTTGGAAGAGCAGGCCAAGGGTCCCGTTACGAACTCTGTTGAGATGGGAATGACTTCTCATGATTTGGTTATTACCCGCGTACGTTTAATTCCTGGTTATATTGAAGCTTTTAAAAAAGCATTTCCTAAAGATAAGGATGCTGTGACTACTAATAACCTAGTGAAAGCAATTGCCAGTTATGAAAGAACTCTTATCACGCCAAATTCTCAATTTGATAAATATATCAAAGGCAATAAGAAGATTCTTACCGCTCAGCAAATTAAAGGAATGAAACTGGTGGATGAAATTGGCTGCACTGCCTGTCACTCCGGAGATAATTTTGCAGGAGAAGGTTTTAAAATGGGCGAAGGCAACTATCAGCCGTTTCCCCAAGTTCCTGGTTCAAAGTATGACAAAATGTATGACCTGAAAGCAGATCTTGGACGATATGAAGTCACAAAAAATCCGGAAGACAAAAATTTCTGGAGAGTTCCAACCTGGAGGAATGTTGCTTTGACTGCTCCTTATTTTCATAATGGTAAAGTAAAGACTTTGGATGAAGCCGTAAGAGTGATGGGTAAGACTCAACTTGACATGGATTTAACAGAGGAACAAGTTTCAGATATTGTGGCATTTTTAAATTCCCTGACTGGAGAATTCCCTACACAGACCATGCCGAAACTTCCGCCTACAGTGAATTTTTCACTGACACCAGAAAATTAAAATAAGAACGAGTCCTATTTTAGGGACTCGTTTTGTCTTTTTTTCCAGTGAGATGCTATAAAGAATTGAATTTTCGTACAGATTCGTGGATCAGGGGTTTATCCAGGAGTGGATGAAAAGACACTTTTTGGGGAATGCGGTTGAACCAAGTTCGCTGAGATTTAGCGAGTTGTCGGGTGGAAATCACAATTCGCTCTTCACACTCTGAGAGGTCTTTAAAAACTCCCCCAAGATAATTCAGCACTTCTTTGTAACCAATACTTTGAAGAGGTTTTTCCTGACCAGTGTAGCTCAGGCTTAATAGATTTTTTACTTCTTCGATCAATCCTGTGTTCAGCATGCGCTTAGTGCGATTTTCAATAATCTTCAGATGTTCATCTTTAGGAAGATCCAGATGCAAATGCAAAACATCCCATCCATGAATATTGGTTTGGGCTTTTTCTTTCTTTTCGATATTCTCCTGATCTTTTTTTGCTCTTTCTTCTGAAAATGGCACACCAGTATTCCAGAAATGCTCTACTGCCCGTCTCACACGATAGTGATCGTTTTCATGGTAGCGTTTAAAGGAGGCGAGATCATTTTCTTTAAGAAATTCAAGGAAGGGGTTTATTCCCTGTTCTTCATATAATGCATCTGATCTTTGGGTAATCTCTTTGGAGGTGGTAGGAGACTCATACATTCCTTTTAATAATGCCTGCAGATAAAATCCACTTCCCCCGACGAGATAAACTAATTTTTTTTCTAAGTGAAGCTTTTTAATAATAGGTAAGGCTAACTTGGCATAATCGGCAGCGTTTAATGGCTCTTTAATACTGGCCACATCAATCATGTGATGTGGAATCTCACCCTGCTCGATTTTGGTGGGCTTGGCCGTTCCAATTGTGATTTCTTTATACAGAAGGAGTGAGTCAAAATTCACAATCTCACCGCCAAATGTACGGGCAAGATCGATACTAATATCAGTTTTTCCGCAAGCCGTGGGACCTGAGATAACGATCACTTTCATTTGAACTTTTCTTCCAGAGTGGATTTAAGATCATAGCTAATTTTTCTTCGTCGTAGTTCAGCTGTACCAAAAAATCTCATCATTTCTTCTAAGGTGGATTGAGACCATTCTCTAGGAGATATGACCATTTTTTCAAGTGAGTCGGCAAGCAGAAGTCTTGAGACGATTTCTTTTAACGGAAAGCCATTCATCCATTCGGGAATTCCGCGTAATACCATAGTGTCGCTGGACAATTTCTCCAGTTCAAGACCCGACTGAATAAGCTCTTCTATTTTTTTACGGTCGAAATTTTTAAAAGGTTCACTGACTAATAATGGAATAATCTGAGTCGATGGAATTTTTAATTTTTCATCCACAAACTGGGCAAGTAAGCGTGAAGCATGAACAGCTTCCCAATTTCCTTCAATCATAGTGATAAAAATATTTCCGGACCAGATGAAGTTTTGATTGTCTGAGGGAAGCTGATGGGGGGAGAAGAAGCCCTCCATATTATATTCATGCCGCTCCTGACTCAAAGTGGGATCTTGCATTGGCAGATTATCAAAAGTGGGTGCAGACATTGTAGCTGCTTCTGTCGGGCGTACTGGTTTCGCAGTCGCTCCCATCTCTTTGATGGCTCCAGTAATAAGGCTTATTACCTTTGATGTTTCAAATAATTTAATAATAGTTTTATTTGGGTGAACGTTCACATCAATATGATCGGCCGGCAGTTTTACCAGAGCTATAAAATGAAAATCATCAGTTCCAAAAGTTTGAATGAGGGCATTGCCGATAACTCTTAAAAGCTGTTTATCCAGTACAAAACGCTGATTAATATAAGTGTATTGAAATTTTACTAAAGCCTTGATATTTCCCGGTATTAGATAAATTTCGAGTTCATTATCTTCATAGCCGCGCATGGTATACATTATGAGGTCTTTGCCCTTGGGAACAATATCCTGTAGACGCTCTTTTAAGGTCTCCCGTGTCGGATACACTTCTCTTTCCTCGTCTTCATACTTAATTGCAAATTCTACCTGAGGATGGGCAAGGATAAAGGAGAAGATAATCTTTTTTAAGAAATTCTTTTCGGCCTGTTGAGATTGAATGAATTTCAAACGCACTGGCGTATTAAAGAAGAGGTCCTGAATATTTATTTCCGTGCCATGCTGGTGGGGATTTTTATTTCTTGTGCCTGAATAAACCGTCATTCCGCCTTCAATCCGAATTTCTGAGCCGACATTTTCAGCTTCATTAAAAGTAATACACTGAAGTTTAGAAATGGCGGAAATACTTGCGAGGGCCTCGCCACGAAAACCGAAAGAATGAAGCTTATACAAATCTTCAAAGCGTGAAATCTTAGAAGTCGCGTGACGAGAAAAGGCCATGGGAAGATCTTTGGCAGAAATGCCATGCCCGTCGTCTTTGAGGTTAATTAAATCGAGACCATTGTTTTTGAGCGTAAGTTCAAGGCGTTTAGAGCCGGCATCGATAGCATTTTCCAAAATCTCTTTGACAAGATTTCCTGGTCGTTCAATGACTTCACCGGCCTTAATTTGGTCAATTAAGTGTTCAGGTAACAGTTCAATTTTAGGGGGAAGTAGAGCCATTTATCCCCTGAAGAAGTTGACCTGATTTCGTCCGCCTTCTTTAGATTTATAAACAGCTGAATCAGCACGCTTGAAGAGGTCAGTACCGTTATTCACACCCTGGCGATAATCAGCAACACCAATTGAAGCAGCAACCGGAAGACGTTTGCCGTCGTAGATGAACTCATGTTTTTCAACAAGTTTTCTCAAACGTTCAGCAATCTCAAAACCTTGTTTAAGATTAGTGTTTGGAAGAAGAATACAAAACTCCTCTCCGCCGTAACGAGCAAAAACGTCACCTTGACGAATACCATTGTCACGAATCAAACGAGCTTTTTCTTTTAAAACAAAGTCGCCAGCATCATGACCGTAGTTATCATTTAATTTTTTGAAGTGATCAAGATCAAATATAATAAGAGTGAGGGGGTTACCCGTAACTTTAGATTTTTTGACTTCTGTCTCTAGGGAATTATTGAAGTAAGTTTTGTTATAGCATTTGGTCAAGCCATCAGTGTTAGCTTCTTCGTGAAGTTTATCGTAAGTCAGTCTTTCAGGATCGCCACTTGGGAGAAACTTCAAACCAATCGCACCAATCTTGATCATATCAGCGCGCTTTAGAATTGTAGGAGTTTCTAATTTTTGATTATTAAGATAAGTTCCGTTTGCCGATCCAAGATCGGTTACGATGACTTCACTATCCTTTACGGTTACTGTAAAATG
>CAMASK010000083.1 GCA_945860895.1 Bacteriovorax stolpii
GCACTTGATGTAAGAGTTAAAAGCAAAAAGAAAAGTTTGATCATAATTCCTCTAGGATAAATTAAAAAATTCTCATTCAAAAATAAACTTCCGAAGTTGATTAGTCTAGTCGGTAATTAAGCATTTTTCACTTTTTTTATCGGTAATAAACCCAATAAAATTAAGGTCCTAGGATATCATAAAGAGATCTAAAAAATTGGTGTAATTAACAGGCAAATATTTGAATTCATTAACGAAGATGGTATAACTTAGTAGTCAACAATTCCAAGAAGCGATCTTCCCAAGATGTTTGATAATAATCTGGGCCTTGAAAGTCTGGCGCTAATCTATCAATCTCGAGACCATTTTTCATGATAATAACCACTGGAGTTTGCCTGATCATCAATTGATCGACGAGTTGCTGGTTTTCAAAATAGGTATTGATGCCAATAACTTTAATTTTTTCTGAGAAACTGGGAATATAGTAATCAAGCTTCCTTTCAAACAAAAAGCAACTGCGATCCATTATGGTTCTATCCAGGCAGTAACGGGAGGAAAATATCATGACGACGAATTTATCACTTTGTTCGACTTCATCTGTGTAATCTGAGTCTGTAATATAATAAAAATTTTTAACTGGATATTCAAAGGCAAAAGCAGAAATTGAAATGAGCAGACCAGTTAATAGGGTTAGAGTTTTCATGAAAAGCTTCCTCCAGAATTTTGGCAGAAGTTCTCAAAACAAAATGGCTTCGGCAAGACCCCAATGTCTTTAATTCAGATTAAAATCGATAGTTTGTTCCCAAGACAAAAGCTTGCGAATTGTTCTGGATTTCGTTTTTTTGAAGTTCATTCAAAGAATACTGAAAAAAGAGGTTCAATTTTTCAGTGACTTCCAAGCTTGGGCCTAAGTTGAAATCAAAACCGGATGCATTTGAAAAGGCTGGGTGAAAATAACCAATTGAACCCATGAGGGATAATTTTTGACTTAATTTATAGCTATCCATGATGGATATTCTATCCACTCTTGCAGGAGTCAGACGGTATTCATTGGATTGATTTTCATTAAGAAGATAATTCAAATTGTCGTATTGGATAGAGAGCGTGTGTCGATTAAGTTTGCTTCTTACTCCGGCGAAGTAATCCCAGTATTGGTGGATTTCATTTGATTGATCCTTGCCCATATCGGATGAAAATCTTACGGACAAATAATTATTCATACCAACGCCAGCGTAAGCAAATAGATTTTTCTTGAGCTGATAATTGACAGAAAAAATGAATTTCAAAAACAACAGATCGAACTCTGAATTCAGCTCATCGTTACTTTTAATATTAACTGAACCGATTGTTGCTCCCATAGAATAGCTAAAATATTTCCATCTATTTTCAGGTTTAATATTTTTCTTCATGGGTGCGGCTACAGCTACGGGTGCAGCTATGGGTGCAGCTATGGGTACGGGTGCTGGTGCGGCTACGACTTCAGGTTGAGGAGGGATTACTTCGGGAGGGGCCGCAGTAACCACTGCTGTCTTAAAAATCTGACAAGGGGGAAGATAAATTTCTCCCTTTTCAATTGGATTATTTTTGTTCATCAATTTTGTAATTTTAATCCATCGACTAATATCAGGGTATGAAAAACTATCCGAGAGCAACATTTCCTTAATGGAAGTTTTGCTTGGCCTCGTAATTCGTCTTGAATAAAGATATTCATGATAGGTGAGGTAATTAACTTTAATATTATTTTTCTTCTCTAGTTCTGAAGGACCCAGCATGTGACATATCGGTTTGTCGGGTGTTTCTGACGCTCGCTCCTGCCCATAGGCATTGATTGTGAATAGAATGGTAAAAAGAAATGTAATGAATATTTTTGTCATAATAATAATAAGTATACATGATTTAAATAAGATGGGAATAAATCTGATCCTCACTCTAAAAACAATAATCATGTAAGTACCTGAAATCAATGAGCTTACTCCAATTCTCGAAGCTATCATCGGAATTCTCGCTTTAGATTTTAATTGCGGCCATCTTTTGTGTTATTTTAGCTTGTGGAAGAAAATAATAATAAGTTTGATTTTCGAGAAGCCATTCTAGCTCTCCTCAACGAGAGAGGGCCTCTTAAAACCATTTGTCCCAGTGAACTCCTTCCTTCTGAGCTTAAGCAGGATAAAATCATGATGGAGCATGTGCGCCGGAGTGCAAAGCTTCTGGCGATGGAGAATAAAATAGAAATTACCCAGTCAGGCAAAGCTGTCGATCCTGCCTCCTTTAAAGGTCCGATTCGCCTGAGGCTTAAATGAGGGCAATCTACTGGCTGCGAACAGATCTGAGAACCTTAGATAACGAAACTCTCTCTGAGTGTTTAAAGAAGAATCAAGAAATTCTTTTTGTTTTTGCTGAAACTCAAAGTCTTAAGCGGGCGGGAAAGATCCGTAAAGAATTTGTTCAAGATTGTTTTGCATTATTTAAGTCAGAACTCGAAGAAAAGGGATTCACCGTTATAAAGACCGAACTCTTGTTTTCAGATTTTATTTCGGCCCTCTTTGTCTCCCATCCCTTTGACTCCCTTTATTTTACTCAAGATTACGCTTGGGAGGAGAGACAAGAGGAGATCATGGTGCAAAAATATTGCCTCGAAAAAGAAATTGCTGTCCACTGTTTTGATCAGGGTACTTTGATTTCGCAAAGAGATCTTCCCTTTGATCTGGAACACATGCCCTTTGTTTTTACCGACTTTAGAAAAAAAATTGAATCGCAGCTTAAAATTAAACCTTTAGTTGCTGACCCTTTTTCTTCAGTCCAAAATAAGGGATTAGTTAGACTTAACCACTACCTTTGGAAAACTCACGCGATTCAAAATTATAAAGAAACCCGAAACGGCTTGATCAAGTTTGATGACTCATCAAAACTTTCTCCCTGGCTCAACATTGGTAATATCTCACCCCGAACCATTTATTATGAAATTAAAAAATACGAAGCAGAGGTTTGTGAAAATGAATCCACCTACTGGGTATTTTTTGAACTCTTATGGCGGGACTATTTTAAATTTTTCTCTCTGAAATTTGGTCGAAAAATTTTTCTGGCATCAGGCTTGAGCCCTGGAGTGTCACCCAATCAGAAGAATTTAGAAAAGTTTCATTCATGGTGTGAGGGAAAAACTCCCGACCCTTTTATCAATGCCAATATGAATGAGCTCAATTTGACGGGATGGATGTCTAATCGTGGCAGGCAAAATGTCGCGAGCTATTTGATACATGATTTGGGGGTCGACTGGACCTGGGGTGCGGGGTATTTTGAAGAAAAACTTTTTGACTATGATCCTGATCTCAATTGGGGAAACTGGCTCTATCTCTGTGGCCGGGGGTCAGATCCTCGTGCACGAAAATTCAATACAGTTAAACAAGCCGAGACATATGACCCGCAAGGGGAGTATAGGCGGCTCTGGGAGAGCTAGGAATAATTAGACAGTGTTTTCATAAACGGTTAAAATTTTGCCATGAAACAAGCACTTATCATTTTAGGCGATCAGCTATTTCCCCTTAGTTTTTATAAAAAACATAAAGAGCTACCGGTCTTCATGGCAGAAGATCTCCAGCTCGCTACCCATTTCAAATATCATAAGCATAAAATTGCTTTCTTTTTTATTTCCATGAGAACCTATGCGGATGAATTGAAAGGGCAAGATTTTAATGTTCATTATGAAAAACTTTCGACTACGGGATTTCTTGAGCATCTCTTAAAATTTACCACTAAAAATAAAATTAAAAAAATTCTCTTACCTGAAGTTCAGGATAAATTTTTCGAAAAAAAGTTGAATGATTTTTCTGCTGATCACGACATTGCACTTGAGTTTTTAGAGTCGCCGATGTTTTTGTGCTCACGTCAGCAATTTAAAGATTATTTAAAAAAACACCCTAAACCATTCATGAAGAATTTTTATGAAGGTGAGAGAAAGCGACTGGACATCTTGTTGCTCAAAGATAAAAAACCTGAGGGTGGTCAATGGAGCTTTGATGTAGAAAATCGGAAAAAAGCTCCTAAGGAGTTAACCAATAAAGGACTGGCAACTCATCCAGTGAGTGAGCATCTTAAAGATGTCACCAAACTGATCAATGATAAATTTCCATCGCATCCTGGTTCGATGGATGATTTTTGGCTCCCTACTGATAGAAAAGGAGCACTTAAATCTCTCAATCACTTCATTGAACATCATCTTGATCATTTTGGGGATTATCAGGATGCCATAACATCCAGAGATCCTTTTCTTTATCATTCTATTATTTCGCCCATGATGAATAACGGTTTGATTACGCCGGATGAGATTATTCAAAAAGTCGTTAAAGCCTATGAGGGCAATAAAAAAATTCCACTGGCCTCGGTTGAAGGATTTATCAGACAGGTGATGGGATGGAGAGAGTTTGTTCGTGGAATTTATCAAAACTTTTCTGAAAAAGAGGACTCGACTAATTTCTTTAATCATCATGGTAAACTAACCAGAGACTGGTACGAGGGCACAACGGGTATGGTGCCTGTTGATGATGCCATCAAAAAGGCGCGCAAGTATGGTTATTGCCATCACATTGAACGACTAATGGTTCTATCCAATATAATGCTCTTATCTGAGATCCATCCTCGGGAAGTTCATAAATGGTTCATGGAAATGTTTGTAGATAGTGCTGACTGGGTCATGGGCCCCAACGTCTATGGAATGGGCCAGTTCTCCGATGGTGGAATCTTTGCCACCAAGCCCTACATCTCTGGCAGTAACTACATCCTAAAGATGTCTGATTACAAAAAAGGGGAGTGGTCTGAGATATGGGACGCTTTATTTTGGAGATTCATAGGAAAGAATGCCAGTTTCTTTACTAAAAATCCCCGCATGAGCATGATGGCCAAAACTTTTGAAAAAATGGACTCAGTCAAGAAGACGAAGTTAATCGCATTGGCCGAGGCTTTTATGCGAGAAAAGACCGGTTAAATCTATTTTCTCGATACCACTTTGTGGATTAGCTTTGGTATTTCGTTGGCAATCTTTCGAGCATCGTCATCAACCTCATTTAAATTAATGTTTAAATTTAATCGTCCCATCCCATCCGAGGCAAGTGAAGTAATTTTGCCAATATTTAGACCTTCAAGTTGGGTTAGCGCCAGTGTGTGAATGATAGATCCAATAAAGGGGTTAAGCTGTTGTTTGATTTTTTTTATCACAAGCTTACGATTAATGCCTTTATTGAGATTTGTCCCAACTCCATGAAGTCCCTTTCTTAAAGTTTCTTCCGTCATATCTATATCTTTAACTTTAAAAACCATCTGCGGAGTATTACCTTTCATTTCGATACTTACCTCTGGGATAATGATAAGAGGGAAATATAACCTGGATCTGAATGTTGCAATTGCCATTCCGAGTGATTTGAAAAAATTTGGTTTAATTAAAATATCCATCACAATTTTTCCCTGTGACCCAGAATTATCATCGAGGATGTAAAAGACACCTTTTTTTCCACTTTTAATTAGATCATCTTTCTTAGTCGAAGGATCATTGGGAAGGGGGATAATTCCTTTAGTAATATTCAAGATCATGTGATTAATATAGTCTTGAGCGAGGCTTAGAATTATATCACTCTTACCTAGATTAATATCTGTTGTGATTTGATCCAAAGATTTTTGATGCAATTCTGTTTTACTAAAAGGAAAAGGGAGAACTTCAGGCTCGAGAAAAAGGTTGTTTAGCCAAGAAACCGAATTGTTGGTTGAAAGGTGCAACTGCTGGGATTCTTCTTGGTCAGCATTGATAAAACCAACAGAATTGATCTCCGTTTTGATGGCCATCCCATTAAGTTTTTGATTGTTTTTTATTGCAAAATTAATACTGCCGTCAATCTTTACCTTATTTACCTCTTCGGCAATTATAGCGGAGATAGTCGAGCTCTTTAGCTCCTCTGCAATTGGTCCCTTGATCATATTCATAATGAAGACACGGTTTTTATAAATCAGATCTTTAACATCTGTATTGAACTTTAATTCTTTTCTGCCGAATTCAATAGCATCGAGACCCGCAATTTTGGATCCATCGCCAAGAAAAAGCTTTATCTTATGAGCGAGAACTTCCGCATCTTGTGATTCAAAAAAGCTTAAATCATGACCCAAATATTCAAGCTGAAGGGAGTTATCTTCATTCTTATAGATTCTTATTTTAATTGACCCAGAAGCTACTGACGGTCCATTTTCATCACTTTCGATATTGAGAATAGGTTTGTCTTTTTGTCCGACTAATTTCAAATAAATATCATCTATGAGAGTCATATGCTCTTTGCCGATCACTCTGATTTTGCCATTGTTTTCATACTGAGCAGAAAGTTGAACACCTGGAGAACTATTAGATATGAGAATGTTTTCCACATTAATATCAAGGGAAGGAAATTTGAAATCAATCACGACATCAATCTGATTGTCTTCTACTAAACTCGATCTAAGTTTAAATACTGGCTGACCTAGTTTGTAATTTAAATTATAAACATCAAGCTTGGTTGAGACTTGATTGAGGCTGAATCGCAATGATTTTTTTAAAATGGCAGCAAGCCTGCGGTCCAAGTAGTCCTCAAGAATAAGACCCTCGCTCAGCTCTATTAATGGAAGATTGACTCGTTCATCTAGTAGGTCGATATTATAAAATAGCTTTATTGATTCACGAATTTGATTAAACAAATATTGGCGATTCTTTTCATCTACTTTCATTTGAAGAACCAGATCAGGATTATCGCCTCTAAATTTGAGCAAATTGTCTGAACCAAATGCTGTTAGACTTAGAAATAGAGCGACGGTGAAAATATATTTCTTCATTTTAAATCCTTCATTACCTTATCAAGGCCATAAATTTTTTGAACCTGAAGTTTGATTTCCATGTAGTTATCACGAGTGAGTTTGTGAAAGTGTAATGAGGACGGCCTAACTCCATAGGTTTTTACAAATTGTGTCAGTTCTATGTCTTTAACATTGGCATGAATGCTATTAATATATCCTTGCATTGCTGAAACCATTGCCTGACGAATTTTGGGCTTAATAATGTATTCCTTAATTGGAATGAAGGGCCATAGGACGACAGAACTTACAATGTCTGCTGCCTGAACGATTTTACCCAATTTTATTTTTGAAATAATCTCATCAGCACTTGGCACATATAATTTCAACTTCAGCCAATGTCTTCCATCTTGACCTGAATAGATTTCAGGTTTTGCTTTTACGGTAAAACTTGCACGTAAGACGTCATACCCCTTAAAAGCGATTTCAATATTCGGACTCAATTCTATCATACCGTTTCGATCAACTTGAAATAGGTTGTCATTGATGTAGACAGAAATAGCTTCAGGGACCTTGGTACTTAGAAAGTGATCTTTAATAGGATTAATAATTTTATTAAGAAAATCGCCATTTATGGCAATTGAAACATTAGACCCGTAGTCCTGGGTCCATTTAAAATCACTTGCCTTAATAGGGTAGTGATCAAATATACTTTCTTGATAATTTAATGTTGTTCCATCAATTCGAAGAGTCGAATTAATTCCCATTTCAAGGAAATTACCCTCTGATCCCGTTTTTAATTCTTCCAGACCAAGAGCCGTTCTATAGGTTGTGAAATTTTTTATAATTCCATACAGATCTTTTTCAAAATCAAACTTCACATCCTGATATATATAGAATGTGTGATCTGCAATGTTTAAACTATCCTTTAGCGATCTTTGATCTTCGTTGCTCATAACTAAATGTTCAGGCAATTCGGGAATGGATACTTTATCCAAGGCTAAGTTGGCTGAATCAACAATTTTATTTACATTGGCTTCGGTCACTTGAAGTGAAATTTGCTTTGCTATAAGTCCAGAAAAGTTTGAAATGAGGGCCTTTGTTGGGTTAGGATCCACCCATGTACATCTAGGTATTTCCTCATCGGTCAAGAAATCATCTACTATTTTTCTCGCTTTGGTTCGGACAAAAGTTGGTGGAATAATAATATTCTGTCTTGGTAAATAGATAGGAAGGATCGCCCCCCCTTTCTTATTAATATTATGTGAAAAGCGAACCAGTTTAATTCCTTCACCATTTTTCCTGGGGTCAATCAATAATTTGAGTTTGATAATGAGATTATTGCGATCATCTTTATAATAACCATCTTTTTTACCCCAACCAATTGCAAAATTATCAACCCGCGCCCAAAGTTTACCAACATGTCCCTTGTAAGCTTCTTGATTGAGTTTGTAGTAGAAATTATCTAAATTGGCCTTGAGCTCTGTCCTACTCATGGCAGAATTTAATAAAAAATCTTCTCCAACTTTTGCCGTCTCCGAAGTAATCAATTTATGGCATGATTCATTTGAGATGTTTTGTAAGTCTACAATCCCAGATGTTGAAAACCAGATATGCTGAAAGCTGAGATTGAAATTTCTTATTTTTGCGGTAACTTCCGCATCAAACATTCCGTCTGCTCTTTTTAAAAATTTAGGAGTATAAAAAAATATTTGCCCACGAACTTTGGGTGATTCTAAAAAGAAAGTTAATTTTCCAGATCCGTCTAAATCTATATTTGAAAAAATTCGGGTATATTCTTTTAATTCTGTATCGATGTTTAGATTGTTAAGATTAAAATCTAGTTCCTGATTCATATTAGGAAGAGCTCGAACAATGTACTGATCTTGATCCTCAAGTTGCTTTACAGCATCGTTTAAAATCAGCTGAACCAATTCATTGTCAACTCGAAGATGCAGTTCAGAGTTGCCTGCCATTGCTTGAGTTAAGAGCATGCTTAATATTAAAAATAGCAAAGTCTTTATCGACATAGTTCACCACCCAATAAATTGGAATACGAGTATTTGTCTTCAATTTGGATGCCAAGCGATCTACGAGAATTTAGTAACTTGAAATGGTAAATTGTCTAAAAATAGCTGCTTAGGGCCATGTTCGTGATCAATCTTTAGACAACATTTTTGGGGCGTTGGTTTTACGACTAAGGCCAGTGAAGGGATTTGGGTAGTGCCTTCAGGCCGATTGAGTCGTTATTAAACTTTAATTAAAGACGTTTATTGTTTGGTCGCACTAGAAGAACCAGAGCTACCACTTTGTCCTGGAGGTCCATTCCATTTACAATCTTTGGCATCATTATCGGATGGGAAGACATTCTTACATTGAAGTGTGCTGAGTGATTTTGAAGAGAATGTTTTAAGATAATCTTCGAATTTATCTTTATAATTCGTATCAACTAAGGCTTTCTTGTCTGGGTATTTATCTAAAAATCTTGTGAGGGCGCGACAGCTTAATGTCTTCATGCCTTTGGTAAGATTGTCTGCGCCCTTGCCGGATGGGGCAACTGAGCAGGATGGTGCAATAGGGGGGGCATAGAAACATGAGTTCTTTTTATCTAAATCACTGAAGCTTACCGTATTTGAAAGTCCCTGCCCGCCAAGATTA
>CAMASK010000084.1 GCA_945860895.1 Bacteriovorax stolpii
ATAGCCAAGTGTTTCCATGTAAGTGGAGGGCATCAATTGCATTAATCCGCGAGCACCTTTTTTTGAAAGAGCTTCATTTTTAAAATGACTTTCAGTCCACATGACGGAGAGAACCCAAAAAGGGTCAAGCTGGTGCTTCTCACAAAGGACTAGTACTGGACGAATGACACGTTTAACTTTTATCTGAATTTTCTCTGGAAAAAGTGCCACAATTTGGTTTTCGGCTTCATCATAAGAGTTATTAGCAAAGAAACTAATATCACCAATAAAAAAACCTAATGAGTCACTTTTAAAACGATAAGTCTTTTGACGCTTAAATCCGAAATGAAAGGTTTGAGGATTCAACGCGTGCAAGGCGAATGAACCAAACAGCACGAGTGAAAACAAGGGAATTTTGTAAGTGGAGAAGAAAGAGCTGAAGAATGGCTTCTTCGACTTTTCCTCCGCCGAGATCTCAAGTGTATTTAAAACACTTGTCTCTCCGGTCGTTTTTTCCATACTCACCCACTTGTATCCTGACCGGTCTTAAAAAGCAAATTTCCTTGACCAAGCCAAGTTAAACCATTGATCATAATTACCTACTTAACGTACCACGATCTGTTTTCTCACCAAATTTCGAGGTTTTATGTCTGAAAATAAATTACACTTAGAGAAATCACTTTACCTAAAGCAACATGTTGAAAATCCAGTGCATTGGTATCCCTATGGAGAGCAACCCCTTAATAAAGCAAGAGAACTAAACAAACTCATATTTCTGTCGATTGGATATTCTTCCTGCCACTGGTGTCATGTGATGGCCCATGAGTCATTTGAAGATGAAACCACGGCTTCATATCTAAATGAGCATTTCATTTCCATCAAAGTGGATCGAGAAGAATTTCCTGATCTTGATAACTACTATCAAAATGTTTGCTCCCTCATGACTGGGCGAGGTGGCTGGCCTCTAACTATCTTCTTAACTCCAGAAGGAAAACCTTTTATTGCTGGAACTTATTTTCCGAAGCTCGCCCGTGAAGGAATGCCAAGCTTTATGGAGATGTTAAAACATGTACATAAACTTCATTCAACTGGTGACAAGACCATATATGAAAATGCTCAAAAAATTGTGGAAGAACTAAAAAAAACAAAGACAGTAGAAAAGAAAGTTGAGTTCAAAGGACACTTCCCAGCACCATCTGGAATTATGAATGCACTTAAAAGTTATGCTGACATGCCTAATGGGGGTTATGGGAAAGCTCCAAAATTTCCCCATTTTCCATTCTATGAGTGGGCCTGTGAGCAGATTCTTGAAGGAATGATTCCCAAAGAGCAAGGTCAGCACATTGTTGAAACAATAGAAAAAATGTTGATGGGTGGTTTATATGATCATGCCAAGGGAGGAATTCACCGCTATTCAACAGATGATAAATTTATTGTTCCACACTTTGAAAAAATGCTTTATGACCAGGCCGGATTATTAAAAGTTCTTTCAAAATTATCTCAATTCTATCCATCTCCACTTATTTTTGATGGAATTCTTCAAACTTTAGATTATTTAAAAACTGAAATGGTATCAGATGATGGGTATTTCTTTAGTGCGCAAGATGCAGATTCTGAGGGGCAAGAAGGACTTTATTTTACGTTTAATAAAGAAGAATTTGAGCAAAGTTTTGAAGATGCACGTGAGGAGCAGAAAGCGAAGCTCGATTATTTTTTAAAAGTTTTCAATATCACTGAGTCTGGAAATTTTGAGCATGGACTTAATGTTTTGTCTTTAAACCCTGAATACAAAGCTGAATTTTACACTCAGGAAGGATGGCAAGAGGTACGAGATATTCGTCATCGTTTATTAGAACAACGTAAGTTAAGAATGCCGCCGGCCACGGATCGAAAGGGAATTGCCGGATGGAACTACATGCTCCTTTCTTCTTTAACTGATGTGGTTCAATACTGCCCTGTAGCAGCGATTCAGCAGCAAGCCCTGATTCTTATCCAGATGACTGCTGAAGGTTGTTTAAAACAATTTATCAAGTCTGATTCAGAGAGCGGTAAGCACGTTATTCGACATGTTAATACCATTGAGAATCAAGCTCTATACTTGGAAGACTATGTTAACTTTTCTGAAGCTCAACTTCGTCTTTATGAAATTTCAGGCAATGATATTTTTAAAATTAATGCTTTGGAAACAGCAGATTATATTGCAGCAAATTTCATGAGAGATCATCAGTTGTATGCGACGGCCCTGCAAGCCTCAACTCCGGGCTTTGATAATTTACCTGCACCAACCTTTGATCAATCTTATAGATCTTCGGTAATGACTTACGTCCATTTGCTTAACCGTCTAAGTGTTCTGGATACGAAATATAATCCAGAAACTTTTTTTGGGGAGAAGTATCAGGATTTTGCTCAATTCTGCCTGACTAATCCCTTAGGACATGGGGAAGGCTTAAGAGCTCTCACCTATCCAAAAGATATTTATCGAAAAGTTGAAGTTCCAAGAAGCTGGATTGAGCAGGCCGATTTTCTTGAAGTGCGCAGCCACTTCTTTTCACGATTTGTAATTAGTTACCACGCCAATGATAATGACAGTTATCAGATCTGCACCCGTAATTCTTGTGAAGTGCAAGGTTCGGGAATTAAAAACTTCAGAAATCTTTTTAAAATGGAAGAAATAACTAATGAGTAGACTTAAAATTCTTGATCTCAGCCACCGCCTTCCAGGTCCCTTAGCTGGAAAAATCCTTCATGACCTAGGTTATGAAGTCATCAAGATTGAAGATGAAAAATATAAGGATCCTTTCCATCGAGGAATGTTTTCAGATTTTGATGATGCCTTTGATGATTGGTATAAAGAACTTAATCAGGATAAAAAACTTATTCGCTTAGATTTTAGAGCGCCAAATGCAAAAGCATTGATACATGAGCAATTGAAAAAAGCAGATGGAGTCTTGCTATCAATGTCTCCCAAGTTGAAAGAAACTTTAGGCTTAGATGATAAAAGTTTGAATGAATTAAAACAGTCTTTGGCATTAGTAGAATTAGAAGCTTCCAAAACCCACAAAAAAGCGATGCATGATCTGAATGCTCTTGCCTTGAGTGGCTTTCTCTCTTTGCATCTGGCCCACGAAACTGCCCAAATTGTTGATCCGCCTTTCTTTCCTTTGGCAGGAATCGCTTTTGGCCAACAAGTCGCAACACAACTCTTGGCCAATATCATTGAAGCTCGTGAGGAAAAGAAAATAATTAAATCAGTTAGTTATCTTTACGAAACAACTGAGGCAATTTTAACTCCTTTTTGGTCCAAAAAACTAAGAGCACAAAAACGTACGAAATTCCTGCATAATGGCGCTTATCCGTGCTACTCTCTCTACCGTCTTAAAGACGGAAACTATGTTGCATTAGCAGCGGTAGAAGAAAAATTCTGGGTCGACCTTATTTCTCTTTTCCACATTTCCCTTCCTTTAGAGAAACGTTTTGATAAAGATCCGGCCGCCTTTCAAAAAGTGGCCGATACGTTTGCCAAAATGGATGCAAGCGAGATAGAAAATATCACGCAAGACAAAGAGTTATGTTTATCAATAGTTAGGAAAATTACCTGACACCATAAAAATCGGAGTTCATATGAAAAGAGTAATCGGGTTCCACTACACCCTCACTGATAAGACTGGAACAGTTTTGGATTCATCAATTGGTGATGAGCCACTTTATTTTTTAGAAAATAGTCAGCAAATCATTCCTGGTCTTGAGAAAGTTATCGCTATCATGAATGTTGGAGACAAGAACAAGATTGAAGTTAAAGCTCCCGAGGCTTATGGCGATGTAAATCCGGAATTACTGGTAAAAGTTAAAAAGACTCAATTCCCACCGGACGCAAAACTAACTGTTGGCGATCAGTTTCAGGTTAATAATGATGCCAACTCTCCAGTATTCACAATCATGTCTATTGAAAGTGATGAAGTTACCGTTGATGGCAATCATCCTATGGCCGGCAAAGATTTATTCTTTGATGTTGAAATAGTTGGTATGCGTGAAGCGACTAAAGAAGAAGAGACTCATGGACACGCTCATGGTGCTCATGGACAAGGTCATCACTAAGATTTAAACCAATTTGAGAATCCCTTCTGTCTCGGCTACGAGATGGAAGGGCTCATCCTTCACTAATAAGAATCCATCCAAATCCACGTATTCAACCATTCCTCCAAAAAGCATTCCATAAGAAATACCAATTGAAGTTTCAATCATACAACCCATCATCGCAGTCATGTTGTATCGTCTGGCTTCATTTATAAAGTCACGTGCCTTAATTAATGAACCTGTCTTCATAAGCTTAATATTCACTGCGTGAAACTGCTCAGAGAGTTCAGCAAAGTTTCCAACGTCCTCTATGGATTCGTCCGCGAGTAATTTGTATGGAGTACGTTTTTTTAATTCTCGATACTCGGATTGCATAGAAGATGGAAATGGCTGCTCAATTAATTCGATATTCATCCCGTTGAGACTTTCTTGAAATTTTATAAATTGATCCAGATCCTTCCAACCCTCATTGGCATCCACTCGCAGTTTGACTTGAGTGTGTTTTTTAATTTCAGTCAGCATCTCTGATGCCGTTTCAGCATTCACTTTAATTTTGAGAGATTTGAATCGTTTAATAGGTTCTAGATAAGCGGCAATTTCATCTACTGGAATAATTGGCATTGAAAATGATGTTGCTACGGAGATGGGTCTTGGAAGTTTTAAATATTCGGCCAGGCTTTCACGCTTTAAAGAGGCAAATGAAGCAAGGAAAGCAGATTCCAGACCAAAGCGCAGCGAATGAAATAAACCGGTGGAATCCAGCGCAAGGGTTAATTCTTTTTCAGTTTTAAGTCTTTCAATATCTGTTTTTTTTAACCACTGATTAAATTGATTTTCAATTTTTTCTATCGTCTCTCCATAGCGAATATTGGGAGCGATTTCAGAACGAAACTCACCATCTGAAGTTTCCAGGTGGACAATAAAATTTTCTTTAAAAGTTGTTTGATTGCGGGAAAGTTTCCAGACAACTTTTAGATCTAGGTGCCACTTTTCGAGCCACAATCTCACAACTCGCCAACTTGATAAAACAATTCAGATCGCTCAAAATCCCCTGGAGAATTACCCCATTCATTGTCGGGAATGTTTCCGCGAAAATATATCATCCAGTTGGCACGATTATGATTGAAATGCATTCGCTTGATGGGAGTCTCAAGTCGAATGAATTGAGCAAAGAGTTTGGATACCAGTTCAGAGCAATAAAATTTTTCATTGCCTTCTTCATCAAAATTATTCCAGCGAAAATCATGATCGTAGCTGGCCCCCTGAAAATCAGCTTCAAAAGTTTTCAAAAATTTAGAACCTTGGGTTTCGATATCATCAGAAATCTCTTCATTACGAAATCTTAAAACCATGAGCTTTTGCCCAGCTTCGGTTTTGATATTAAATTCTGTAAGAGAAATTTTGCGAACTTTGCCAAAAGCTTCAGCAACTAAAATCTCAGGATTGACCGACAAAACCACACCAATATGCGAATAAATTGTATCTTCTTCACCCTCAATAAGCGAGCAGGCCCAACATTTCAGGGGCTGAAGTAAAACATCCCCAACTCGCAAAACCACAGCTGCCTGGGCCCAGGTAGAAAGCAAAAGCACAATATTTAGGCTAATTAGAACTTTTTTCATAAATGCCAACTTTATAGGTCAACATTCTAGCCTTGGAAAGCACCAATCGGGAACTCTTAATTTCTGATTAACCAACTGTAATTACGTGAATTTTCTTCCTTGGGAATCCTTTTACTAAACCGGCAAACTCTATCATCCTCTATGGAATGGACGCTTGAGATTATAATAACTTAATAGATTTTTAAATTCTCTGAGAGGATATATGAAGCCCACCATCCAGTTCTTATCTTTGCTTCTTTGTTTTGAGCTCGTCATTGGGCCAGTGCGAGGAACATCATTTCTTTTAACCAACGCTAAAGCTGAAGATTGTTCTGAAGGAATGGAATGGAGTAACGATCTTAATCATTGTGTTATCAGCAAACAAGCGATCGAAGTTCAAAATAAAGTAGATGCCTGTGGAGCTGGCGATAAAAATTGTTACAAAGATAATGCTAACAAAGAACTTGCTGAAGAATTGAAGGCAGGAAATGTAAAAGATAAAGATTCATTCTTTAAAGATGACGGAGAAGGTGGCGTAAAACAGAAAGGTCTTGTGAAGGGTATGAACTACGCTACTGTTGGTATTCCCTTAATAATTGTCGCAAATACACTTTTAAATAAACAAAAATTAACCAAAGAGCAAAGAGCTAGTTATAGATGTAGACCACCTTCATTAATGTTGATGTATGGAGCCGCGGCCGCCTTGGGAGTGGGAGAAATTTATGGTTACTTTACTCATCAATCTCGATTAAAAAATATTCAGAAAGAATGGGATGATGTGGTTTTATCAAAGGACGGTAGTGCTGATAAGAAAAAAGTTGATGCCACTGAAGCCCAATCCCAAGCTTTTGAGTTTCTCGCTAAAAATGAAGATGAAATTGCTTTAACGGCCAAAACTAAAAAAGGTTTTTACTTGGCTGCGACTGGACTATTTGCAGCGGGTTCACTTGCGGCCGGTTATGAGATGTGGCAGTTAAAAAAAGCACAGCTCGATATTACGACAAGAGGGCCGGCACAAATAGCAGCGGCGAATGCTCAAACTCCTCCTAATACAGTAATGGCGGAAAATGGTAAAAAATTAATTGATGAAGGTAAATTAACCGTTAATAAACTTACTTGTTTTAGCGGGGATGATAAGAATCTTGAAGATACTGATCAAGCCATAAAAGATAATGAAGCTAATCAAAAAGCCATTGACGATAAATTAAAAGATGGCTCGCTGACGACAGAGGATAAAGCAGTCTTAACTAAACAGAAAACAGATCTAGTGAATGAAAGAACAGGATTAGATAAAACGAGGGAAAACCAGTTAGAAACCAGAAAAAACCAAACAGACAAAATGAATAAGAAGAACGAGAGGAAGGCCAACAGAAATAAACCAAAAGCAAAAGCAAAAGCCCAAATAAATTTTAATCAAGAAAGAATGAGACAGGTTGCTGCCTATAACATTTCAACTGCCAAAGATGCAGCCCAGCTATTGGAATTGACTCGTGAGCATGATGCTATTGAATTTGAAAATTATACAAAAGTTAGCTATCTCGAAGAAGTTGAAAGAGACGATGATTTCTTAAAAGAAATTTCTCTTCCAAAAGAAGTTGCTCAAGCCATTGCCTCTACATTTATGCCAGAAGCGCATGCAGAGGGTGGTGAAAAAATTATGGGGATAGCTTCAATGGCAATGCCACTTCTTCTCGGCGGAGGTTTAGATAAAATCACTAGCATATTAAAGTTTCAAGATGGAAAACCTATTGACCCATCACAGGTCAGTGCAATCAAAAAAGAAGTAAGCGGTAAAGTTTCAACTGCTATTGGAAAGCCAGTCACTCGCCTGGCAATCAATGGTGTCCTGGGTACATGGATGGGCTTTATGACTTCCCATATGGCCAATCAGCAAAAAATTTCACAAGACAGAGCAGCAAAACTGCGCTCGATCAAAAATGATTTTGCCAGCGCCGGTGGACTAATAAATTGTAGCGATGATGATCGAAATGATGCCAGTAAACCAAAATGTTTTTGTTTTACTTCTGACAATAAATTCAATACATCCCGGGCAAATAATTCTGTTTGCAGCCAAGCACTAAAAGAAATTGATTCAATAGTCAACCCGCTTCCGAACGTTCCGAAAGTTTGTGTGAATCAAGGCATGGCGATGGATGCAAATTGTAAATGCCGTAGTACGAATACTTGCTTGAAGACAACTAAATCATTTTCTATGGCAGGGTTTAATCCAAGTGCTTTTAAGATGATTAATGCTGGAGCAGGTCCTGCAGATGGTCTTTTTAATGGCGTGACTTCCGCCGGTGATATTACTGATTCTGCGAGTATAAATGCAGCAAGGATTCAAAAAGCTGCCAATGATATGGTTGCCAAAATGGATCCTCAAATATCCAAGCAAAAAGATAATTATGCTAGCGGCTTAGAAAAATCTCTTATTGCTTCTGCTGGTGGTCTTTCCATGAATGGATCCAATAATCGTAGTCCACTTCCGAGCTCCCCTGCAGCAGCCGCTTCCGCTTTAGATAAAGAGCTTAAAGAAAACTCATCTGATATCGATGTAACAACCGCTGGCATTCAGGATAAAGGCGGCGGCGGCTTTGATTCAGTTGATGAACCAACGCCTGAGTTTGGAATGAATGGTGAGCAAATTGAAAGTCAGGATATTGAAATAGCTGAAGTAATGTCACAAGAAGTGGACTTTGGATCTAATGATATTAAAGGTTCAGATTCAAATATCTTCGAAGTATTGAGTAACCGTTATCAAAGAAGTGGAATGAGAAGATTATTCGAAGACCAGATCAAGACTAAGGCTGATGAGGCATCCAACACGGACATCGTTGAATAATGAATGTTGATATCTTAATAGGTAAAACCACCGAACACTTGGTGCCCCTTGAGGGCACTAAGTTTTTTATTCACCAGCAGATGCTGCATGATTTTCTTAAACTCCAACAGAGTGCTCGACTTGAAGGTTTTGATCTGCAAATTGCCAGTGCCTTTCGAGATTATGATCGCCAACTAAAAATTTGGAATGCTAAGGCCAGAGGTGAGCGCCCATTGTTGGATGATCAAGAAAGACCACTTGAATATGCTCAACTCTCCCCTACTGAAATTGTTTTTGCGATTTTAAGATGGTCAGCTCTTCCTGGATGCTCTCGTCATCATTGGGGAAGTGACATCGATATTTTTGACGGCAAAACGCAAGCAGCTGACTTGGTAAAACTCATTCCTTCAGAATGTATTGGTTCAGGACCATCGGCCAAACTCCATCAATGGTTAGATCGTCAAATTTATACAAATAATTCTTTTGGCTTTTTTCGGCCTTATCGGGAAGATCATGGTGGAATTTCTCCAGAGCGTTGGCATTTAAGTTACTATCCAATCTCTCGAAGAATCATAGATGTTTATACTTTTTCCTTATTCAAAAAAAATATTGAAGACAGCGACATAATGTTTAAAGACGTGATTCTCAACCATGCTGAAGACATTTTTCAAAGATTTTTTTTAACGTTTGATCTACCTTAAGACACATTTCAGGGTCATTCTGACTCCAAAATACTCCATGCATTCAGATAGCTCTTACATTCATTTGAGTTATAGCTTTTTTATTATTAAAATTTCACTGCCTAATTCTCCCTATTTCCATCTAGTTAAGGTGGTGCGTTTTGAACCATCGACGCTGTA
>CAMASK010000085.1 GCA_945860895.1 Bacteriovorax stolpii
GTCGCCATCAACCAACAACTCAGTAATTATCTGCATTTGAGAGGGAAAGAGAGCCTACTCGTCGTTTTATATTCATTCTATTTCACGAAACTTCACGTCATTTAACGAAAAAGATTGGTATGGTTGGTATTGATCAACCCAAATTATTAAAACTGAACTTATCTCGAGTAGAGTATGGAAACTCACCAGAGTAATGTTTTCTTACAGCATACCCAGGATACTTTCCTTTTTTAATGGCCAATATAAAATCATCTTTCGTCAAAACAATTCGCTGACGAACATCTAGAAATTCTACATTCGCCCCTGTTTTATTTTCTTTTATTTTGATCACTAGAGACTTAGACATCCGCTTAATACTTTTCTCGCCTTTGTACTTTCTTGAATCGGTTGGACTCATAATTAAATCTCCATCCTTCACCTCTTTTAGAAGAAGTTCGTACAGCTCTCGCCACGTTTTTGCTTTTTTTGCGATTTTTCTTCCAACGGCATTATTCCAAAGATCCATATTTTCTCCACCTACAGCTGAAGAACTAGAATCAAAATCCCGGAACTCGTTGAGCCGACCTAAAAATTCAGCCGTTTCAGAGCTAAACTCAATAGTATAAACACCTGAAAGAAAGGCGTGTCTTAAAGCATCGATGTCATTATCAATTAGGCCTGCGCCATACTGATCGATGGTACCATCAGGCTTCTTAACTAGCGGACGCACTTCTTTATCAATCCAAATATAGAGTTGAACGAGGGCCTCGTCCTTTAAAGTATAAATCTTAGTCAAACTACTCATATGACGTTATTATATCGTATGAGTAAAAAATGGTTCATTCTTTTTTTCATTCTTTTAGTTTTTGTCATTGGGGGTTATCTCCACACCAACACGCTTGAAGTTACGCACCACCAAATTAGTATTGGACCTCGAAATAAGAAACTAAAAATTGCCCATGTAACTGATCTTCACACCGACGGCTTAGCAAGGATTGAAAGAGAACTGATCAACGTGCTAAAAATCGAGAAGCCAGACCTGATCGTTATCACTGGTGACTTAGCAACTCCATCAGGAACAATTAATGGTTACCGAGAAGTCCTAAGCCACTTAAAGGCCCCCAAAGGAGTTTTCTTCGTTTCTGGAAACTGGGAATATTGGGAACCAATCCATGATCTTAAAAATTTATTTATAGAAACTAAGATTACTGATCTCACCAACCAAGCAAAAAAAATAGACTCCGGTCTATGGCTAGTTGGATTTGATGATAGTGAAGAAGGATCACCACATGTGGAAATTCTCAAAAATATTCCCTCGCATGATTTGAAGCTAGCACTTTTTCACTCACCTGCGTTTTTCGACAGCATAGTGAACAAAATACAACTCAGTTTCGCTGGCCATAGTCATGGAGGCCAAATAAGGATTCCGCTCGTAGGTAGTTTATGGCTTCCGAACGGCACAGGGAAATACGATCAGGGCTGGTTTGAAAAAGGCACTTCTAAAATGTACGTTTCGCGTGGAATTGGAACATCAATACTTCCTATAAGAGTCAACTGCTCTCCCGAGCTTGCGATTATTGAAATCAGTTATTAACGATTTAGAACTTGTCCAAAAACGCATTAATACGATCAAAGATTTCTTTTAAAGTTGGCTGCCCTTTATAGTATAAATTCGATGTCGCACGGTAGTTTGATTCAAGCTTTGCAAAATCCACTTCAGATTGCTTCATAAAGGCTGCATTTTTATTTAACTTTTCAGGTGCGTCTTTTGCAGGAAACCGTTCTTCTTTTCGTTTCACATACTCTGGAGTGCCAACGAATTCTTGAATCTCTGGTAAATCTAACAAACAATACACATCATAATAATGGCGCATAAAATTCTTTTCAATTTTCCCTTCTTTAAACTTTCTGTGCTTGGTGGCGAGTGCTTGTAATTTCTCCACGAAGGTAAATTCAGGAATGTAACATTTTACATCTACTGCCCGATTATCCACATTATCAAAACTTTTAATCGAAAATGCTTTATCAAACACCCAAGATGAAATCGTAATCGGTTTATTGGGGCTTGTATCATCAAAGCCCGTCTCTAAAAGGACGACCGGCTTGATTCCTGGAATTTCTTCAAACTGAGCTTTGAAGTTAAGATTGATTCCTGCATTACGAAATTTCTCATCATCAAATTCGTGTTCCCTTGATGCTTTTACTCCATTAATTTTGATTTCACCCGCTAGCCAATTAAAGAATTTGTTACGTGAATCAAGATGAATAGGCTTCATGTGATTCTTGCCTGTCATCACTTTCATACCAGCAGGGGGATCAATCCTCAGATCAATATCTTCTGAAAACCGATGAATAACTTTGTAACCCTTTGAAAGTGACGTTCCACCTTTCAATTCAAAATTGAAGCTTTGGTTTTGTAGACCCCAAAGACAATGCATAATCCAATAGTCTTTCTCAACCATGTATGGATTAAGTTCCAGTTCATCTGCTGTAATTTGGATTAGAGTCTTAAACTCACTATCTTGATGTAGAAACTTGCGTGCCATGTAGTAATTCTTTTATTAATTTTTTAGTTCTTACTTTACCGTAAAGTTTCGCTGCATTTTCAAGTTCTGATTTATCAAAAGTTGAAACTTTCCTTTTTAAAGTTTCAAACACTCTCTCCTCATCTTCGGCCAATTCAGAAAGATTATTTAGCATATCAACAAGAAGGGCTTCTCGGTTAAATTGAACAGGAAAATCAGGCTTCATACGAAAATCATAAACACGATTTCCTAGTCTGAACTGACCATGCCTTTTATGATTATAGACAACAGTATGATTATAAAGTTGGGTTGTTCCTAGCCCAAGACCATTATAACTATTAAATGAAAAGACCAGAAAGCGGTCATCCTTTAAAAAGCCTCGCACAAGATCTTTATCATCAGAAGGAACTTCTCCCCATTTACTTGTAGAAGGTTTTAAATAAAGTCCTGGCCCAACTTTTTTAAGCGTTCCTTCTTTGACTAGCAAAGCAACATGACGATCAACACTAGTGCTTAATTTTGCAAGATCACTTCTGCGATAAAGCTTTCCAGGTTTCAGATTTTTTTTGACAGTATCAAGTTTAAGCATAAGCGCCCTCTCGGATTAATTATAACACACATATCGGACGATTTGCATGAAAATTAAATAAAAAATCATTCATCGGCAATAGCGATTTAAGGTAGTTACGCACAAAAAAAAGAAGTTAAGTCACTTTATGCCCGAACTGTTCAAGCTCGGATGAACACTAACAATAACAAGGACTTATTTTATCCCTGAACTACCCGATCTAACTTCGGGGAAAATTAAACTCTAAGCATTTTCATTATTTGTGAATGAAAATCAACTTTCAAGCAACTTCATCACTTCACCATATTTCACTTCTTTTAACCCCATTTCACGACTTCAGTCGGAAAAGTCGGAATGAGCTAAGAAACAAAATTTAAAACCTAACCTGGCACCTTTTCGTCGTGGACGCTCAAACCATTCTTTTATAAACTAAAACCATGTCACTCTTAAAACGCCCTCATACTCTTAAGATGGCCCCACCTGGTTCACATG
Organism: Bacteriovorax stolpii; assembly: GCA_945860895.1. Classification (GTDB taxonomy): domain Bacteria; phylum Bdellovibrionota; class Bacteriovoracia; order Bacteriovoracales; family Bacteriovoracaceae; genus Peredibacter. The sequence goes on from CAMASK010000085.1 coordinate 3,565, forward strand.
TGGTCAAACGACACACCAAAATATCTCAAAATGGCATCAAGTATTATGTTAAGGCCCACACTCGTAAGAATCGAGGTAAGAAGGCAATCCTGCTCCCAGAGAACCTTCTCTATTTGTACTGGCATGGTGATCGTGACTTTCCTTCAGTCGGTGCTGTAAAAGGATTTGATGAATATCCCGAACTTGATTCAGTCATCCAGTTCTGGTTGAACTTTTGGAAAGAGCAAGGACTTCCTTTTCCAGAAGATCTTGACCCACTTCTCATTAAGGCCTTAATTGCTAAAGAATCCAGCTTCAGAACACAAGTAAGAACACGGGCCAAGAATAGTTCTGCCACAGGTCTAATGCAGATTCTACAATCAACGCTTTATCGATTAGAAGGCATTCCAGACAGGAGAAAGAATATTGAAGTTCCAGACCATTACCTTCAACTCAAACTAGAAGATCTCACTGACCCTGTTATCAACATCGCAGCTGGAACACGCTGGCTTTCCCATAAGTACTATCTCCTGTGCAGAGACAAAAAAATCAAAAATAAAGATTTGTATTCAACGGTCAAATATTACAATCAGTGGAATGAACTCGGAGACAAATATGCAGATGAAGTATTCAAACTTTATCATAATTCTCTCAATCGCAAGCCTACTCTCTAAGGTCTCTTATGCCCAAATCTGGACCGGAACTGACGAAATCAAGCTTGATTCACACATCAAATTAGTCATGCCTAATAAGGTTAATCCTGCTTGTCGTGTTGCCGGTCGATCTGAGGAGATTGACTGCTCTCCGGCCACAACACTAAGTTTGATCTATAAAGGCATAACTTATTCCTATGACAATCTCATCGAGCCTTGGGAAGGTAGCTTTTTTATTTATTTCGTGAAACTGGGTTCAAATTCTTACTCAAGAGATCTCAATGGGGATGGATTAAAAGAAATCGCGATCTATCCTGCGGTATGCGGAAATAGCCCTAAATCCCTAGCCTATATTTATACGATAAAAGACCATGAATTGCTTCCCTATGGGACTGGAGACTATTTTTGGGAGACTGGTATTCCTGTAGCAAACGTAAAAAAAGATACAAGGTTTAGGCCGGATATTTAAGCGGGTGAAATCCTACGGGTTAAATCGATTTTCATTTCACTTATTTTAACCTCATTTCATTAGTTCAGTCGGAAAAGTAGGAATGAATTGAACCTGTTGACATAAACGCGCATGTGTGCTACTTTTAGCACACATAGTTTAGGAAGAAACAAAACGAGAAATCGGAACCTTATTGATGCTAATCCAGTCTGGACAAACACTGGGGGAGCCTCAGTCGAAACCGATGAAGAGTATTCATAAAAATGCTCATGAACTAAGAATTAAGGATAGGAAAGGTGCCTACAGGGTTATTTATGTTTTAAACATTGGGGACAAAATATTAATCCCCCATGCCTTTACCAAAAAGACTCAAAAGACACCTATTAAAGAGATAGAACTATCAGTGAAAAGACTACAGGAGCTTTTAAATGAAAATTAGTAAAGCCGCTAAACAATTAGCACAAGACCTTGGTTTAACCGAAGTTGATGCCTACATCATGGAACTTAAGGCAAAGCTTTATTCTAAAAGCGCAGACCTCATTAAATCCTCCAAGCTCACTCATGAGCAAATAGCTAAGCAGATTGGAACTTCTAGAAGCCGGATCAACCGTATTGCAAATCATGGTGAGAACAATGTTTCAATTGAGCTACTTATCAAACTCATTGCTGTCCTTGAAGGTAAGCCTGCTATCAAATTTGCTGCTTAGTTTTAGGGCAGAATCGATTAAGGTCATCCTAAAGCAGATTTTGAGAACGTCATCCTGCTCAGGCATACAAAGTCAGGCTAAATTATGATATAAAGTCGGAACCGCAGTCGGAAAAAGTCGGAATGAGTCTTTATAGGCCCATTCCACTTAAATGAAATTAAAAGGTTATTAACTAAATGCCCGAACTACCCGAACTAACTCGGGGCCAATTCAAACTCCAAGCATTCTCGCTATTTGTGAATGAAAATCAACTTTCACGCCACCTCATCACTTCACCATATTTCACTTCATTTAACGCCATTTCACGACTTCAGTCGGAAAAGTCGGAATCGGTTGAATGCCTGAACTACCCCGGCCAATAGGAAAATTTAACACTTGAACCCGTGTACCGGATATGGTACAGTCGTATCGAAAGGATTTTATGAATCAAGTCATATGGAACAAAAAAGCTCTCAGGGAGGTACTAGATTTCCCAGATTTAAAAAAAAAAGAAGTCGGATATCTTCTTTATAAACTTCAGCGCTGCGATTCTCTATTAATGCCACACTCAAAACCTATGCCATCAATTGGTAAAGGTTGTCATGAGCTGAGGGTTAAAGGGGAAGATGGGGCCTACCGAGTTTTTTATTTATTAAAAGTTGAAAATCACATTTTCATTTTCCACGCCTTCAAAAAGAAAACCCAAAAGACTCCCCAGAAAGACATTGAACTGGGGAAGAAAAATTTAAGGATATGCTTTATGAAAAAAAGTAAAACTATTGTCAATAAAAACGCTAAAGAACTAGCGCATACCCTTGGTCTTTCTCATTTAGATGCTATCGAGTGGGAAGTAAGATTCATGATCACTAACAAAATAATTTCTAGTGCAAAAGATAGTGACTTAACCGTGACCGGCATCGCCAAAATTGCCGGTACTTCCCGTGCACGCATTACGAAGATTCTAAAAAATGATACGTTTGGAATATCACTTGATGTTTTAGTCCGTGTTTTGGGTGCCCTCGGAGAAGAGGTTAAGATCAGCTTCAAAAAAGCGGCGTAATCATGAAAGAGAAATTAGTGCCCTCATCTAACCGACAAGGCCCTCTAAAGAATTATGTAATTTTATGCCACTTTTAATCTAGCGTGACAACACATCACTCTTTATAACAGCAACGCTTTGCCTTTTTTCCGCTACCGCAAGGACAAGGACCATTTTTTGAAACAGACCCAAATTTAAAGAGACCAGCTTCAATCAGGTCTTTTTGAAAGTCGGCCCTTGTTTCAGGAGTAACATGGGGTGATAAAAGCCAATCTCTCCAATCCTCTGGCAAAGATGAAAGAAAATATCTCTCTATCTTCGCTTCTCTCCACTTCACGTATTTATCATGAATCCCTATAAAAACATCATCACTTATTTTATTTTTGGATTTTATATTAATCCAGTTGTGGATGGATTCTAACGGAGTCATCTTGAGATCAAATTGCTTTTCTTCCTCAGGGAACTTCGCTTTTACCCACGCACTGGTAACCTCTATCCAATCCAGCGTATCAAGACTTCTAAAATCCCCCTTCGACCAAATATACTTATACCATGGACCCATGAAATCAATATAGGAACTAGCGAGATCAATTAGTTTCGGGTGAGGATGGTCATAAAGATATGAACTCGCTTTAAATAAATCATCGTCCCACGCTCTGACCATTCTTATGAGGATGCTGGTATTTTTAGTCTGGGCCTGAGCAAGATAACCAAGGAGTTCTTCTTTCCAATCATCATCTTCAGCTATATTCCATTCATCTATTAGAAGTGATTCATGTTGAGGCCCAATGATTTCCTCAAGAAAACAAGTTAACGAATTATAGATGAAGGAATCCTGATAATCCTCCTTCATTTCAAATAAGACCATTTTTTTGACCGCATTCAGAATAGGCTTAACATAATCTTCCGGCCGAAAGATTTCGGCATATCTCACCCAATGAATTATGGCCCAATCATTATCGCCATCTGGATTTTCTGCTTCAAGCTCCTGACAGAACTTTGCAAAAAATAATTTCTGAAAATCGGTAGTCGTGTTGAGCAGGCCTTTTAATAACTCGGGAGATGGATCTTCCTTGTTGAGTTCTTGCCATTTGGTTTCAATATTCATGTTCAAGCACCTGCGGTAAACTTGATAATTAACTCGCTACCTTCGAAATAGAAATCGAATTAAGATCAATCTCTGGTAAAACTCTCTTTAATCGAGAGACATTCTCAACACCTGTCTCACTATCACCTTTCTCAATGATCTTAATCGTTGGAAGAGGAATGTTACTAAGTCTTCCCAAGTCCTCTTGGGTCATGCCTGAACACTTCCGATATATTTTCACCAGGATGGCAAACTTTTGAGATGTAGTCACTTCCTTAAAATCTAAGATTGCGACCCGTGCATTGTACAAGTCATAACCAACAATTCGGTCATCAGCTTCCGCCCTAACTACATCAACCCCATTTCCGAAGTCGTCAACATAGGTACTGGCCTCAGACTCAAAACGAATGGCCAAGAAATCTGTTTTCATATCGTATGACACTTTCATCACTTACCTTCCTGAAATAAAATTATTCCACATGAAACACTAGACCTCGTATGTGCCGTTGAAATCCAATTCCCATCATTGCAAATCTTAACGACGACACGAAAATAACGTTTTTTCTCCATCTTATTCTTCCAAGGCCCTTGGTAATATAATTTATAGTTCTTCATATTTTCGTGCTGACTCGAGCAAACAACTGATGGAGTCTTGAGCACGTTTCCAATTATCTCTACAGTCATTTCAGGATGATCCACTTTGATATGATTTTCCCAAACATCACCGGCCATCTTGATCTCTTCATCATTAACATCTCTAAAAAAAACAACATCCATTCGTGACCTCAGTTTTGTCAGCTACTGTATATTTACCACGATCTTTCTGAAAAGTATAGTATCTTATACTTTTCAGAAGATTGAAGACGCCAATTGCCTAAAATTATGTGAAATAAATCCATGATCCTTTGGCAGCTATCTTGAGTCTATTCGTTTAGACGATGCCGTATCACAAGTTGCCTTACGAGACCAATTCAAAAAATCTGGCATAAAAATGATCATTCATCTTGAAGCGGTATTTTTTTTATATTTTGAATTTTTTCAACCCAAAAAAATCCGCCTTAAACTGCAGGCCCATCTCTGCTTTCTCTATCAACACCTTCTTAAAGAAAAACGATTTTGAATGATGAAAATACCCAAGGCCAGAGCGAACTCTCGCCAAGCTCTTTTCAAAACCATAGATCAATTCTTTACCCGGATATAACGGATGGATTTTTACTGGTATCCCATGGTGCTCATTCTCCAAACTTCTCACTTTTTGAATAAGCTTCCACTTCTTTTCTGCCTGAGGAAACAACACAAGTTCTCCTTGTTTTTCCGATACCCGGTAACCAAGATAATTCATACTCACATCTCTAAAAGAACCCAGCACGGTCTTACTCGGATTAAGCGACTGCTTACAATTGGCACTAACCCACTCCTCAATAGGTGCGATACAACTCAAAAGTTTTTCCCGACTTGTATCCATGAGCAAAAGATCATCCATATAGCGCTGATAACTTCCTGGCCTCAAGTTTCGACTGACAAAATGATCTAAAGAATTAAGATAAACATTCGCACCGAACTGACTTGTAAGATTACCAATCGGAATCCCCTGACCTTCATCCCTTTCAAAAAGCGACTTCCCCAAGGAGATGAGCGATCTTTCTTGAGCAGATGATTTGATGATGGCCCTTTCTGTCGGGTCGTGCAAAATAACTTGAGCGACCAGATTCTTCAAAAAATGATCAGTCAGAGTTGGCAAGATGAGATCAAAAAGAATTTGTCGATTGATTGTGACAAAAAACGAAGCGAGATCCATCTGAAGAAAAAA
>CAMASK010000086.1 GCA_945860895.1 Bacteriovorax stolpii
AAGCCTCCAGAAACATCTCCTGCATTTTTTAAACAATCACATACATTCTTTGGCGAAGGACAACTTGTACCAAAGCTTTCTCTTGTCACTTTACGGTAAGCTAAATTTTTCATACTACCGAAAGTCAGTCCCATCTCTTTTACTGGTGCCATTTTTTGAGAGGAATTACCAGCTTCCTTCATGGCATTTTCACGACTTCGCTTTTCAATAATAGATTTATTGTTGGCATCAGTTTTAACATGAATCCCACTATGGCATCTATCACACATCCAACCTTTGTCTTCACCGTGCTTTGAAAGGGAATTTGAAGGAATGCTGACACTTACTTTACCCTGTGCATCGGCAATGAGATCAACAGGATCAAGTATATCTCCAGAGCTACCATCTGGTTTAGGATCTTTCAGGTTTTCTTCTACTGCAGCAGAAGCCGATAAACAGTTAAAGACATCGGTGCTTGAAGGAGATCTCGCTGCATTAGGGTAAGTGGAATCGACGTATTTAAAGTCATCAAGTTGCTTATGCATTATTTTATTCGTCCGTGTACTAGAATCATATCCCGTATAGTAAAGTGATGTAGAGGTGCTTTCCTCTGTTACAGAATCAATATAGATGATCTTTGAATTATAAGTGCATCTTTTGTAGGGAACTGAAATGATAGAAGTATCATATCCTAAAAAATCTCTCTTGAGATCACCAGGGGAACAATTTAACTTTGCACCTTTAGTTTCAACAATGCTTAGTCGTTCTTGTTGAGCCGCACGATCCACACCCCAGGTTAAAGAGTTTAAAAGTTGCATTGATGGATCATCGTTAGTTAATTTTCCATCTTCCATTTCATCCATTTTCGCATCTAAGATCTTTTTCACTGCCTTATAGTTACCACTTTGAACGGCACTTTTAAGTTTGGTGTCGGTCGTTTTATTGGCAAGATTTAAAATGTCATTATACATCCGGGTAAGATTTTGTTTATTGAACTGATAGCTTGCATCATTAGTTTTCCCTCCACTGCATTGGGTGGCAAGTATTTCAATCACGCTATTAGGATCTGAATCTTTTTTAGAAGAGATCTTTTTAAACAGATCAAGTGTGGCCGCAACCTGCATATCCCGTCGGCTATCGCCATTAGAGGGAATTTGAAAATTCGGATGAATTCTGGAGGGATTCGTAGATCTCATCGTTTTTGGTTTTGGGTTCAGTACAAGAACAGCTTTTCTACGTGCATCGCAAGTAATTTTTCCTTGAGATTGAGTCTCTGTAGCAGGAGAGGGATGTCCACTCACTTTATTTAAGCACGAAGATTTTACTTCCTGAGTGGCTTCGCTTCCGACTAGCTGTTCACACGTTTTTACTGCCCGATCCACGGCCAGATAATAGTTGTTAACTAAGCTCATCACACGATTAATGTTGGGATGATAATTTTTTCCAGCTTCACGGTTGAAAGATTTTCCATCGTTTGATGACCAAACTGGTTCAATCGGCGTCTTATCATCCGTGTCCTGGAGCAATTCTAAAATTTTAGTACTGGTTGGGCCGTCTTTTATCATTCTGCGAATATCAGCTTTAGTAAAAGTTTTTTTTGTGCCCAAGAATTGATCGGTGTAACTTTTGATGAGATTATTTTGTCCATCAGCATATCCATGAATTTCAAATTTACCTTGATTCAGCTCCTGCCCGGTAAGAATGGATGAGATATCTCTAATTTTTTGATCATTTCCTGAGAGTGATTTGCCCGAAGCATATCCACTAGCATAGACATTTGATCCCAATCCAATACTGACTTGAGGAAGATCATTTAAAGATTGAACGCAGACTCCAGTAAGGGTTCCGTTTAACAACCCTTTATCTTTCATTCCCGAAAGAAGGGCCTTTGAACAGAGAAGCTCTATCTCATCATTAGTTTTTGCTACTTGGGGAGTTAGAAGGATTGAGGTGATTAGAAAGGAGATTAGTTTTTTCACCTATATTCTATCGGATTAATTTCTAAAAGAGTTTAGTATGTCCAAGTGCATGGATTTGTGACTATTCTGAGATTTGATTATTCTTTCTTATGATCTCATACGCTGGTCTTACTTCACCATTGGCCTCAAAAGAATAGCGAGCCTCTTTATTATGCCCAGGTCTAATATCTGATAGTCGCCAGGCCAGTGCCTCCGAAAAACCACAGGCCTGTGCATTTCTAATATAATTTTCAGTATTTGAAAGTTGCAGTTGATCATCGAATCGATGGTTAAAGTAGCTGATGCCAAATTCTCCAAGAATCATTTTCTTTGCATTTTCTGACATTGAATAGGCCTTAAGTAACGAACAACGATGAATTTCGCCTTTATCAGAATAGGAATGGAAATCATAAAAATCGACACAGGCCAAAGGACCTTGGCTTGAGAATAATTTAGGCGCAAGAATAAGTAGGGGATGAAGTCTAAGGGAAAGTGTAATTGGGGTGGTAGTGAAGCCAGGAAGATTTTGGATAAATTCACGCCATGTGCAGATCATTTTTGCGGCCCCCTTCCAGCCGGAATTAAACCCTAAACGATTCACAACAGTATCAAACTCATTTCCTAGATCAATTTCACTGATCACATCTGCAACACCATGAAGATGTATTTCTTGAAATAGTGGAGCAATTATTTTATTTAGAAAACTTTTTGCACCATCTCCTTGATAAAGATTTCTCAGCTTTATCAAATTTTTAAATTTTAATTGATCAGGACGATAAGAGTGAGCATCAAAGAAAGTCATATAAACTTTCACATTATGTTTTTTGGCGATCTCTAAAGTCTTAATTACATTTTTAATATATTCTGGTTTTAATCTTAAAATAGTATCTGCTTGCCACTCAATCATGGGTAATTCAGAAGATTCAAAAAACCATAGACGCAGTTTTTTAGCTCCGGCCAAATTTGTGAGCTGGAAAATACGTTCAACTTCTTTTTCATCAAAAGCGTTGTCGAGATATTGACTTGCATAATTGTTATGAAACCAGGCTTGATTGAAGCCAACATTAACCGCAAGGGATAATGTTGAGTAGATTAGGCAAATAATCAAGAGAAGTATTCTCATGATTAAATTTTAAAGGGCTTTTCCTCTTTTAGGAAATGAGGAGAAATTTGCTAGCTTATACCTGAGTTTTTATCTTTTAATCTAATGCTAATTTTTAATTACTTAATGGCTTTTGTCGGACTTCTCATCGCTCAAAGGCTAGCTCAAGGTGAATATGGCAGCGTCTAGTCATTATAATTATAAAAATGATCTTTCTATTTTCAGTAAATGGGTAAAAAAAGGAGGTGGATTCCCACCTCCTGCAAGTATCGCTATCTTCGGGGGACTGACTTCTTTTTATTTGGATTGTAGACCATAAACTTGAGACCGATGTTGTTACTGTTTAATCCTAAATTGTAGGTTTGAGTGCCATCAAAGAATCCATGCTCTTGATGGAAGTATGCAATTTTATTTTCATAGAAAAGACCAAATTTTTCATTCTTAGTGTTAAACTCCACTCTGTTTTTAATACTCCCACCAACACCTTGTAATTTAAATCCATCAGAATGGGATTCAAAATCCCACCAGGCATCCTCTTTGATCATGACATTGTAGTTGTTTCCAATCATGATTCCCACACCAATACTCGGAATGTAGCTGATTGATCCGAAATCTGAATCCAATAATTTAAAACGATGTCCATAACCAACTTCAAAATTCATTTCGCCGTAAGTATTTTGGTTTCTTATCAGCTCACTTTCACCAGGTGTTTGATTGTAGCCATCAAAGGGTTTATTAATGGGGGCAACTCCAACAACAGGTGTTCCATCAATTGTTCCTTTCATATATTTAACTTGATCTTCTTTTTGGTAAAATTTTGGGTGGAATGCAGAGAGGAAAAACTCATGTCCATTTTTTTCAATACTTACAGTAAATGTATTGGTTGGCTCATCTATTATTTGGAATGGATTATGGCCTTTGGCGAGAAATGTTTTCGGATTGAAAAAATGCCTTGAACTTCTTTCGGCCCATTCGTAATCTTTAATTTCGACATTGTAGCGAGAAGATTTAAAAGAAATGTCGCTTTTAAAGTAATTGGTGAAGGAATGGCTTGCATAAAGACGAATTTTCCATTTATCTCCAAGGATTCCATTACCGATATCCTCTTGATCTTTACTCAAACAATCATTTGTCGCTTCAAGTCTAAGACCTTTTTCAAGATTTATAATTGCCGCTTGAGTTGCTATTTCTGTTTGTTGTTTTAAGTATTCAAAGCAAAATCCATTATCCACTACGATCATTTCTTTTTGGGCCAGCATCATCTTTTTCAATGAAATTGCTTTGGCGTCTGTGCTTTCGACTGAAGCCTCAGTTTTATCCTGACAAATTGTTTTTAGGTCTATTTGAGACCTAGTTTGTGAAAAAGCACTTAATGAAAGAAGCAATGTAATCGTTGTAATAGTTTTCATAAATATAAATTTTGCAAACTCGGGGCCTAATTCAAAGACTAAAGGCTCATGTAAATTCAAGGGGGTAGTTTCAAATTGTCTATATATTAGTCAGTACTGTCTATTTTACAGTCAAATCCTTTTTAAGAAACGCTGATTATATTTAGATCCTTTCTATAAAACCGATAACTAAGGATGAAGATTTTTGTTATTTTGTCTTTTATTTTAATTTTTTCAGTTTATGCAAGTCCCGAGGACGATTTAAAGACTGAACGTGAAAAGTTGAATAAGTCTAAAGAAGAAAATCTAAAAAGAGAAAGCCAGAATTTAACGAATCTTAATACTGCAGAGGCCGAGTACCTAAAAGCAAGTAATGAATTTACCCACCTTGAGGAATTGGCAAAAAATTTCACATCGAGCAAGATTAAAATCGCTGATGAGCTAAAAAAATCTCTGGATGATCTGAGCGGGTTGAAAAGAGCCTTCTCAAAAAAAGGCGGGTTTTATAAATGTCTACAGGAACAAATCATTACAACAGAGGCACTCTCTTCAGGTAGATGTAAAACTCTTTATCCAGGAAAGTTCACCCAGGAAGAACTGGAAAGAATTCAGCGATGGGAGAATTTGCTGCCTCTTAATTTAATAGAAATTAGGTCCAAACAAAAAAAAATAAAAAAAGAGATGGAATTTACTGAATCTAAAATAGTTTGGGCAAAAAAAAGTCTCATTCAGATAGAGGCGCGTGCTCAAAGCCTTCTGAATGAAGAAAAACTCATTAAGTTAAAAGAATTAGATCAGGAAATATTGGATAATAATAAAAAATTTATAACTTGTAATGATAAAACGCCTGCGATTTCACTGGAAGAAAAAATTCCTTTTGAAGGAGCACAATTCCAAGGTCCTTTTTATGAGGTTCCCAGGGACAATCAGGATGGTCTTGGGACTTGCTACGCAAATACAGCAAAAAATCTTTTAGTGGGAGCTTCAATGGGTAAGGCCAATGCTTCTTTTCTGGATCTTGCGCTACTCTATAAGGATGAAAATGGCAAAATCGCAAAAGATGGACTCAATGCTGGATTTTCTTGTTTGGTGCTAAAGGGAGTAAGTCAGAAGGGCTATTGTCCTCAAGAGTTTGCTCCCTTTGAGCGAGGTGAAAAGAATCTTTATACTGAAGGACTCATGCCTAATTCTCAAGGGAGTGTTGAGGACACGGCGTATTTAGTAAAAATGGTCAGTGATTTTTTACAAGCGGATGAAAATTTAAAGGCGAAGAATAGCGAATTAAGCAGGATGACTCAGGAAAAGGGTAAATGGATAATTGACAAGATTAAGTCTGATCCCCAAATAAAATTGCCATTTCCGGTGGCGAGGTTCGAAATACCATCTTTATCGGATTTAAAAGATGCATATTATGCGAGCGTTGAATCCAATTTTAATTCAAGTGAAGAAACTTTTTTGAATGATTACAATAGCGCTTATGCAATATTTCTTCCGAAGTTCATACAGGCGGTGAGTGAGGGGAAAAGGGCTGATCAGATATTCAATTTGTTTCGCTCCCAGATGAGCGGGTTCATCCAAAAGTATCAACTCCAAGGTAAGTTGAACCATTGGAAGCGACAATTTATTGAACAGAGTATGGAAGATTTTAAAGATCCCAATTTAAAAAAATCAATTCAAGCCTCTCAATCTTTTATCGATGAGCTGAGAGGGGCAGATAAAATTGAGTGCGAGAGTGATTATGGCGAACTCTTTGAATTTATAAATAACTTAAAGCGTATCTTAGAATATTTAAAAGTTAATAAATTGGACTCTTCGAAGTTATTAAATGGAGATGAAAAATTTAAAAGTCCATCTGACTTAATGCAATTAATAGTTGCCCCATCATGTCTTGCGCCAGAGAATCGTAAAAAAATTGACTTTAATCTACATTGTGAAGATGGTCATGAATTTATCCAAAAATTAAAATCTACCAAAAAGGATAGGGAAGAGAAAGAAAGTTTATTTCACTCCAGAATTGTAGCAAGTCTTCTCCAAGGTTACCCTCTTGGCAATACCTTCAACAGGCATATTAATACCATTGTGGGCATGAGATTTAATGAAGAAACCAAAACGTGTGAATTAAAAATACGTGAATCACAAACAGGAAATTCTTCATGGCAGCCAGAATCCGATATCTTTGATAAAATTGAGGCGCTAACCGAGGTAAGAAGAAATTGAAACTTTTAATTTTTCTCACGTTGTTTTCAATAGGTGTAAAAGCGGAGCCTTTTAAGATTGCGGGAGAGACTATAAAATTTGAAAATAGAGTAGGAATGCTCGTTGCAAAGTGCGAAAATCAATGTCTTGCCCTAAAAAAAATAGATCAATTTAAATCCATTGATTTGAAAAAAAATCGCGCCCATGAACAATTTATTGGATCAATTGGCTCGGACGTTTGTCAGTTCATATATAAGGCTAACTCTATTTTAGGAGTCGCTTCTAATCGTGACCAGAGAGCATTTTGTCTTTTTCAAGATGGAAGCATGGTAGAAATTAATTCTTTATCCCTATATCTTGAAAAGAAGAAAATAGTCTCACCATGATAGTTTCATTTTAACGATCATCCCCAAATCCTTCAGGTTTGTGGGTATTTAAACTCAAGATACATCAGTTTAGAGGAGTGAAAATGAAGAACCTAAATCCAGATAGATGCACTTAAATGAGCAATACCCAGGTTACTGCCCCATATTTTGGGCAATTTGAATTTGCAAGTCTTTTAATATTTAATAAAAACTATTCTATACCAGCCTAGTCGGACTTAGAGCAAGAAAACTTTGACCTTGGTCTAAAAATCAAAATCGCTTAAAATTATCTGATGAACAAAACAAACCAAAAAGCTTGTCACACTAACTTATTATCTGGACTAACAATTTTGATATGTTTTTTCTTGTCTTCTTGTGCAACTAGGATAATCGGTACTTTTCGACAAGTCGATTTTATGGGTGGATATAAACAAGTCAAAAATGTTCCTGTGGATGAAGCAGAAAAAAAAGGCTTTCTCCTTGGTGTGCGCTATTACAAAGGTTTGCAAACTGAAAGACTAGGTCAGTATGGTTGGGCCGCTGGACTCCAGGAAACCCATGTGGAAGGTAAAACTTCAATAAGAAAACAAACATTAGTTAATCGTTCTGGTTTTTTTGATCTGAGCTACTTTCTGCCTTCTGGGGAAGAAAGATTTCTTATTGGTGTACTTCACAGGACCTATATTGGCCCAGGAGTGGAGTATGGAATGAACGAAAGGCGTAGATGGCAACTTCTCTCCTACGTAGGTCCTCAGATTCAAAAATTTCTCGGTGAAAGAACTGTTTTTGGTGCCGCTTTATTGCACTCTTATGGATTCGAAAAACGAGCAATTGTTCAAATTCCAATTTACATTGGATGGAAATTTTAATGAAAATTTTAACAATTATTACGACTCTATTTTTCTTATCTTCTTGCGTCGTTAAAGACAAAAATGAATGTCTTGTTGCAGGATGCGAAGTTTCACCCGGAGCGATAGTTAGTTCACCAAGGGTTTCATCGCCTGGCTCAAATCCTTACTACTCATCAGGAAGTTCCCTAACCATCTCTGGTTCATGTATTGATGGCGCAACAGTAAATCTTACTGGTTATGGTGATGATCAATCAGCAACTTGTACTAGCTCTAGTTATTCTTTTTCTGTTTCTACTGAATCTGATGGTGCTAAAAATTTCTCTCTCACACAAACTGCCAATGATATAACTTCTTCATCGACTTCACTTGTCTGGAATCGTGATACAACTAGCCCAGCGGCCCCAACCGTCACTGCTCCAGCTTTCAATCCATATAGTTCAGCTGCTAAAAGCTTGACCCTCTCTGGAGCTTGCGAAGTGGGCAGTACCGTTTCCCTTGGTGGAGCAGGAACTGGAACTTATACTTGCAGCAGTGGAACTTATAGTTTTTCGATAGATAAAGTTGGTGCTGCCGATGCAACCTTTAATTATTCCATCTCTCAAACTGATCGCGCAGGAAATACTTCCTCGCAAACAGCATTTGAATGGGAGATAAATAGTTTAAATCCGGCCCCTACTATATCAACACCACCATCAAGTCCTTACTACTCATCAGGAAACTCCATAACCATCTCTGGTTCATGTCGTAATGGCGCAGCTGTAAATCTTACTGGCTTCGATACTCAATCAGAAACTTGTAGTAGCTCCACTTATTCTTTTTCGGTCACTGCAAACTCTGATGGTGCAAAAAATTTCTCTGTTACTCAAACTTATTCAGGAACCATTTCCTCGGCAACTTCACTTGTATGGAACCGTGATACAACTAATCCATCCGTCCCAACAGTCACTGCTCCGGCTTCCAATCCTTATAGTTCAGCTGCTAAAATCTTGATCCTCTCTGGAGCTTGTGAAACGGGGAGTACTGTTGCATTTGAGGGAGATGGAACTGGAACATATACTTGCAGCAGTGGA
>CAMASK010000087.1 GCA_945860895.1 Bacteriovorax stolpii
GCATGGACAACCTCCTAATTCAACAAAGAGTACTCTAAGGAGTACTCTTTGTTAATACGGGTGAGACTTAGACCCAAACATGAGACGGAAATCTCAAAGTCTCAATGATGGATTTAATACTGGAATGATTACGAAGTCGGATTTAGCGAAGCACCGGCCTTTAAAATGAGAGCGGCATTAGCGAGAGACCCCACAATATCTTCCAACTCAAGCATAAACTCATTTGTCGTCCGAATTCCGGCCAGTGGGTTCATATGGTCTTTTTCCGTGATATTAACGCCAGTGTTTTTGCCTGAACACCAACCAATCGATTTCTAAGATTCGTTATATTCTCAAGGCACGCAATTTCAAGATTTCTTGGGCACTTTTCACCATGAAGGTCATCAATTTCATCCACGATGCTTACCAGATCTTTAGGGAAATCAGGAAAGAGGGTGATCATCTGATAAAAATCGCTAAGAATCCCTTAAAGGATCGGACGAATATTGCCCTGAAACGTCTGGGCACTTACAGTCTTTTGAGCATGTACTTGTAAGCTAAGGAATATAAACAAAAAGAGTAAAAACTTCATATGACTATTATGCAGGAGGTTTGAAGTCCTTCAACTCAAAAAGATTAATACGGCATATAAAAAGTGTATTCAGCTCTTGTTAATGCCTTGTTTAGTGACATGGCCATTATTCAAAGCTAAAAGTTGCCTATGAGAAATGACCAAATCTCCCTTCATTCGTTTAAATCAATTCTACCTCGCTTTCAGGGCAAACAAACCGATCTAGTAGACTGGATTGTGGACAAACATTATCAATCGATGGAACTGGCCCAGTTGCCTGATCGAGACCGGTTGAAAAACATTCTTAAGCGATTTTGTGTCAGTGAAAAACAAATTGGAAATAGATCTTTTGATATCGACCGTGAGTTTATCTATGAGCTTTCTCATGGGTCACAATCGGGATTAGATATTGGCAAAAGACACGAGGTTTATGGCCAGCGGTGTTTGGAAATTCTGAATGAAATGTATGCAGGAACTGAAGAGACTCCTGATCACCTCATCCATGTGACCTGCACTGGGTATTTGGCCCCAAGTGCTCCTCAGATTTATTTTAGTAATCTTTCTAAGGCCCCTGAGGTGACTCATGCTTACCATATGGGTTGTTATGCCTCTTTGCCGGCTGTGCGCATGGCCGAAGCTTTGGCGAAATCCCGCTCGCAAAAAGTAGACATTGTTCATACTGAAATGTGCAGTCTTCACCTTGATCCAGCGAAACATTCTCCCGAGCAGATGGTTGTTCAATCTCTTTTTGCTGATGGGCATATGAAATATTCTGTTGATACAAAATCCGAAGGTCGAAGACTTGAAGTGAAATCGGTCAAAGAGAAAATCATTCCTGATTCAATTCATGATATGACTTGGAATCCTTCAGCCACGAGCATGCAGATGACTCTGTCTAAAGAAGTTCCGGATAAAATTCGAGGTCACTTGCCAGAGTTCTTGCGTACTTTGACTGATGACCCTCACCAGAATTGTTTATTTGCGATTCACCCAGGTGGACCAAAAATTATTGATTCTTTGCAGAGTCAGCTTGAGCTCTCAGATGAGCAGGTTGCTTTTAGCCGGAAGGTATTAAAAGAAAGAGGGAATATGTCCTCTGCTACACTTCCGCATGTGTGGAAAGAAATTTTGGATTCAGATTATTCTGGCAAAGTCATTAGTCTGGCCTTTGGTCCAGGATTAACCATCTTTGGCGGCATGTTCGAGGCAAAAAAATGAATCTGCTTTATGTGCCTTTTATTCTTCAAGGCATTGTCATGTTTGTGGATGAGTTTTACTTTCATGAAAAACGCGGTCTTCCTCGATGGGAAAAATTTGGTCACCCGTTAGATACTCTGACTGTTTTTGCGTGTTACAGTTATTTAATTTGGGGATCGGCAGAGCTATATTCCTATGTCTTGTTATGTGCAATCTCGTGTGTGTTTATTACGAAGGATGAATTCGTTCACGTCGGGAAATGTCCACCGGCCGAGCAGTGGCTGCATTCCTTGCTTTTTGTTCTTCATCCCATCAGTTTTCTTTCAGCATACTTGTTGCTTCTAGAAGGGGATTTACCATTTCTTAAAATACAGTCAGTAGTGGTTATATTATTTATGTTTTATCAGACCCTAAGATGGAGCTTCCCATGGCGAACCCAACCGAAGTAGATAACTCGATTTACGACAACTATGGTGATCAGTGGTATACGGCCGTTGATGATCCAATAGCACTTCTGCGTGCTGAAAATAAAGTGAAAGCACCTTGGATCCTTAAGAGACTCACAAAAAACTCAACGATCCTAGATGTTGGCTGTGGTGCTGGCTTTTTATCCAATGAACTTGCCCTCGCTGGACATAAGGTCACAGGGGTTGATTTATCTGAATCAAGCCTCGAAGTAGCGAAGCGCTTTGATACAACAAAGTCCGTTACCTATCAGACCGCCGATGCCTATGCCTTGCCATTTGCGGATGCAAGCTTTGACGTCGTTTGCGCCATGGACTTTCTGGAACACGTGGAAGATCCGGCCAAGGCCGTTAAAGAATTTTCGCGGGTCTTAAAACCGGGAGGAGTTTTTTTCTTTCATACTTTTAACCGCAATTTTATTTCATGGTTAATCATTATTAAGTTAGTTGAATGGCTAATTCCCAAGACGCCAAAGAATATGCATATCCTTAGACTTTTTATCAAACCGCGTGAATTAAAAACGTTTTGTACGTTGGCCCAAATGGAAGTCAAAGAGATGATAGGTCTCAAACCCGTTTTTAGTTCCATTCCCGTTTCGCAAATTTTTTCTGGTAAAGTGCCGCCTCAAATGCGCTTTGAATTGACTCCAAGCTTAATGACTTCTTTTTTAGGCATGGCAGAAAAATTAGGTGCATTTTGACTCCATAGGAGCACAAAATAATTACAAATTATTTCCGAGGGGTGGGGGCTCCCTAGGATCCAATGTGAATAAGACATGGCTAATTTGATCTATTCTTCCTTCCAATTTTTCAAAATTTAGATGCCTTATTTCACCTAGAGATCTCGTCAAAAAATGAGATCTCTAGATTTGTGTATCAAAGCACTAGTAAGAACGATTAACTGGATCCACTCGATATGGTTTACCCTTTGGCACTTGCTCAAGACTAACTCCCAATTGCTTTGCTTCATAATCGTTAAGAGTTTTATTTATGATACGACCACCTCTTTCTACAACTTGGTAAGTTTTGCCCTGGACAGCGGAAGGGTCCCTAACCATATCAGTATATTTAAAAGAAGATGGTGCTTTTTCTCTTTGGTTTCTTACTCTGTAAGTATTTTTTTCACCTACTGCTGCAGAATCCAACCTTTGGAGCTGTGAAAGCTGATAATCATCAGGCTCGCAGGTTCCTGTTATTCCAAAAACACAGGATCCGTTGCATCCGCCAACATCTTCTCCACATGTTTTTCTCACCGCCTCCCCGCATGTGATCCATCTGGCCTTACAACCATCACCATATAATCGGTGAAGCCAATTCCCGGCATGTGCAGAATTGCTAAACTGAAAACCCACCATTAACACCAAAAATAAGATCAAGTTTTTTTTCATGATGTCCACCTTTGATATAGTTTATGTAAAAAAAACTAAAAAAAAACTAAAAAAATTGATTTCTTAATCCTCTCTTTCCAAAAAAGGGGGGATTTCTGCTTTTTGATGAATGCTGATCTAGCGCTAATCCGGCCTATCCTTTTTCCGAGGCAGAGGTTATGGGGAACGTGGTGGCCTTGTGTCAATTTAATAGCTGATAAGTATACGAAATCAGGAGGAGTATTCCTCTTCCTGGTTTCTTACTTAAGTACTTAATTTTATAACCGAAAAGAGGTGGGTATAGCCCACATTGAAAAAAGTGGGATTTGGTGCTACAATGCCTTTATCAGGAGTTTTATATGGGCTCATTAGTTCAAAAAGATAGAAAAAATAGACTGCCAGTCGGTACAGAAGTTGAGGGCACGTATTTTTTAAGAGAAGTTGATGAGAGGGGAAGAGTTATATTTACTCCTCAAGTTTTAGTGCCCAGAGATGAGTACGAAGATAAACTTATTACTCTTAATGATTCGGAAAGAGATCGATTTGTAGAGAGTTTGCTTTCTGCTCCAAAAAGAAATGCTCCATACAAAAGAGCAAAAGATGAATTTAACAAAAAGTACAAATAAATGACTTGGGTTTTTGTAGATTTTGATAAAAAGTATAATCGGTCAGAATTTGATTGTGGTGAACCTGATTTAAATATCTATCTTAAAACACAAATGTCTCAGGACGTAATAAGAAAAGCCAACGTGTCAGTTCTGGCAGTGAATCAACAGAATGAAGTTATTGGCTTTTATACGCTCAGTAGTGGTGCTGTGGAATTTACAAATTTTCCAGAAGCATTAAAGAAAAAGATAGCTCCTTATCCAGTTCCAATTGCTCGGATTGGTCGCCTTGCTGTCGACAATACGACCAAGGGTCAAGGTCTAGGTAAAGAATTATTATTCCATGCCATTGACCGAGTGGAAGAAGTTTCTTTGAAGCTTGGTGTGAGAGCAATTGTGGTCGATGCAAAAAATCAAAGAGCTGAAGATTTTTATTTAAAGTATGGCTTCGAGTATTTACAAAATACGTCCGGCCCCAGGAAATCTCTTTTTTTGATTATTGATTAACAAAGATAAATGAAAAATGTCCGACGAACTAGATGATGAAATTGAAGAAATAGTTGAAGACTCTTGAGGTGAGATAAGTTCTTCTTTAGTGATTTCACTAGCCGTTGCTTTAATAACAATTTAGGCCAAATCCGAAAACTCTTCCTCATCATTTTCAGCAAACAATCATAAGATATGGCCCTTTTTGGGGACGTCGCGGTCTTATAGCGATTATAAACCTCTTCAATTTTTTCCATTATCACAAATAAAATGTTGTACAGGGTCGGCTCATGAACTCCAGGCTCACGGCATACGTGCCTCCTAATATTATGTTAATACAGGGTGATAAATACGAGGGCTTGAAGCTCCCTCTTGATTAAAATTTAGACATAGTATAATATGTAAAGAATGATATGTGATCTTAAGAGAATTAGAACCGACCTAGGTTTGACACAAATGGAGCTTGCTACTCAAAGTGGCATCAGTCTTCCTACAATACAAAATATAGAATCTGGTAAAGCAAATCCTAGCTTAGAGATCTTAACTAGAGTTTTAAATGTTTTGGGTCTTGAAATAAAGGTCTCTGTCGCTGGATTCCAGGCCGATACCGCCATTCTTCTTGGAGTTCCATTAAGTTCCAAGCAATTTAGCACCCTTATTAAACCTTCCAGGAATTTGCTTTGCATTGAAGCAAGAAAATGGGCGCACTACTTTAGAGAAAATGTATTTACGGAGCGAGAAACGCTAGCAATGACCTCCTTCTTATGTGCACTAAAGGATTACTGGCCTTCAATTTATAAAGAGATAGAGTGCCCAATCTTTGATAAGTTGATTTCAATTTCCAGAAATAATGGGCATCTTATAAAACTCAGAAGAATCGCCATTGCAAATTTGAGCACATACTTATGATTAATTCAAAGCTTATGAAAAAATTTATCGCCAAGGTTCTCACTAATCTCGAGGGTGAATGGGTCATAATAGGTGGTACTGTTTTAACCTTGCTTGGTATTGATGAGAGAGTAACCATGGACATTGATATGGTTGCCATTAATAATAAACAATCAAACTCACAGTCAATTAAATTAATGGAAATTGCAGAGAGCTTAG
Source organism: Bacteriovorax stolpii (assembly GCA_945860895.1). GTDB lineage: Bacteria > Bdellovibrionota > Bacteriovoracia > Bacteriovoracales > Bacteriovoracaceae > Peredibacter. The sequence continues at coordinate 5,777 of CAMASK010000087.1, forward strand.
GACTTCCAGTTGAAGCAATAAACCAGGCGGGAGAATACTTCTTGTCAAAAGTCGATGGGTTTCAAGACCATTTGATTTTATTTGCTGAATCAAAGAAGTGTAAAATCTATCGTCCAGATGCCTATCTTTTTCTGAAGCTAAAATTGGCGCGATCATCCGAGACTGATATACGTGATTGCATGGCATTTTTACGTCACAATCAAGAAGAGGCGAGAACTTTAAAAAAAGAAATTTCAAAATTATTTAAACAGTTTATGAAGTCCGCTCCTGTAGAGAAGCAAAAACTACTACTTGAGCTCGAGGCATTGCTGAATCATTTTAAATAAGAGAATTCAGTAAAATACAGCAGAGTCCGAGCAAAAACCTGAAGATTTTCTTTATAATAATATAGGGCTAATCCGGCCTATCCTTCACATAACTTCTCATGGACGCGAGAAAAAAATGATTTTATGCTTGTGATACTGGTAATGGGTACAAAGACCTACATCTTCGGCCATGAAAACAGGAAGACCTCCATGTTCCTTAAGCTTATCTAAAGGAAACAGCAGGTCACCCAGTATAATAAGAGCTTGATTTTTCATTCTCAAATCATAGTTGAACTTGCATCAAATGAAATGACCTTAATTTTGATGAATAGTATTTGTCTAAACCTTTATATAATTCAATGATGTTTGATTTATATTGATATGTTTATTGTTTTTAAGGGAAGAATTAAGGTGAGTAATAATCAAAATATAGAAGACTATCGCGAAAATCCCGTTGTGAGGGAGCTTTTAGAGGCCAGTAACGATGGTTTTTGGGATTGGAATGTCGCAACTGGCGAAGTTTACTTTAGTATCCGTTGGGTTGAAATGCTTGGATATAAGCAGGATGAAGTTGAACCCAATGTTAGTTCATGGGAGAAACTTGTTCACACTGATGATATGCCCCATGTAATGGAAGTTCTCCAAAAGCATCTTAAAGGTGAAACAGACTACTATGAAACCGAACACCGTGTGAAAACCAAGCAAGGTGACTGGAAATGGATTCTAGATCGAGGTCGAGTTATTAGCCGTGATAAAAACGGAAATCCCCTTCGAGCAGCAGGTTCTCATACTGATATTAGTGAAAAGAAAAAGCACGAAGAAGAAAGAGAAAATCTCTTAAGAGAACTTGAGAAAAGCCAGGCGATATTAAAATCTATTATGACCTCAAGTTCTGATTTAATTTATATCAAAGACAAAGAAAGCCGGATGCTTGCCGTAAATGAAGCATTTTTAAAGTTAGTCGGACGTGATGGAAAACCTGCTAAGATGGAAGATATTATTGGGAAAAATCATATTGAATTTTTAGGTAACGAAGCGGGAATATCTATTATTGAGAATGATCAAATTCTTTTAAAAAATCGAAAAACAATTTCCATCGAAGAACAAACACCTTCTTCCAATGGTAACCTTACTTTTCACTCCATTAAAAGTCCGATCATTGATTCAAAAAATCATTTAATAGGACTTATTGGAATTTCTCGAAACATAACGGAAAGAAAGAAAATGGAAGATAAATTAAAAGAAGCTATCACTGCTCGTGATGAATTTCTTTCTATTGCCTCCCATGAATTAAAAACTCCCTTGACCGCTCTGCTTCTCCAGTCACAATCGATTAAAAGGAATATTCTGCAAGGGAAACCGGATATCTTTACTCCGGAGAAAATGACTAAATTTTCAATCATGATCGACCAACAAATTCAACGATTGGTTCGATTAGTGGATGACATGCTTGATATTTCAAGAATTCAATCTGGAAAACTTGCAATAAACAAAGAAAAATTTGATTTTCGTGAAGCAATCGATCAAGTGAATGAAAGACTTGAGGTGCAGATTAAATCAATAACAGGTGAATCCCTTAGGAAAGAAGTCTATGAAATGGTAGCTGGATCATGGGATCGTCAAAGGATAGAGCAAGTCATTACAAATCTTTTAACAAATGCCCTTAAATATGGGCATGGCCAACCAATTACGATTGGACTTTTAACTAAAAATAATAAACTTCGGTTTTATGTGAAAGACCATGGTGAAGGTATAAAAAATGAAAATTTTGAGAGAATTTTCCAACGCTTTGAGCGTGCAGTATCCCCAAATGAAGTAAGTGGCTTAGGTCTTGGTCTGTATATTGCCAAACAAATAGTTGAATCTCATAGAGGCAGAATCTGGGTCGAAAGTGAGTATGCAAAAGGCTCAACTTTTTGGATTGAGCTTCCGTTAAACTAATTAAAAATCAATTCTTGAGCTTTTTAAAAAACACTCATCCTTATCCCCAAATGGTGAAAGATAAGGGCTTAGTTTAGCTATTGCCCTGATAGGATTTTTTTGAGGATCAAAGAATATTTTAATTTTACTATAAGTCCAGACGTGCCGAGCTAATTTAGATATCTCCCCGATTTTAAAAATAAAATCAAATATTAAATCTTCAAATTCATAAACTGAATTAAAATAGAGTTAGGTTAATTTCTTTAATTCAGAGGTTCAGCAAATGCAGACAAGTTTTAACAAATTTCTTTTTTTAATTACTATCCTCTTTTCAACTTCTTCTTTTGCCGCTTGGGACTGTCACATGGCCTCACCAACAAAAATTCGCTGCATTTGGGTTCATGACATACCTAAAAAACCTGCTCCTTTTTTAAAGGACAATCCTAAAACATTGGATTTTTCAAGTTGCGCTCAAGCACTTCAGTCGGCCCTGTTATCCTCATTGGATAAACAAAAAATTAAAAGTACTTGTAAAAATGCCGTTTCCAAGAATGTAATAGAATTTTAGCACGACACATTCCATCGGGCCTTAAATCCATTTAGGGTTAATTCGGTCCATCCTTAAGGTTTCATGCTGCTCGGCCTTATGTGATCCCATATTTAGGGACTATAAAGTAAATTACTTTTTGTACTCTTGGCGCGCTTTACGATTCCCTTGGTGGTTCATTGATC
>CAMASK010000088.1 GCA_945860895.1 Bacteriovorax stolpii
TAAACATAATAACCTGATAGGCTGAGTTAATTTTTCAGATATTATTCTAACTCTTTATGACTTATTCGGCCAGCGCACCAACCTTTAGAAACCGTCTGAGTCATATGTATGATTATTTTGGAGGTACTCTTAAATAAGACCGTCCCGAAAATTTTAGCCGAATCCGACAAAAAGTCGTGAAGATTTCCTTTATAAGTGAGACCGAAGGTCATCCTTTTCCTAAATAGGGGGGTTCCCATGATTCCAAGATGTAAAATCTAGGGCTAATTCAGGCTATACTTTTAGCCTTTTAGGGCGCATTAATAATTCTCCACTACAATTAGGGCATACACCTTTGAACTCAGACAGGCATGAGGATCAAAAAGTACACTCGAAAGAGCAAATGTAGGCGAGACCATCTTTTTGCAATTGGGTCTTACATCTTTCACAGGAAGTTTTCATTTTAAGCATAACCAAAATCCAAGTTAAGTATCTGATATCCTAAGTCGGTAAGTTTTATTAAAAAAAATACCGATTAAATGATTGTGAATAAATATTTCTTTTTAGTTTTTATATTTTTGACAATATCCGCTTGTGACTCTTCTAAAGTCACCGAACCTTCACAGTCTAAAGTCGTTCAGGGATTGGATATGGATGGATTGCCTAAGAAGTGTACTGAAAATCCAAATCTTATCTGTGATAAGTCGTTTGGTCCAGGTGACCAGTTCGCACTTGATTGTCGGGCCCAAGGTAAAAAAGCCATCGCTTGTGATTGTCATGACTATATTTGCATAGATGCTGTAGTTCGCTCAGGCGTTGATATCAATGGGGACGGCAGATCTTGTTCACCAGTCTCAAGTGATGCTATTTGCACAGCTGAATACACACAAGAAGACCAATTTGCCGAAGATTGTCGAGACTCCGGATTTGAAGCCGTTCAGTGCGGATGTCATGATTTTATTTGTGTAAAATAGAATTCACTTTTAAGCAATTTCTACTTTGAAATCCAGATCAGCTTGGTTCAATTTATCCTGAAGAGAAACAGTGACTTCTAGAATATCTGCTAGTTCTTTTTGGGTAAGATCATCACAAGCTCAATCTCTCCATCATTGTTTTGAATATAGATTGCTCGCTAGGCCCTGAGTTGAAACCAGAGTGATCCATGTCAAAAGGGCTTCTTGGGTGTTTCGTAGAAGTTTACGAACAACCTTTTCTGCGCTTTTGGTTAAGTTTACTTGCGGGTATACACCAATTTGGAGTGCTTGAAAGGAAGCCTGTATAAATGTAGCTAAGGCTTCAGAATTTTAAATAAGACCATCCCGTAAATTTCAGCCGAATCCGACAAAAAGTCGTAAAGATTTCCTTTATAAGTGAGACCGAAGGTCATCCTTTTCCTAAAAAAAAGGGGGGGGGCCACCAAAATGAGATGTAATAGTGAATACATTCGATCTAAACATGATGCCGAATCTTTTAACAATCCAAATATTTGGAAAAAAATTAGGGCAAAGGCCAGAATCGATGGTTAATTCGGGCCAGTCTTGGTTATGCCAAATCAATGCTTCGAAAATGTGATTGAGAATTTGAAACGTGCTTAGCGCATACTCTCAGGCTTCGCCAAAAGTCCTTTACCCTTCTCACTTAGTGCAACAGCTTTTTCAGGAACAATTTTAGCTTTCACATTTTCCATGAGACTAGTTAATTCTAGACTATAATTTTGATTTTCATTTTTTTCGCTCTTAGAAACAAGCATCACGAGTCCCATGGGTTTAGCATCATTGCTAATCCAATAATCTACCGTCTGGCCATTGCCAGTAGTGCGGTAGTGAGTCGCCTTGGTCGAGCCTGCAGCAATTTCGACCAGCTCTTCCCCAACTTTGTCTTTATCTAATTGCGCTTTATTCGCAAATAAAAAATTGTTAACTTGAATTCCTCCACCCGCGCCTTTGAGGTATTCGGGGGGCATAATTTCCGCATTAGAAAGTTCTTTGGTTAAGACAAATCCTTTTCTTATTTCTGCCGGGCCTTTGGCATTAACGCCAATTTCGAATTGCTGCCACATTTGAACAGGAATGATGGTTTTGGTTTCCATAAAGTATTCTATGTGAACTGAATCAACTCTAGTGCCAGCAACATAAAGTGAAAGATAGATCGGAGTAGCTTCTTTTCTGACTCTTACTTTATAGGAAGCCCCTTGTCCTGCCGGGAAACTCTGACTCAAACTTTCAGCATGGGTATGAAATGATAATAATAAAAGAAGTACTAATAATTTATTCATCTTCGTCCATATCATCTAGTGCTTTTTGAGATTCTGCTTGTTTCTTTTTTATTAGGTCTATATTATCCGTCATTTTTTTTGCTTCTTCGGCAGACAATGATGCTGAATCTGGGCCTTCTGCTTTTTTGTCAGAAGTTTCATCTTGATAATTTACTTTCTTGAGACCAGTTGTTTGAGCGAAGCTCAATCCAGTGGTCAAGATAAGAAATAATGCCATCGCTCTTTTGCACATAAAACATCCTTAAGTTGGTTTCTTATTTTAACCGAACTCAAGGATTTACAATAATATATTTGAGGTTTATTTTGACGTAAAAGCGAGGCGTTGAGTTAGGGTTCCAAAGGATTGTGACCCAAATGTTAATAGATCAATATCTAAATAAGACCATCCCGTAAATTTCAGCCGAATCCGACAAAAAGTCGTGGAGATTTCCTTTATAAGTGAGATCAAAGGTCATCCTTTTTCCAGGGCTAATTCAGGCTATACTTTTGGCTTTCGCTGGCGATAAGACATCTGTTTCCTTTACAAATTAAGGTTGGACTGCTCTCTCAAACTGCATATTTTATATACAAATTTATTTTACAGTGCTGTAATTAATCAATTTCTTAATTTTTTAAACAAAATGACCGCATTATATATTTAGATAATGAAGTCTCATCACTGAGAGGTATAACAATGACTTTCTTTTTAAGAGGGAACCAACGGGGCTCTGCTTTGGTAATAGCCTTAGTTGTTGCAGCGGCCATTGGAGGCGGTATAACCGTTTATATGACAAATCAAGGTAGCTTACAAAAAAGTGTTGGGACTTTAAACTCTCAAAAAGATTCCATGATTGGAATAGATAAAATGCGGACCATTGCCAACTATCTTGTTAGCTCAAACATGGTGATCTGTAAGCAATCCCCCTTCACTGGATCAATGGATAGTTACCGCTGTCGCTGGACAGGTCTTCAATTAATAGATGGATCACTTCAAAATGTTGCTCCTGCAAAGTTAGGACTTGATCAAGGCTCTTTTGATGCAGATGGATTTTTAGTTTTTAATGTTGATAGCTCAATTGTTAACACTCCTTCTTCTGGTGGCCAACCTACTATTCAATACAAGGGTAAGATTGGATTTAAACTTTACGATGGCCAAACCGATTCCCTTGATTTGGCAGAATCATTGGGTAAAATTCCTCTCTCGGTTTTAATATCTGATAATGACCGTGCTTTCGTCTTAATCAAAGTCGTTGTAGAAAATCAAAATACGAATTCTCCCGCGGCCAGTAAAATTATGACAGAATATTTTTCTACTCGCAGGCCTATTGCAATTCCTAAAGTCACGGTTAACGTCGCAACTTGTAAGAGATCTTGTGAAATTGCCGTCGGAAAAAATGATAATCCAGCTTGTCGGGGAGATCAAAACTACACCTATACTCCCACTGTTCCCGTGAATGCCACAACCAAAAATCTTGGACCTGGTGTTCTTTATGACATGAAAGTTCAAAAAGACATAAAACTTGATCAAGCTCTCTTTCCTGGTGTCTTTCCTCCTTCAACTATAGTGAATGCTATGCCTGGAAAAGATTATTTAATGCCAACTGAACAAGTGGCCTGGACAGATACCGTGACCTGTTATTCCAGAAATGAGACCGTTAAAAGACAACTTTATAAATCCCAAGCTACCCTTAAATGTTGGTGGAGTGATGAACCTCAAAGTTCATGGTCAGTTGAAAAATGTGATTCTAATACTGGTCAATCAGAAAGCCAACATTTTGTGAACTCAGGAACAATCACCTACAACGTAGATGTTTCACCGATAAAAACAAGCATAAATCAATTCACGGCTGCTTATAAAGCAGCGAATGGAACTGATATGGTTCCCATGAATTTTCAAGTTCCAGCTGCTGATCAAAATACTAGTCTATCGAAAATGGAACCCGCAAGATCCGTCAAAATGATTGTAACGAATGCTAATTTTCAAATGAAAATTGACACAACAACTGAGATTCAAGAAATTCCTACTCATTAAAAGGTTCACATGAAAAATAAATTTAATGCATTCCTAAAGAATCAAGACGGTCTCAGTCTCGTTTCTGTCATCGCAACCATGGCGGTTCTTGGGGTTGGTCTCTTGGGTGTTCTGAATCTGAGCAAAATGACCAATAAAGGTCATGAAACGACCTCACGTAAAGTCGATGCTGTTTCCTTAACTTCTTCAATTGAGAAAAAGTTAAAATCTGTGTTCCTGGATAATAAGAATCCCACAACTGGAAAACTTACTTCCGGTCTTTGTTCTCGAGTCAGTGTGGCCTCTTTGACCTCTCAACTCTCCAATGTTTATATTCAATTACCAAAACCAAGTACTAGTGATTTATTTACTCCAAATCTTTGGTCGGCCAAATTTTCAGGATTCAATGCAGTCACATCAGATCCTAACTGTCAGCTCAGTTCAAAATATGGGAAATGTTTTAAGCTCAATTTAAATGCAGATTCAGGTCTTGGTATGTCAAAGATCATGTTGGAAAAGCTTGATCCTGTTTTTGAAATTAACATTAAACCCATTCTCACCAATCCCGCCACCAATGTTGTCTTCGTAGAAATTAGTCCGGAACCAAACGGTTCAACCAAGTACGATCTTAAAGCGATTGGTTTTGAGTATACAATTAAGACGACTTTTAAAAGTGGGGCTGACGATTTAAACCTTTCACTTGGCCGCGGATTTATCAGAGGTTTTCTCTGGGCCGGTGATGTGGGAATTTGTGATGATCCAATGACTACAAAAAGAATCTCTTTAACGGCTAACTCTTTTGGGGATCCTAACAATAATACTGTTTTTAACCAGGCCGGTTTTCGTAGTGATTCGGCAAGTTCAAACTCCAATCCTCCCTTGGAGCTTACTCCGATTAACTCTCAAATCAGATCAGGTGTGATTAGTGGAACTTTAGGTTCTCAGTTCTTACAATCTCAAGATCAGGTCTCGAATACCACACCGGACACAGGCCCAGTTTACTCCGCCTGTAATGAGCGCAGATTTCGGTGCGTTCAGAATATATCTGTTAACAGAGATTACCAGGCCATTAGAAATTTAATGCGGGCCTCTTATGTCGTTCCCAACATTATTAATAATACCGGTAACTCGATTCAGATCGCCCCTAAAGTTACATTTGAAAACACTAATGGAGCTCCTCTTCAAGTAAACTTTGAAGAAAAATTTATTTTAGGCGGCAGAACTTATTCAAAAAACAATTCCAACTGGTATGTTTCAGTAATCGATGGAGTTTCAGTTCCACTCTTGATTGGGGATGAACAAACAATTACTGCCAATTTGAGTGATACCTCTGAGCTGACATCTGCTAATAATATCTGCCGAAATATTTGTGTCGCTTCTTCGAACTTTAATAGCAATCCTACCAATCATTACACATCAACTTTTAACTATAAAGTCAGCGCGGGGACTCTTGCGGCCGGGGTCAATGATACATTTGAAATTGCTACAGGTCCGGTAGGATGTACTGCATGTTACATGAAAAACTGCGATCAATTTGGTTTGGGAACTTTCGGGGCCATGCACAATCAACCCACCGAGCCTTTAGATTCTGGTGTCCCGGAATGTGTGAAATATGAGAGTCATGCTTCAGATTTTTATGAAGTTTTTCCTAATCCGACCGGGCTTACTCCATCGAATTGTGTGTCGGCCAAATTAAAGAGTGGCGATAACAATGGGCTTGAATATAATTCGGACACTTCTTGTACCAATCAGTTACCTGTTCTTTGCTATGCCTATGGTAAGCATATGCTTGCTAGAAATATTGTTCGTCCCACTGGAGGATCGAGTGGTTCTGAAGCTATCGCGACTGGGATCTTTGATACAGCCAAAGATGTTTGTTTCGGCTTAGGAAAAGAAGATATTAAAAAGGATCCTTTTAAAACTCTTTTAACTCAAGACGGAAATCTTGATGCGAAAGCTCTAGAGTTACTAGGTATCGCCAATGCCAGTGATACGATTGATGAAGCTGCGACCATGGTGGTGATGAACTTTATCAATCAAGGTAGCTTTTTTGCTCCTAAAGGTCTTAACCAAGAGGCCAATCTAAGAGCTTATGCTTCCAAGAGTGGTGAAATGCCACAAATGCTGAGTCAGAAATTCTGGATTGGTTTAAAGACTGATAATCTTAGAAATATATATGCTCCTGCTCCGAAAATGGCTAAGGATGCTTTAAGCCCGAATGTAAAATGGGGTATTCATTTTGATGGTGCCGGTGAAACGATTGTGAGAAAAGTGAGTGAAAATCCTTTCCTTAATCAAACTACGAGTCAAAAGAAATATGGACTTCTTTTTCACACTCCAAGATTTAAGGGTGTGACTTTTGTACAATATGATAAACCGTTTGGAACTTCTGCAAACTCTAATTTGCGAGTGCTTTGCCGGGAAAAAGCCTTTCCTCATAAGGTCATGGTGTCTACTGCAAAAACTAGTAAATTTGATCAAGCTGAAGGGATTTGTAAGGATGAAAATGCCATCTTCCTGCCACCACTTACAACAACTGGTTGGGAGATTGCGTATCAATTAGTTAATCCAAATAATGCCAAACACCCTTTCCCCTCAGCTTGGGAAGAAGCAGAATTGAATCCAGTTTGGGTTAACGTTATGAATGAATCTAGTGAAGATTATATCGACGTTGGTAATTTATTGAGTGGTTCACAAACTCAATATATCGATGATCTAGGACAATTTGTAGACCCTCCTGGTAAAGATGCTGCTCAACCTGAGAAAATTTGTTTAAATCAAAACAAAGGCGAGATTGTTATTCGTAACTCTTGTCCGGGTGATGAACGACTGCTTACCACTGATGAAGTTACTCTGGCCATAAACAAAGGCAACTTTTACATGCGCTTTATGTTGAAGATGGCGCTATCCAAGACCGGAGGAAGTAGTGCGATTTTACAGATTTCTGAATAAAAAAGTTCTCAAAAACGGCGGTTTTACGCTGGTAGAAATAGTGATTGCCATGGCCCTTTTGGGTGGAGTTGGATTAATTGCCGCCAAGTTGATGGAAATGATTGATACCAACTCAAAGGCTTCAACTAAAAAAGAAAGTCAGCTCAAGATGCAGCTGATGGGACTTAAATTAGTTGAGGGTCGTCTTAAAGGTTTGAAAAGAAATCAATTTAGACCCGAACTGTTTTATCAGTTAATGCCTAATTCTTCGTTTATAAGTAATTTCCCGGGACAAATAAATGCTTCGACCTTAACGAATCTTATCACGGATCCACTTCCTTCTGGTTCTGGCCCGGGGCCATATCTCACGAGCTTTCTTTTCAGAAAGAAATTAGGCGAGCGCTATCTCACTTATATCTCGGCATGTATCCCCCTGGCCAACATGGTTAATCTCACTGGTATTACCTATGCAACACTTCAGAAAAATCAACTTTGGCCTTTTATAAGAACCAATAATACGACTAATGATTTGAACGTCTATTGCTGTCCACGATCGAATCCAATGTGTACCAGTAATCCCGTCTTAACTAAGATTTCAAATTACGGAGTTTTGATTTTTAGATTTGATCCTCAAACAAATGTACTGAAGTCCATTTTGCACGAAAGAGATTTTGAATCTATTTCCAGTATGGGTTATTTTATTTTTTCTAATGCATCCAATGATAAATTATTGCAAGGCCGGATTTTTACTTTTTACAACGAATGCCTTAGCCAGCGAATCTTAACTGGTCAAGCAAAGCCGGGTTGTAAAGATTTTTTAAGTTTACGTTCCGGCATAGTAAACGAAGAATTTGATTATGCCGAAGAAGGAATCAATAATATGGGGAGCTCAATTGGACTTTAAAATCCTAATACTCCTTTTAGTCATTGGTTGTAATGCCGATCTTAAAGTTATCGAGCAAGAAGTAAGAACGAAATTTAAAAATGACCTCAAAGAAATGCCTGACATTGAGTATATGCGTATTTTTGGACGCAAACCGGGTAAGATTGAATTAGAAATTGGAAGAAAATTATTTAATGATCCCATCATGTCTCGCAATAATGACGTAAGCTGCGCTACTTGCCATCTGTCCAATCATGGATTTGCCGATGGTATTGGCTTAAGTGTTGGTGCCCTCGGTATTGGTGGCCCAACTGGTGATAACGTAGGCAAGGAATTTGCTACCGGCGTGGTGGCCTCGAAGCGGGAGACCGGTGATGATGGTTATGGATTCCGCTCTAAGCTTAAAATGTTTCGCAATACACTTTCAACAGTTAATGTTGGCTATAGACTTAATCGAGAAACAGATTCAGGTCTTTTGTGGGATGGACGTTTTGGCGATTTATTCTTTCAGACTTTGCTTCCCATTCATACGCCTGAAGAACTTTGTGGTGGTAATCCATTAACCATTGATGGAGAAAATATTTTCAGAGGAAAAGGACCGCTTTTTCCCGAACCCGTTCTCCTCACACATACAAATTTTGTGAATCCTTATTCA
>CAMASK010000089.1 GCA_945860895.1 Bacteriovorax stolpii
CCCAGCGGCCAGAAAAAAAAATGAACCAGCTTTAATCGATTCACTTCCTATTTTCATAGATGAAATAATTAATACTTTAATTAATCCAAAATCAAAAGAGAGATTGATCCAAATTTCTCACACCCATGGAGAGGAGCGCTCTAAGACGAAGGGTTATACCCTTTATCAAGTGATTGCAGAATACAATGTTTTACGTATTGTTATTTTTGATGTGATTGATCCTGGAAACAAGATGACTTTAAATCAGGCGAAGATTCTTTGGAATTCAATTTTTGAAGCCATTACAAATTCTTCTTTAGAATTTTCAAAAAAACGGGAAAATGAAATCAAATTTTCTTCCATAATTAATGCTGTTAGGGATTATGCTATTTTCACTTTGGATTTAGATGGCTTTATTCAATCATGGAATGATGGTGCTTACCGGATGAAAGGATATACTCAGGAAGAGGCTATTGGAAAAAATTTTTCCATGTTGTATACAGAAGAAGAAAGAAAACGAAATGAACATTTAGAACATCTAAAAATGGCCAAAACTGAAGGTCGATTTAGAGAAGAAGGATTAAGAGTAAGAAAGAATGGCGAAATTTTTCTCGCCGATGTTTACATCTTACCGTTTAAAAATAATCACGAGGTTATTGGTTTTGCAAAAATTGTTCAGGACTTATCAGAATATAATCAACTTCTTCAAGAGTATAATTTGTCAAAAGCAGAAGCAATTGATTTGAAAAATGAAAATATAAGTAGAGAAGATTTTGTCATGTCGTTAAGCCATGATTTGAGAAATCCATTGGCCGCGGCAAAAATGAGTGCCCAGCTAATTTTAAGAAATTCTATTGATCGCGAAAAAACGATTTCTTTGGCAAACAAGATCGTGAACCACATCAATCGAACAGATCAGATGATTTCAAATCTTCTTGATGCAAATAAACTTAGAGCTGGCGAGATGCTTTCAATTAATAAAGTGAATTGTAACTTAATGAAAGTCATAGAAGAAGTGGTGGAAGAGGCTTCAACCATTTATGGAAATAAAATGATTGTGAAAGGTCCAAAGAGTCTGGAGGGATTTTGGGATTGTGAAGCTTTAAGACGAGTTATTGAAAACTTGGTTAATAATGCAATTAAGTATGGTGAAATCGAGAAGCCTATTACAGTCTCCTTGGAAAAGAAAGATTCTGAAGCCTTGATTCGTGTTCATAATTTTGGAAAACAAATAAATCCATCCGAGCAGGTTTCTCTCTTTAGAAAATTTCACCAGTTAAATGGGGAAAAAAGAAAAAAAAGTGGGTGGGGGTTAGGTCTCACAATTGTAAAGGGATTAGTAGAGGCCCATAATGGAAAAGTCTTAATTAATAGTTCCCTTCATGGAGGAACTACCTTTAGCGTTGAGATGCCAATTAATTCGACTATTAATTAGGTTCCAACTATTGACCAAATCGCATCTTCCACCTAAGTTCTTATTATGCATGCGCTTAAAAGATACCCAATTCGTAAAAATGAACTCCTGCAGGCGTGGGATAGTGCGGATGAGCTAATTCTGAAAACTCTCCACGAAATGGACTTAGCTGAAAAAAGAATCCTCATCATAAATGACCATTTCGGTGCTCTTAGTGATGGACTGAAAGTTTTAAGGCCAACTGTCTTTACTGATTCTTATGTCAGCTCCCAGGGAATCAAGTTCAATTTACAAGAAGAGATAATCCCGATTAATCAACTTGAGGATTTGAGTGGCGTTTATGATTTAGTCATCATGAAAATTCCTAAGAACCTTTCATTTTTTGAAGACATTCTTTGTCATCTTACCCATCATTTGAACTCAAATTCTAAAGTCATATGTGGAGTTATGGTGAAGCATCTTGCCTCATCAAGTTTTGACTTAATTCAAAAATATATTGGAGCTACCACTACAAGCCTTGCTCAGAAAAAAGCCCGACTTATTTTTGCTAACTTTGAAAAGATACCTGTTACATCCCAATATCCCATCAGTGTTAAATTGGAAGGCTTCGAAAAAGATTTTATTCATCACTCCAATCTCTTTAGCCGAGAAAAACTTGATATTGGAACACGATTTCTTCTGGAAAAGATGCCTCAAGGAGAATTTGAAAGGATCCTTGATCTTGGGTGTGCTAATGGGGTCATTGGCATCAAGGCCAAAATGCTTATGCCTGGTGCTCAAATTATATTCAGTGATGACTCTGCTATGGCCATTAGTAGCGCCAGGAGAAATTACCAAAACTATTTTGCTGATCAAGCAGAGTTTTACTGGACTAATTGTTATGAGAATAAAGAGAAAAATTCAGTGGATTTAATTCTATGTAATCCGCCTTTTCATCAAAGTAATACCATCGGTGATTTTATTGCTTTGCAAATGTTTGATGATGCCTGGGAGGCTTTAAGTCCGGGTGGCTTGTTAAGAGTTATTGGCAACTCTCATCTCGGTTATCAATTTAAATTAAAGAAAATTTTTGGTAACAGTAAAATCGTTGCTACTAACAATAAATTCATGATTATTGATTCAATCAAGAAATAATTATTTTTTAAAAGCGAAAGGATTAGATTTTCTTTTAGCATCGTTGCGTGCTTTCTTTGCGAGCTGCTTCGATACATAATTTAAATCTGTATTGTCTTCTTTCTTATTTTTAATTTTAGTGATGCTTTCAGGACGCTGTTGAGTTGCGTATTTCAGTTTAACTGTTCTTCCATCGATAATTTTTTGATCGAGAGTTTCAATCGCAAGCTTCGCCTCTTCTGGTGTACTCATTTCAATAAAGGCCATGCCTCTTGATTGTAGAGTCGAGGGTTCAACCACAATTTTAATATTGAGAATTTGGCCGAACTTAGAGAAGAGACTCTTAAGACCATTACGGTCACGTTCGTAGCTTAAGTTACTGATATATACAGTGTTTTTAATGATTTTTGTGCTCATGCACAGGGGTATAACACATAATGTTGAGATTGTCTAGGGCCAGGAGTTTTGTCATTGAGGGTCAACTGTCTTAATATCCTAGGCATGAATTTAATTCAATTGTCCCAGAGTCTTGTTAAGCTAGGTGATGACTTTCTTGAAGTGCATGGACCCCAAGTCTTTCACGAGAAAGCCTTTGAACTTTTGACTAAACATAAACTCCATGAGTTTTACGACTTTGAGAACTTAGTTGAAACCTCCTTAAAGCAGGATTTTAATCCCTCCCAAAACTATGGCCAGTTTCAGTTTAGTGATCTACCCATCACTTTGGCCCGAGGCGAGCATTGTTTTTTAGATCTCTATTTCTGGAGAAGAAGACCCACAGTTATTCATGATCATCACTTCACTGGTGCCTTTCAGTGTCTCAAGGGAGTGAATGTGGATTTTGAATTTGAGTATTTTAAAAAGCAGACTCTGGACTCTTTTCACGACATGGGAGAATTGAAATTAAAGCAAGTACGGCACTTAAGAGAAGGTGATGTGGCCGCCATCGATTTACTAGATAAATTCATCCATCAAAATCATCATCAGGATGATTTGACTGTCAATTTATGTTTTAGAACACCTGATATCGGTAATAAAAATCTTTCCAATTACCTTTATTCTGGACTTAGATTTGAAAAAGATCCTGTGCTTTTGAATCGAATCAATCGGCTGATTGCCTTTGCCGGAATGGGGAACTTTGATCAATCAAAGTTAGAGCTCACTTTGGATGATGCAATTTACTTTTTGATTTCTACTTATCTGAGCGAGTTTCAAAATCCACGACTCAATTATTTAAAGAAACTTATGGATGAAAAAGTAAAGAATCAAACAGGGCTTGATATAAACGCGCTTCTTAATCAGCATGAACTTTCCATCGACCAATTGGAAAATGACTACAATTGAATTTGATTCAAATGACTAACGATTTTTTTTACTGAATTTTCCACATCAGTTTCAACTCGATTTTTAAACATTCCTGCAAAAGATGAATTGGGAACAATAAATGTGTCATATTCCAGAAGTGTTTTTCCTTCATAAGGAATAAACTTCATATGCCCTTCTGTCGATTTAAGCATGTCGGCTTTCACGAGATTCCAAGTCAGCTTATGACTACCATCTGCTTCCTGGGTAATAACATTATTAGTGGTGTAGGTTGATTTATTTATTGGCCATGGAATTTTCATTTCAAAATAAACATGCATTTGTTCCGGTGATATTTTTTTGACAATTCGGCTTTCGAGCATGTCGGGAATAAATGTTTTGTGAGTGTCAAAATGTGAGAAAGCGCTCATGTTTTGCGCCGGCGTATGTTTTAATAACACATAAACCAAAACTTGGGGCCAAACAAAGCCCTTTTTCCATATCACTCTTTTTACAAGGGCCCCTGATGAAATGGTTTGTTTTTCTTTTGGGCTTAAAAGCTCAGAACTAAAAGTGGAAAAAGAAAAAAGCATCATTATGACTAGGATTGTATATTTCATGCCTTCAGCTTACTGATATTGCATTTTTTTTCTATATTTTATGCGTCAAAGCACAAAAACTTGATGATCTGGACTAAAAAAGTTCTTCTATGGCCTTTGAAAGCCAAATATTCCCTTCCAGTTGAATTTCTATTTTACTTGAGAAACCAGTTTTGAATTGCATGATTTTTTTATGAACACATCCTGTTGAATAAGTGCATGATAGGGCAATGCAAGTTACACGAAATCATCATTCCTCTTTTATGTTAAAAGTCATGCCACTCTTAACAGTTTGTTACTTCATTGAGTCCTATTTCTTTTTGAAATTTGGACCAGTTCAGACTTCAAAAGATATTATAGCCTTTGTCGGAATTGGTCTTTCTGGGACCTTCATTTATTATTATCTGTATGATCTTTTACACCAAGTGGTGCTTCACACCTCGCATCTTGAAATACGGATAGGTCTTCTAAATATTCATCATGAATATCTTTATCGTGAAATAACAGATGTTGAGATTACCAACATTAAAAAAAAGTTCGCTCATGTGATTATTCATTTAAAAAATGGAGAAAAACATAAGCTTGCTCATGTGGACAATCCCAATGAAATCAGAAATTTTCTCATGGAAAAAGGCTAAAAAACAAATATTCGCTTTAATTCCTTTCGAATCTAAAGAGAAACAGATCATTTAAGGCTTTTTCCCTTCAATCCCATCTTGCATAGAGTCGAAAATGAATTTTATCAGGACTTACGATCATTTTGTTGTTATGAAATTACTCTTTATTCAGGGAGGTGCTGTGTGTCTTTAATTAGAACTCAAGGTGAATTTGTTGAACTTGATGTCAGCGAAGATCTCCGTAATAGTCCTGTTTACAATGATGATTTGGCCCCTACTAAAATCTCCCAAAGAACTTGGAACAAATGGCACATTATGTCCCTTTGGGTTGGGATGGCGATTTGTGTTCCTACTTATACCTTGGGTGCTGTTCTGACTTCTTACTTTGGTCTGACAATTATGGAAGCCTTATGGACCATACTTGCGGCCAATATCATTGTGCTGGTACCTTTAATTTTAAATGCTCATCCTGGAACTAAATACGGCATTCCTTTTCCAGTTCTTCTTCGCTCTTCATTTGGAATTTATGGATCGAATCTTCCGGCCTTAATCCGTGCCTTAATTGCCTGTGGATGGTTTGGAATTCAAACCATGTTTGGAGGTCTGGCGATTCACCTTTTCTTGGCAAGAATTTTTCCTGCCTGGGGAGAGTTAGGGGGAGTGGGTGAAGTGATTGGCTTTGGAATATTTTGGGTCTTGAATATATACGTGGTGGTAAAAGGCTCTAAGGCGATTCAAATTTTAGAAACTATTGCTGCTCCACTTTTAATTATAGTCGGTGTTGTACTTTTAGTTTGGGCGATACCGCAAATTGATGTTCCGGCACTTTTGGCGGCACCGGCGAAAAGACCTGTGGCAGACAGTGCCTGGCCTTATATTTTTGCTGGACTGACGGCGATGGTTGGTTTTTGGGCAACCCTTTCTTTAAACATCCCTGATTTTTCCCGATATGCAGTTTCCCAAAAAGATCAAACCCTCGGCCAAATTTTTGGACTACCCCTTACGATGTTTTTATTTTCGATGCTAGGAGTGGTTCTGACAGCGGCCTCTCCCATCTTGGTAGGAGAAGTTGTTTCAGATCCAGTCAATCTTATTGGAAAAATCGACAGCCCCATCATGGGTGCGTTTGGATTGTTTATTCTTTTTGTGGCCACTATTTCAACCAACGCTGCCGCCAATGTTCTTTCTCCGGCCAATGATTTTCAAAATGCTTTTCCTAAAAAGATTAATTTTAAGCGCGGAGTTTATCTCACTGGCTTTATCGGCATTCTTCTCATGAGTTGGGAATTAATGCGCAAAGTCGGATTAGTTCAGTCTGATGTGAGTGTTGAGAGTATTTATTCCAACTGGCTTTTAAGTTACTCTAATTTATTGGGTCCCATTGCAGGTATTATGATCATGGATTATTTCGTGATCAAAAAACAACAAATCCATCTTATTGATATTTATAAAGTGAATGGCGTGTATCCGAAAATCAATCGGGCCGGAATGCTGGCGTTTTTGATACCCGTTTCATTTACGACCTTTTGTCTCATGACTGATACAAATCTGTGGGTTTATAAATATGGATGGTTTGTAGGCAGCGCACTTGGTGCTATTATTTATTTCGTTTCAAGTAGACATATTTTCCAAAGCGACACAATGAAGGAGTTTGCCCATGGGATTAAATAACGTTCAAATTACAAAAAATTTCGGAAAACTAAAAAACTGGATTGGAAACAAAGAAGTTGAATCCAAGGCGACTAAATACATGGACCTCATAACTCCATATACTGGTGAGACCATTGGCGAAGTTCCTTTTGGAACAAGTGCTGATGTTGATGCTGCTGTGGTTTCGGCCAAAGCTGCTTTCAAGATTTGGTCAAATACCAATATCAAAGAGCGCGTTCAGGTTATGTTCCGTTTAAAGACTTTGATGGAGCGAGATTTTGAGCAACTCAAGCAACTCGTTTCTCTTGAAAATGGAAAGACTCTCGCAGAAGCTCACGGGGACGTGGCCAAGGCGATTGAAGTTTTAGAATTCGGTTGTTCAATTCCCAATAAAATCTATGCTCCGATGCTGGAAGTTTCCAATGGTATTTATTGTCAGGTGATTAAAGAGCCAGTGGGCGTAGTGGCAAGTATCGTACCTTTCAATTTCCCTATCATGTGTCCTATGTGGACGATTCCTATCGCGTTGACGTTGGGGAATACGATGGTGCTTAAGCCATCTGAACAGGTGCCTTTGGGTTCACTTAAACTTGCGGCCCTTTTAAAAGAAGCCGGACTACCGGAAGGTGTGCTGAATGTTGTTCATGGTGGTGTGGATGTGGTGAATGCTATTTGTGATCACAAAGATATTAAGGCCCTGAGTTTTGTTGGTTCAACTAAAGTAGCCAAGATTGTTTACGGTCGTGCCGCTATGGCCGGAAAACGTGTGCTGGCCCTAGGTGGAGCAAAAAACCATTTAATCCTCATGCCGGATGCCAATCTTGAAACCGCTTCCATGCAGATCGTTGATTCAGCTATGGGATGTGCGGGTCAGCGCTGTATGGCCGCTTCTCTTATGATCGCTGTAGGAGATTGTGATAAACACATAGCTGGGATGGTTGCTTATGCTAAATCGATCAAGCTTGGTGAGAAACAAGGGACAGTAATTAATAAGCAGTCAGTTGAAAAAATTAATAACTACATCACTGCAGCAGAAAAAATGGGAGCGAAAGTTCTCGTGGATGGAAGAAATCAGAAGCCAGAAAATTCAGACATCAAAGGTCTTGAGAATGGCTACTGGGTTGGACCGACTCTGCTTGATAACGTGAGTCCTGATATGCCAGCTGGTTGTGAAGAAATTTTTGGACCAGTTCTATCTATCATAAGAGTTAAGACAATTGAAGAAGCCCTTAAAATTGAAAACAACAATCCTTACGGAAATGCGGCTTCAATTTTTACGACCAGCGCAGCGAGTGCTCAGTATCTTTATCGCAATGCCAATGCTGGTATGAACGGAATTAACGTGGGTGTTCCTGTTCCGCGTGAGCCATTTGGTTTTGGTGGATGGAATGATTCTAAATTTGGTAACGGAGACTTAACTGGCGACCAGGGAATTGATTTCTGGACTCAAGATAGAAAAATCACCACCAAATTCATCGAACCTCAAGTAAGAAACTGGATGTCTTAATATGAGTTCTATCTTAATTAAAAACGGTGAGATCATCACCGCTACTGATCGCTATCACTCAGACATTTATGTTGAGGATGGTGTGATCAAAGCGATTGCTCCGACCATTGAAAAACCAAAAGCTGATACCAGAGTGATCGATGCCAAGGGACATTATATTTTCCCAGGGGCCATCGATGCTCACGTTCATATGGAACTCCCATTTATGGGTGAAATTTCTGCGGATGATTTTGAGACGGGAACGGCCGCAGGTGTGGCCGGTGGAACAACCACAATTATTGATTTCGTGATTCCTGCTCGCAATCAACCACTTCTTGATGGATTAAAATTCTGGCAAGAGAAAGCAAAAAAATCTGTGGCCGATTATGCTTTTCACATGGCCGTGACTTGGTTTGGTGATAACACCGCCAAGGAGATGGAGCATTGTGTACGCCATGAAGGTATAACTTCGTTTAAGACATTTAT
>CAMASK010000090.1 GCA_945860895.1 Bacteriovorax stolpii
GTTACAATTGATTGACCCTAAAAGGTTTCCTTTAAAAAGGAGGTGATCCAGCCGCAGGTTCCCCTACGGCTACCTTGTTACGACTTCACCCCAGTCATCGCTCCCACTGTAGACGCTCTCCTCCTTGCGGTTAGAGTCACGTCTTAAAATGAAAACAACTCCCATGGTGTGACGGGCGGTGTGTACAAGGCCCGGGAACGTATTCACCGGAGCGTGCTGATCTCCGATTACTAGCGATTCCAACTTCATGGAGTCGAGTTGCAGACTCCAATCCGGACTGAGACGCGCTTTTTGAGATTTGCTCCCCCTTGCGAGTTCGCTTCCCTTTGTACGCGCCATTGTATTACGTGTGTAGCCCTAGACATAAGGGCCATGAGGACTTGACGTCATCCCCACCTTCCTCCTGGTTAACCCAGGCAGTCTCGTCAGAGTGCCCAACTTAATGCTGGCAACAGACGATAGGGGTTGCGCTCGTTGCGAGACTTAACCCAACATTTCACAACACGAGCTGACGACAGCCATGCAGCACCTCTCACTACATTTCCTTGCGGACACTCCAGGCATTACCCCGGATTCGTAGGAGTTCAAGCCTAGGTAAGGTTCTGCGCGTTGCTTCGAATTAAACCACATAATCCACCGCTTGTGCGGGCCCCCGTCAATTTGTTTGAGTTTTAGTCTTGCGACCGTACTCCCCAGGCGGAACACTTAATGCGTTAGCTGCGTCACTGAGGGAGTCAATACCCCCAATAACTAGTGTTCATCGTTTACGGCGTGGACTACCAGGGTATCTAATCCTGTTTGCTCCCCACGCTTTCGCGCCTCAGCGTCAGTAGTCGTCCAGGAAGGCGCCTTCGCCCCCGGTGTTCCTTCACATCTCTACGGATTTTACCCCTACACGTGAAATTCCCCTTCCCCCTCCGACACTCTAGACTAGCAGTTTCAGACGCAGTTTCGAAGTTGAGCTTCGAGATTTCACATCTGACTTGCTGATCCGCCTGCGCGCGCTTTACGCCCAATGATTCCGAACAACGCTTGCACCCTTCGTATTACCGCGGCTGCTGGCACGAAGTTAGCCGGTGCTTATTCCTTTGGTACCATCACTCTTCATGGATATTAGCCACAAAGACATTTTTCCCAAATAAAAGAGTTTTACAATCCGAAGACCTTCCTCACTCACGCGGCGTTGCTGCGTCAGGGTTTCCCCCATTGCGCAATATTCCCTACTGCTGCCTCCCGTAGGAGTCTGGACCGTGTCTCAGTTCCAGTGTGTCCGATCATCCTCTCAGACCGGATACCTATCGTTGCCTTGGTAGGCCATTACCCCACCAACTAGCTAATAGGCCGCGGGCTCTTCTTTCAGCATGACCTTATAAATAGAGGGCCACTTTCTAATTGCTTACTTATGCGGCATTAGCACAGGTTTCCCTGTGTTATTCCCCACTAAAAGGCAGATACCCACGTGTTACTCACCCGTGCGCCACTTTACTAAGGGTTGCCCCTTTTCACGTTCGACTTGCATGTATTAGGCACGCCGCCAGCGTTCGTTCTGAGCCACAATCAAACTCTCCAAGTATTATTTTAAATTTTAACTAGAAGTTTATTTAATATAGCTCTAAAAAATTTCCGAAGAAATTATTTGATTTTGTTTTAAAACGATCACAATAAATTGCTTTCGTCGTCTGCCTCATATTCAGTCCAGAGGACTGAACGTTAAAACGACGGCAGACTAGGCAATTGTGCGTATTCCATTCTCATCTCATCTTGAAACCCGAAGGTCTCAAAACTTTTATAAAATATTCGAATTTCAAAGAGCAGACTTCTGTGACTGAGTGTGAACTCAGTAATAAACTACTTAATTTCGTCGTGAAGTGTTCGGTGATATTAATTATTCACTTCAAGTTCGTCAACACTTTTTCAATTGTGTTTTAAAATTAATTTCAGCTCTCAAAACAACTAAATAACGAGCCTTTATGATCGCAACGGGAAACCCGACTTTTCAAGCACTTGAACAATTTTCTGCTCCAAGTCTTTAATGATTTCAGGCGCCAAAGTTTTTTCATTATCTTCAAAAACTGTACGAATTGAGACGGCTTTTTGAGTCTCGTTCATCATAAAAATATCCACAATTGCCTTACTTTTAATTTCTTTTTGTTTCAAAGAATTTAAAGCGCTGATGACTCCAGCAGCGGGAAGATCTTTATTCATCACCACAGTGAAATCTGCAGAGGAAGAAGGAAATTTCGAAAGCGGTGAGTACTTAGTTTTGTCTTTTAATTCACGTGCCTCAATATCAGTCAGATCAATCACTGCAAGAGAGAGGAATCCCTTCATCTTAAAGTTCTTCAGAACCAGAGGATGAACTGTTGTGAGAGCTCCACAGAATTTACCCATGATCTGAACATTTAATAATTCGTGAGGGTGAACTCCGGCCCAAGTCATAGGCACAACAGGGTTCGGAAACTTATCATTTTTAGGAGTGAGATTCACACTCACATTCAGGGTTGGAAATAGTTTTTCACAATGATTTACCAGCTCTAAAAAGCGAGATTGATCCTTGGAGTAAAGTCCAATTATGAGCTGGCTTCTTTCCTTCTCATAATCAAGATAACTGCGGCCAATTTCAAAGAATGAAAACTGATCGAAATATTTCTGATTATGGGATGCCATTTCAATAACAGAAGGAATAATCGAAGGACGCATTCTATCTTGTTCAACTGAGAGTGAATTTACCAGTACCAAGTGATCATTCATAACAGGCCACATGGCTTTTTTAAGAAGATCTGGACCAATCAATGGATAAGTCATGATCTGCAAAGCCTTGCCTTGAAAAACCATGAAGTCCTGAATTTTTCGGTGAAACTGTTTCACCACAGAAAGACGGACTGGTTTAACCGGCAACATTGGAGAGACTGGAGTAATATTATCATATCCAATCATTCGTCCAATTTCTTCGATTAAGTCGGCCTTGCAGCTAATGTCTTTAGTTGTCCGGTAAGTTGGAACAGTCACTTCAAAATTTGCATTCTTTTCATTCACTTTGAAATCAAGACGAGTAAAAATATCAATGATTTGCTCTTGAGGGATTTTCATTCCTAGAGAACCTATAATTTCTTTATGAGAAATATTGAGAGTAATTGGCCTTGAAATTTTTTCTTCACGAATAAATGTTTCAGGCATGCCGACTACAGCTGCTCCAGGACACTGCTCAGAAATAAGTTCAACCAGTCGTAGTAAAGTACGATAACAAAGGTTAGTGTCGAGAGTTTTTTCATAGCGCTGAGATGAATCGGTTCTTAGGCCTAATCTCACAGAAGTCTTACGCACTTCCGGTGCTTCCCAGTTGGCCACCTCTAAGAAAAGTTTTGTTGAATCTGGAGTAACACCCGCATCAGCACCACCCATAATTCCCGCCAGAACTAAAGGACGTTCACTATCAAAAATAACAGTATCGTGGCCCACTAAATCGCGAACCTGATCATCTAAAGTTTTGAATTTTAAATCCTGACCAGCGCGACGAATACTGACCTTGCCACCATTGATTTTAGTGCGATCAAAAATATGATTGGGCATACCTAGTTCAATCATCACATAGTTGGAAATATCTACGATTAAATTAATGGAGCGAAGACCAACTGAATCCAGACGGTTTTTAATCAGATCCGGAGTCTCACCCATCTTAGGAATATCAAGAGATAGTCCATAATAAGCGTGGCAGGAAGAATCCTGTGATACTTCAACTTTGACAGGATTCATGGCCTTGTTAAAACTTTCCTCAATTTTCTTTTGCCAATCCTGGTTAAAACGGTTTTTCAAAGGCTTTTTATGATTGGCAGCGAATTCACGGGCAAGCCCCAGGTAACCCCAAAGATCAGGTCGGTGAGTAAGAGATTTATTATCTACATCCAAAATAATATCTGACTCTAATTTGAAATAAGTGGCGAAGCTGGTGCCGGATTTAACATCGGAACTGAGCTCCATTAACCCCCCCTTGCCTTCCGGAAGACCTAGTTCTGTTTCAGAACAAAGCATACCTTCAGAAAGAATGCCTCGAATTTTTTTTGGCTCTAAAGTCATACCATTGGGAAGAGTAATTCCGATGGGCGCATAAGGAACTTTCATTCCTACTTTTACATTTGGAGCACCACAGACAATTTCTTTTTGCGAGGATCCAAAATCAACCGTCACAAGGTTTAATTTGTCAGCTTCAGGATGAGGTTTGAAGGATTTAATCTCTACGCACAACACTTTTTTCAGTGCCTCACCTTTCACAATCACACCTTCCACCTCTGCCGTAGCGAGAGTGAATAATGAGGAAAGTTCACTCGGTGGAAGCTCCGGTAAATCAACGAAATCTTTTATCCAATTAAGAGAGATAAGCATTTTATAATTCCTAGAATGTTTTAAATTGAGAATTGAAACGTAAATCACCTGAATGAAGGTGACGGATATCATCGATTCCGTATCTCATCATCACTAAGCGATCGAGTCCAAGACCAAAGGCAAAGCCATTATTTTTTTCGGGGTCAATACCTCCGGCCTTAAGCACATTCGGATGAACCATTCCACAAGGAAGAAGTTCAACCCAACCAACATGTTTACAAACCGAGCAACCTTTCCCGCCACAAATGAGGCATTTTATATCGAGCTCAAAGCCAGGCTCTACGAATGGAAAAAATCCCGGACGTAGTCGTACTTCCACTTCTTTTTTAAATATTTCAGTAAGTAGAGTTTTCATGAAATAAATGAGATTTCCCACGGAAACATCTTCGCCAACCATCATCCCTTCAAGTTGATGAAAGACCATTTCGTGAGAGGCATCAGTTCTTTCGCAGCGGAAGACTTTTCCTGGACCTACGAAACGAAATGGTGGCTTTCTCTCTTTCATTCCTCTTACCTGAATGGTGGAAGTATGGGTTCTCAAAAGGTGCTTTTTATCAGCAAACCAGAAGGTATCCTGCATGTCACGGGCCGGATGGGTGGCCGGAATATTGAGGGCCTCAAAATTGTGAAATTCATCTTCAATATGAGGTCCGTCTAAAACTTCAAAACCCATTGAGATAAAAATATCTTCGATTTCCTGCTGGATAATCGTCACCGGATGAAGGCCAGAGGCCTGGAGACCTTTTTCCAGTACTGAATCAATCAGAGAAAAATCAATTTTATCTTTTTTAAGATTTTGATTAATCTCTGCCACTTCAAGCTCGATCATTTTGCTTGCAACCAACTCCTCAATTGTGCCTTTTAAATCATTGGCCTTTGCTCCCAACGTTCTTTTTTCTTCGGGAGTGGCATCTTTAAGGTTTTTCATAACCTCTGCCAAAGGGCCTTGTTTTCCTATGTATTTTGACTTCAAATTTAAAAGGTCTGCCACTTTTTGAATGGAGTTTAATTCAGACTTAAAATTATCGAGAAGATTCTCGAGCACTTTCATGGGGGTCCTTCTTTGAGTTGGTTCGGCAAAGAGGTTATCAGGGGCCTTATCAATTGAAAAGATTGAGCTTAAGGAGAATCGATCTTGCTGTGCATTAGTAAAAAAGTTCGGCACCAATTAAGAAACTCAATTTTCGCCTGATCTTTAAAATCTGGATAGGTCCAGGGTAGAGTCTGATAGCTTGTGTCCTGATATTGGTAAGTCAGGTCAGCAAAGATATTTTGGCCAAGGAATATGCGATGCGAATAGTTTTTAGTCGTCGCGAGAATGAAATTCTCAGCACTGATCAGTCCCAGATCAACATTCACCATCCGCTTATTTCCATCACTCCATTGCCTTTCCCAATCAAGAGATAGAAGCTTGGTCGATAGAAGAAATTCTCGAGGATAGGAAGAAGTCGTGACAAGAAAAAAGCGCTTAAGCGTTTCTACACTGCCCATTTCTTTTGAATAATAAGAAGCGAGTGGATTGAACTCTGGATTGAAAGTGATTAATTTACCATACAAGCTTTCTATTTTTCTATGAATCAATTCTTCGGAGAATAGATCCGAGCGGTAAAGTACGCTAAAAAACAACAGGCCTGAAGTAGGCGGCTGAAGCTTAAGCACTTTACTGAACGAGTTTACGAAAGTTTTGGAAGTAATCACTCAGCTCAGCTTTAGAACAAAGTGCGGTTCCGCGTTTTTTTACCACCACTCCGGAAGCACAGTTTCCAACCCAGGCTGCTTCTTCGAGACTTGCTCCTGTGAGAAGAGATGCCGTAATGGCAGCGATGGCCGTGTCGCCTGCTCCTGAAACGTCAAACACTTCGTTTGCCGCAGTAGGAATGATTTTAAGCTTCCCGTCACCTTTAGTATCAAGCATGGCCATCCCATCAGCACCAAGAGTGATAATCACTTTTTCAAATTGCAATTTATCGATCAAAATTTTAGCAATGGTTTCAAGATTTCTTTCTTTAAAATAACCTAAAGCTTCAACAATAATATGAGACTCTAAACGATTTGGTTTAAAGAGAGTGGCACCTTTATACCATGTGGGTGGAGTGGATCTGGAAGGATCAACTGCCACTAAAAGTTTTTTTTCTTTATATATTGAGATAATTTTCTGACAAAGATTTTCACTAAAAAGCCCCTTGCCATAATCCTCAATGATCACACCGGAGTGAGTTTCTGAAAATTCCAAAACTCTGCCGATAATGCGTTTCTGAGTTTCATCGTCAATGGCATCCTTGGTCTCATAATCAACGCGGCAAATTTGTTGAGTGGAAGTAGTGACTCTCTCTTTATAAGTGGTCATGCGCGATTTATCCCGCACAAGTCCCCATGTATTGAGCCCTCTTTCTTCTAAAAGATGTTCAACTAGATTGGCACGACTATCTTCTCCAATAACTCCGCAAAGTGTAGAGCTGACTTCAAGGCTTTTTAAGTTATCACATACGTTTGCGGCAAGACCCAGCTTATCCCATTCTTTACTCACTTCAAGAACTGGAACAGGAGCTTCCGGAGAGATTCTTTTCACTTCACCATAGGTGTACTTATCAATACCTAAATCCCCCACAACTAGAAGGGGTTTTAAAGTGTGGAAAGAAGAAATAATCGTTTCAAATTTTTCTTGAGTTAAAATCATAAATTACCTTTTCGCTCATCCCAGTGATGAATGATAAAATCAACAATTTGCGTGATAGTTTTCCCGGTTGAATCTAACTCAATCCCGTCATCCGCTTTTTTTAAGGGTGCTATCTCGCGTGTCATGTCTTGATGATCGCGTTCTTTAATGTCGTTTAATATCGTTTGGAAGTCATGCTCACTTTGTCCGCGCTCTTTTAACTCTTCTAATCTTCTATGAGCTCGCTCTTGGGGAGTGGCAGTGAGAAACACTTTTAAAATGGCATTAGGAAAGATTACTGTTCCAATATCACGCCCATCTAAAATAGCGGGACGATCCTTCACAATAGATCTTTGCCATGAGGCAAGGAAATCTCGAATCACTTTATATTTTGAAATCTGTGAGGCCAACTTAGAAACATGATGCTCCCGGATGGCATCGGTTAAATTTAAATTATCCAGTTGCACCAAAACACCTGGTGCCGGAGCAAATTGAAAAAGATGTTTTTGGAAAAATTGGTGAATCAATGATTCATCAGCTGCAGATAATGCAGCTTTGGTAAAATCTATACCGGTATGTTGAAGAGCAAATGCGACAGCGCGAAACATGGCACCAGTATCGATGTAAATAAGATGTAATTTTTCGGCCACCATTTTGGCAACAGTTGACTTACCGCTCCCAGAAGGTCCATCTAAGGCAATGACTTTGTCTTTTTTCATAAGACCAAATCATAGGGATTCCAAGATACTTCGGCAATCAGAACTGTTTGAAAAAGCTAAATTCTGAGTTGAAAGAAAGACGAGAAAATAGCTCAGGGTGTGTGGTTTTTAGGAGAATGGGGTTTATCATGGCAAAGAGCTCATTAGTTTGGCCTTGAAGGTGAATTTTTGAAGACCAGCTTGGATAAGAACCTGGCGCCATGGCCATCGCCTGATCTTCCATAATTAAAGAAAAAGCTAAGAGTTCTTTAATACTTAGTGGTTTCAGTTCAACTGATAATTGAGCAAAGAGAACTTGCTCTCTTTCCGGATCAAAATGAGAAAATCTTCCGGAGACAGCTTTCATTTCTTGGATTTTTACACTGAGCGAGCGTCTTTCTGATAATAGCAAAAAGAATTCAGAGTTCAGTTGAGACAAGGCTTCTCTGTACTGAGAAAGATTAGATGCGCGGGATGAATGTGACATTTGAAGTTTGGCTCAATTCTTTAGTAATGTGATAGTAATTTTTCAAAACCTTATTCAAATATTGATTATTTTTTCCCACAGGTAAGTCTTTTCTAAGCTGACCCTTAGTCCAGTAAGGACCCATGTTGTAGGCAACTGTCGCATAGTAATGATTATCATTAAAGGCCTGTAAAAGATTTTTTAAGTAGAAAATTCCAACTTCAAGGTTGCGCAATTTGGCGACTAATTTACTGTAGCCCATATCATTAAAAGCAGCGCCATATTGATACCGTAAATACTCTTCTCCGCGATCAGATTCGAGAA
>CAMASK010000091.1 GCA_945860895.1 Bacteriovorax stolpii
ATGCACCCTCCATTTTATAAAAAAAGCCCCAAGCAATTGGGGCTTTTTTATTTTCTGAGATTAAATTTCTTTTTGCCCCTTCGCTGGTCCTATGAATCCTATGCCTTGCACTTTCTCCAGACGCTCCTTACAATTTAAGTATGGAAAAAAAAATCTTGAGAGCCCAGCTCTACACCTTGTTTATTCTTACAACTTTAAATCTTATTTATTTTTATTATCGCGATACTCTGCCAGATAATTATTACGAAATTACTTATCAAAACCATTCCATCAATTTTTTCACCTATTACTTTTTTAGTTTGCTGGCTAACTTCGGCTATTGGTGTGGTATCTGGATTACGATTTCATTTGTAACGTTTGCTATCCTTCATAGTTTTGTTTTTAATAAGAAAAAAGATTTTAAGAATCAAATTGTAGTGGCGGTACTTTTGCCTCTAACGCTTTTTCTTTGTTATCTTATTCTTCCTGAAACAGTTGGTGAGGGGCTCTATTTTCTGGTTAAAGAAAATTTAAGTCTACTTACTGTTTTGTCATCAATTTTTATTTTTGGCATAAGCTTCTTCTATCTAGTATCAGAGAAAAAATTCTTTAAGACCTGTGAATGTATTTGGAAGCAAGTCGAAGCATTTGGATTGATGATTAGAAATTTTGACTACTCTGCATTTAAGTCATTGAATTCTAAAAAGATCATGATGCTGCTTAAAATAAAATGCCAGAGGCTTATGGCAAAAATAAAAAACCCTGTACCTGCCGCCGTCACTGCTGCAGAGTTCCCAGCGAAATTAAAAATTACTGATTCTCCTAAAATTACGGAAGTTAAACGTTCCCTTACTGTTGAAGCAATAGAAAAATTTGAAGATTACATCAATGAAGTTGATGAAATTGATGAAGTTGATGAAGTTCAAGATTCTGAAGAATCAAATGACGAATTTAATGATTCACAGATTGATGAAGATGAAACTGTGTATGAAGAGGATGAGAGTGAGGAATTTGAAGAGGTCGCAAGTCCTTACAATAACAAAGTACAATTAGAAGATAAGTTTTTTGAGAGCGAAGAACTCATTGATTGTATAACTCAAAAAAATCAAACCAATCATATTCTTGATCCTGATGATGAATATTTTGAAAAAATTGCTGCTACCATCGAAGAGAAACTAAAACAATTTAATATCAATGCTCAGATTATCAACGTTCTTAAAGGTCCAGTGGTGGATACCTTTGAACTTAAACTCGGTGAAGGTGTTCAAGTTTCAAAAGTTACCAATCGAACTGACGATCTTTCCCTTGCTTTGATGGGGGCTTCCATTCGTATGGTTTATCCGATGAGAGGAAAATCAACTATCGGTATTGAGGTTCCTAGAAATCCTCGTGATGTTATTTATCTGGATGAAGTACTGAAGTCACCTATGTTTAATAATCCTAGTTTTAAACTTCCCATTGCTATGGGTAAAGATGCTTACGGTGATGCTGCCGTTATTGATTTAGCTGCCACACCACACTTACTTGTTGCAGGTACAACAGGTGCCGGTAAATCTGTTTTCATAAATACATTACTTATTTCTTTAATCATCAAATTTTCACCGAAAAAATTACGTTTAATCATGTTGGATCCCAAGCAATTAGAATTGGCTTTGTATCAGAAGCTTCCGCATTTAATTATGCCCGTAGTGACTGATCCATCTATCGCATCAGTTGCACTAATGTGGGCCATTGAAGAGATGGAGCGCAGGTACTCACTGTTAAAAGATTTCGGTGTGAAAAATATCGAAGGATTCAATAAGAAATATAAAAATGTCGGTCCTGAATTAACCTGCAAAGTTAATAAATATTATCCAGATGCTGAAGTGATTGATTTTGAACTTCCCTTCATCGTTATTGTGGTAGATGAATTTGCCGATCTCATGCTTTCTAAATCTGGCAAGGCTATCGAAGTTTCAATTTCTAAACTTGCTGCCAAGGCTCGAGCATCGGGCATTCACATCGTGCTTGCGACCCAACGTCCATCTACTGACATCATTACAGGTGTGATTAAAGCAAATTTTCCTACTCGAGTTTCATTCCGCGTGTTCACCAATATAGATTCTCGAGTGATTTTGGATGGGATGGGGGCTGAAAAACTTCTAGGTAAAGGAGACATGCTCTTTAAACAAGGTATCGATATTTTACGAATGCACTCAGCTTATGTGCATGAAGATGAGATTGAAGCTTTAGTTGATAAGCTTGCTACGCTACCTGCCGAATACAATAGCAATGCGATGGAGTTCATTCAAAATAATGGAGCTGCTGACACAGATGTTGAAGGAATCACTTCGGATGGTGAAGCTGGTGGTCTAAAGGATGAGAAATACGATGAAGCTGTCCGATGTGTTGCAATGCATAGAGTTGCAAGTGCCTCATTTCTCCAAAGAAGATTAGGAGTTGGTTATAATAGAGCAGCTAATTTAATCGAAGAAATGGAGCGTCACAATGTTGTAGGGCCTGCGCAGGGATCAAAACCACGCAAGGTTTTAGTGCCTCCACCGAGTGATTCAACGCCCTAATATTCTTGCGATAATTACCCCTCCGTGCTATTAACTTCAGACCATTAAATAACAATCTCCTCTCTCTAAAAAGAGAGGAGAAATCTAATCACTTTAATTGGTAGGTCCGTTACATGTCGTAATGGCAAAAAGTGATTTGATACAACCACCAAGGAGTTTTCATGTCTAATTTATCAGTCAAGCAATTGCTTGAGGCCGGCGCCCACTTCGGTCACCAAACACACAAGTGGAATCCAAAGATGAAGAAATACGTTTACGGCGAACGTAACGGAATCTACATCATCGATCTTCAACAAACTCTTCCACTAGCTGAAAAAGCTTATGAATTTTTGAAGAAGACTTCTGCTTCAGGTAAGTCTGTTCTTTTCGTAGGAACAAAAAGACAAGCTGCAGATATGGTTAAGAAAACTGCAGAGTCTTGCGGATCTTTCCACGTTACTTCACGTTGGTTAGGCGGAATGCTTACAAACTATAAAACTATCGCTCTTTCTATCGACAAAATTCGCAAAGTTGAAAAGATGAAAGAAAACGGTGATTACAAACTTCTTACTAAGAAAGAGCAGTCTAACATTGAGAAAGAAGTTACTAAGCTTGAGAAAAACTTAGGCGGGATCAAGAACATGAGAAAGCTTCCAGGAGCTATCTTCATCATCGATCCAAACAATGAGCACATTGCTGTTAAAGAAGCTAACGTTCTTGGTATTCCAGTTGTAGCTATCACTGATACAAACTGTGACCCTACAGGAATTGAATACGTT
This sequence comes from Bacteriovorax stolpii, assembly GCA_945860895.1. Classification (GTDB taxonomy): domain Bacteria; phylum Bdellovibrionota; class Bacteriovoracia; order Bacteriovoracales; family Bacteriovoracaceae; genus Peredibacter. Next base: position 3,299 of record CAMASK010000091.1, read on the forward strand.
GTTCCAGGTAACGACGATGCTCTTAAATCAATCACTCTTTTCTTAGATTATTTCGCTTCAGCTATTGTTGAAGGCGGAAGCAAAGCTCGTAAAGAAGATGGTTCTGATGACAACCGTGATATGGCTCTTGAGAATGAAATTCTTGCTAAATATGAGAAGGACATTGATCTTATCGGTGCTGATGAGACTGAAGCTTAAATTTTAGAATTTTAAAGGAAATATTACCATGGCATATACAGCTATTGACGTAAAAAATCTTCGTGAATCAACTGGTGCAGGAATGATGGACTGTAAAAAAGCCCTCGATGAATGTGCTGGTGATGTACAGAAAGCCGTTGATTATCTTCGCGCTAAAGGACTTGCCGCCGCAGCTAAAAAGCAATCTCGCATTGCTGCTGAAGGCTTAGTGACTGCAGTTGTAAAAGGTAAACTTGCTTCTGTTGTTGAAGTTAACATTGAAACAGACTTTGCTGCTAAAAATGAAGGCTTCATTCAGTTCGCAAACACGTGTGCTAATGTTGCAGTTGATGCAAACATTAACTCTGTTGCAAGCCTACTTGCTGCTAAAACTCCAAATGGAATGACAATTCAAGATAACATCTCTGAGCTTACTCTTAAAATCGGTGAGAAGATTGATGTACGTCGTGTTGAAGTTGTTAAGCTTGATGGTCACGGCTTAATTGGTTCTTATGTTCACTCTGGCAAAATTGGAGTTATCTGTAAGGTTGAAACTGATAAAGATGTTACTGGTAATGAAACATTCAAAGAGATGGTTCAAGATCTTTGTTTGCAAATCGCTGCTGCAAATCCTCAATTCCTAAACGGCAATGAAATCGATGAAGATTTCAAAGCTAAAGAAGCTGAGATCTATGCTGCTCAATTAAAAGAGCAAGGTAAGCCTGAAGCAATGATTCCAAATATCGTAAAAGGTAAATTGGCTAAACTTGCTTCTGAAGTTTGTCTTTATGAGCAAGCTTTCGTTAAAGATCCAGATACAACTGTTGCTAAGCTTATAGAAGCTAAGTCAAAAGCTCTTGGCACTTCTATTAAGGTTACTAAATTTACTAAGTTCAATCTTGGTGAAGGTATCCAGAAAAAAGAAGATGACTTCGCTGCTGAAGTTGCAAAATTGTCATCAGGACAGAATTAATTCCTGGATAGAAATAAAGAAGAGGGGACTTTTATAAGTCCCCTCTTTCTATTTAAAGGTGTTTTATGAAATATAAACGCGTACTCATTAAACTCTCGGGCGAAGCCCTCGCTGGCGAGCAAGGCCATGGAATCTGTGGCGACATCCTTACAAAAATAAGTTCTGAAATCGCGACTCTACAGGAAACTGGATGTGAAATTGCAATTGTTGTTGGCGGCGGGAATATTCACCGCGGAGTTGCTGGTGCAACTTCAGGAATGGATCGCGCAACTTCTGATTACATGGGAATGATGGCAACTGTGATTAACTCTTTAGCTCTTCAGGATGCTTTAGAAAGAAAAAATGTCTATACACGAGTGCTTTCAGCAATTGCTATGCAGGAAGTAGCTGAACCTTATATTCGCCGTCGTGCTGTTCGTCACCTTGAAAAAAAACGTGTGATCATCTTCGCAGCAGGAACTGGTAACCCTTATTTTACAACCGATACGACTGCAGCTCTTCGTGCAAACGAAATTCATGCGGATGTAATTATGAAAGCAACGAAAGTTGATGGCATCTACGATAAAGATCCAATGAAATTTAAAGATGCAAAGAAGTTCACTGAGCTCTCTTACATCGACGTCCTCAATAAAGAAATTAAAGTGATGGACTCAACGGCAATTACTCTTTGTATGGATAACAATATGGACATCATTGTCTTCAACATGTTTGAAGAAGGTAACATCGCTAAGATTGTTAACGGTGCCAAGATTGGAACTCTCGTAACGAAGAAAGTGTAAGGAGAATATTTTATGATGAAAGAATTAAAGCCACTTCTAGATGATCATATGAATAAAGCGATTAAATCGCTTCAGACGCAAATGACTAAAGTGAGAACCGGTCGTGCAACAGCGGCTGTTCTTGATGGAATCATGGCCGATTATTATGGTACTGCGACTCCAATTAAAAATATGGGCCAGATTTCAACTCCTGAAGCACGTCTTCTTCAGATTCAACCATTTGATAAAACTCTTATCGGTTCGATTGAAAAAGCGATTCTGGGGGCAAACATTGGTTTGACTCCGGGTAACGATGGGAACATCATTCGTATTCCTTTTCCTGCTTTAACTGAAGATAAGCGAAAAGGTTTCGTAAAAGATGTGAAGAAACTTGGTGAAGATGCAAAAGTAGCTATCCGTAACGTACGTCGTGAACAAAATGATAAAGTTAAGGCGAGTGAAAAAGCTAAAACTATCTCTGAAGATGAGTCTAAAAAGATTCAGGAAGAAATTCAGAAGATCACGGACAACTTCATTAAAGAAGTTGATAAAATTGTTGATGCTAAAGAAAAAGAACTTCTGACAGTTTAATATGTCTAAGATTAAGCATGTTGCGATAATTATGGATGGAAATGGACGCTGGGCAAATCAGCGCCTCCGCCCACGTATATGGGGACATGTAAGAGGCTCAGCTGTTGTATCACAAATTGTACAAGCTGCTAACGACTTCGATCTTAAAGCGCTTACTCTTTATGCCTTTTCGACTGAAAACTGGAGTCGTCCACTGGAGGAAGTTTCTACATTGTTTAAACTTCTTAAAAAGTTTCTAGAGAAAGAAAAAAAACGCATCATCGAAAATAATATTAAATTCAAAGTAATCGGGGAGATTGAGAATCTTCCAAAACAAACAATTAATCTCATTAATGAAATTGAATCTCTGACTTCGAATGCAACTGGTTTGAATTTAACTTTTGCATTTAGTTATGGTGGACGTGCGGAAATCTTAAGAGCTGTTAATAATTTCACGACTCAAAATCCTGGTAAAGCACTGACTGAGCAAGACATTAATTCTTTAATGTATCGTCCTGAAACAGGTGATGTCGATTTAATGATTAGAACAGGTGGAGAACATAGGGTCTCTAACTTCTTATTATGGCAAATGGCTTATTCTGAATTATATTTTACTCCTACTAAGTGGCCAGACTTCACTTACAATGAATTTGAAAAGATCCTCGAGAAAGTTGCAAATAGAGAACGTAGATTCGGAAATGTAAGCTCCCAAAGTGGACTCATAGACTCATCTGAGAGAGCTGAAGCCAATAGGACAAACTTTATGAAGGGAACCATTACGGATGTCTAATACTGTAACAAGAATTATTTCAGGCTTAATATTATTAATAATGGTAGTTGCTTCAGTCATGTTGGGAGATAAATCGTCTTTAATTCTGATTGGTCTTATAGGATTATTTGTAATTGATGAATTAATTACAAATTTTTATGACCAAAAAAGAATATCTGTTAGGTATTTTCTCGCTCAGGCATTTTATGTTTTAGGTTATTATTTTTTCAATTTTATTCAAATCAGTAAATCTTCATTTAGTTTTTGGAATTCTGCTGGAATAGTTTTAAATATGTTGCTTCTGGCTTATTTATTCTTAATATATAAAAAATCTGAAACTTTATTAACAATATTCCGTGCGACTTCATGGATCACTGGATTAGTAGTTTTAATCCCATTGCTTTGCCTTAGTTATGTAATTCATCTCGAAAATTGGAAATTATATCTCACTGGTTTAATCATTTTAAACTTCATGGTGGATACCGCAGCATTCTTTACAGGGAAAAAATTTGGTAAGCACAAACTTTGGGAATCAGTCAGTCCCAAAAAGACAATTGAAGGCGCCATTGGTGGTGTATTCTTTTCTGTGCTTTTAACTTCAGTTTTTTGGAAAGCATTTATTTCTAATATAACTCCTTACACTATATTATTCTTCGTTTTGATTGCCTGTAGTTCCCAAGTTGGGGACCTCATCCAATCGAAGCTTAAGCGTCAATTTGATATAAAAGACAGCTCATCCCTTATTCCTGGGCATGGTGGCGTGTACGACAGAGTAGATAGTCTACTTTTTGTCGCCCCTTTTTATGCCTTCTATTTGATGGCAAATTTTCAATAAGGATATTGTATGCTTCAAGGTACTTTGATTTTTGTCATGTTTTTAGGTCCCTTAATTTTCTTTCATGAGTTAGGTCACTTTTTATTTGCCCGATTTTTTGGTGTAAGAGTTGAAGTCTTCTCAATGGGTTTTGGTCCCAAAATTTTCAAACATACTCGCAAAGGCACTGAGTACGCTGTCTCAATCATTCCTTTGGGTGGCTATGTGAAAATGTTTGGTGATGACCCTTTTTCAGAAACTCCTTTAACTGAAGATGAAAAGAAAGTTGCTTTCAATCATAAATCAAAATGGGCAAGATTCTGGATCGTTTTTGGCGGACCACTTGCAAATCTACTTCTGGCTTATTTCCTTTATGTTGGTCTTCTGGCCGGTGGAGAAAAAGTTCCTGAAGCGAAAGTTGGATTAGTAGATGAAAAATCAATTCTTTATACTAAAGGCATTAGAACGGGTGATGTTCTTGTTGGAATAAATGATGAGAAAGTTTTGAGCTTTGATGACTTAAATATAAAAGGTTCAAAAATTGAAAAAATTACTGTTAAGCGAGCCGAACAAAACATAGAACTTCCTGTAGATATGGGACTTGAAAAGTTTGTTGAAGAGTTTGTAAGTTTAGTTTCAGCTGTCAAGCGTCCTATTGTGAGCAATATTAAGGGTGAGCACTTTTATGTTTCACTAACAAAGAATCCTACAGAGTTTGAAACTTCGTTTGAAGAAATTTCGACTGAATTTAAGGGAATTGCTTACCTTTATAATTTTAAGAAAGTTGATGATAAAATTGTTATCGATGTTTCGTCAGAATCCATCTTAACTGTTGATCCATCAAAAAAAATAACCGATATGTTGGTAGAACTTGGTTTTTATCCAATTGATCTCATTGTAAAAAACGTCATAATGTCATCA
>CAMASK010000092.1 GCA_945860895.1 Bacteriovorax stolpii
ACTTAAGACCAAAGGAATTAAGTTTGAGCAATATAAAAACACTGACTCTGAGGGCATCTCCCGAAATGAAGGACCATTGATTTTGTGGTTTAAAGATCCTGCTGGAAATTTTATTTCCATTATTCAAGAAGAACAAATGGAGGGAAAAAAAGATCTCGTCATTAAACGTATTTTTCCGATAGAAAAATCAGACTTGTTTCAATTTTTTATTCGTCCTGAGTATCTAGAAAAATGGTCTGCACCTAAGGGAATGACTCTTCGAATCCCTCAGTTTGAAGCTCGCACCGGTGGAAAATATCGTTTTGAACACACTAACCAGGATGGCGTTTATATCTGTCATGGATATTTCAAAGATTTGAACTGTATTACCGAGTTTTTTGATCATCCTGAAGGGGCGCAAGTCATGATTACTCAAACTGGTTTTCTTGATCAAAACTCACTGAACGCCTGCGAAGATGGCTGGAATCAATCCTTGGATAAATTAGAATTACTGATTAATCGGAAAGTTCCTTTACATAAATTCTCACCACGTTTGAATGATAAAGAGGGAGATTTAAGAGAGCGATCATAACTAAAGATTTTCAAAGCTTTTTTAAAAAACTATACTTCATCCATGAAATATTCGTTCATGGTTATGTTGACTTTTTTTTCTACTCTCAGTTTTTCATCAACTCATAATTGGGTGATCAATAAAGATCATTCCGAGCTGCAATTTAAAGTCTCTTATCTCGGCTTAAGTGAAGTCAGTGGTAGATTTAAAAACTTTTTTGGCCATGTAATACTGGATGAAAAGGAATTGCCGCTTGAAATTTCCATCAAAGTTGATGCGGCTTCTTTGGATACCGCTAATAATTTGCGTGATGGGCACCTGAAAGGAAATGATTTTCTTCAAACAAAACAGTTTCCTGAAATTATTTTTCTTTCTAAATCCATTATCCCTTTAGGCAAAGGTCAATTCCAGGCAAAAGGGCATTTAACCTTAAGAACGATGACTAAAGATTTTATTATCAATTTTGGAATCACTAGTTCAGTCAAAGATACATGGGGCTATAATAATAAATTCATAAAATTTAGCTCAAAGATCAAGCGATCAGATTTTAAAATCAAATGGAATAAAACCCTGGCAGATCAAAAATATTTAATCAGTGATGATGTTTCTTTCTTTGGAATATTTCAAGTTCAACCCAGTTCTGCCAAGACTCCCTCATCCAAGCATATGTTGCCAGATACTGAATATGTAAGGCATAGGGAGAAAGTTTTCAGGGGAGAGGAAATTGCAGCAAAATTAACTGGTCCTTCCCAGGGGCCAATACTTGAAACCATAAAGTCTGGGGAAACTAAACCTCTATTTACTTTGCCAAAAAATTCTCCAGTTTTGGATCATAGAGAGAGTTTCTTATGGTGGGCAGCACTCTGGATCTTAGGACTTTTAGGATTTTTTTCGGTGATGATTATTGGCTTTTATTCCAAGAATATATTGATAGATTATTTTCCGCGAAAGTATGAAGAGAATGGAATTTTAGGTTACCTTTCTGATTTAGTAGTTATCTTTCTTGGCCTAACTTACTCTCTAGCCTTTTGGTTTGTAGGTTGGGGAATTCGCTAAAGCGTGTTCGTTTGACTCACGTAGCCAAAAATGCTAAAATTCCTTGAGAGTCATTACTGCAGCTTAGGATTTGCTTATGGATGTCAAAAAGATTTTGATCATTGAGGATAATCAAACTATCTCTCAACTACTCGGTGAAACCCTTCAAGAACTTGGATATGAAATTGATTTTGCCTTAAATGGAAAAGAAGGCATAGATCATCTTATTAATCACGTTCCTCCAGACTTAATTTTATTGGATCTCTTTTTACCGATTATGAACGGTATTGAATTTCGCTCTCGGCAATTGCAAATTCCTGAACTCGCCAACATTCCAATCGTGGTCATGAGTGGTGATAGTTATGTTAAACAGAGATGTGCACAACTTCATATAAAGCATTTTCTAAAAAAACCTTTCGAGATGGAAGACTTGATTCGAGTGATTGAGTCTTTTAGGAAAAGATCACTTTCGTAAACATCCTAGATCTGAAGATTTTCCACGTTTTGACATATAGGTGAGAAGAATTCACCCTTATAAACAATCTCAGAAATTTTGCCTTCGGGAGAAATAATTTTTGTCACACCTGAATAATGATAGGCCCCTTTAATAAATCTTGTACTAGATCCCGTAACTCCATTTATGCAGGCAAAGTTAATGACGACTTTGTTTGATGTATTTTTAATCACCTTTGAAAGACAATTGTCCCCCATGGGAGAGATCGTGGCTTCACGCAGTTCCAAGTCTGCAGGGCCGTAACAGATTTTGTTATTGCCTTTCTCATCAATTCCAGATCTTTCCTTTAGTGTTGCGAGCATTTCTTCTTGTTGTTCTTTTGGAAGGCTTGCGAGACTTTTTTTAATTTGCTCAGCAGGTCTTATGACTTTCCCGTCGGTTTTGATTTTCAAACTTACTTCCCAGAGTCCTGGCGCCATGGAATTTTCTGCTATTGCACTGGTTGTCATTAGTAAAAGCCCGAGAATGTAGATTAAGAGCTTCATCATATAGTTCTCCTTTTCAGGATTGGTACACTGAATTTATAGCAAGCAGAATGCCATTTTTTTAGATTTAGATTTAGATGAGAATGACTATTTGAGGTCCATCATTTTAAGATAGATTTTTAATCCCACCAAAGCGTCACAGGCCGCATACTTGACTTGTGCTTCGGTGAGAACAACTCGCTCCCAATTAGTCACTTTGGCAGCTTTAGATAATCTTTGACCTAAAAAGATAGCAGTGAGGGCGCGCAGTCCAAGACTAGTGAAACCTTTTTGCTTGGCCTCTGAAGATAAATCAATAAAGCCTTTAGGAGTAAAAGGGGATAGTTTGTGAATCCCCTTTAAATCATCAGGAATTCCAACGCCTGCTTTGATGATCTTTTCATTCGAGAGAATATCCAATAATTCTTTGGGAAAAGGCATGCGATTTAATCTGAATAAATAAGCACAGTTTAAAGTTGCAAGCTGAATCATGGCAATTGGGTAAGACTCACCTTTGGCAAAACAGGGGCGAGATTCTGTATCGAACCCTAAAGCTTTTTCTGTTGCTAGTTTTTTTATCGCTTCCAGAGCTTTTTCATGGCTTTCGATAATTTCAATCGTCCCATGATATTCGAGTAAAGGAAGATCATTTATTTCTTCCTTGCTTATAAAAGGCTTGTAGTTTTCGCACATTCAACTACTTTAGCATTAAAGAAGTTAAACTTCCACTCTTGGATGTTGTCTAAAAATTCCTCCACTACTAGTCTCTTCTATATATTCATGCTGAGAGGCCAACTGGCCGATAGCAAAGGCTCCAATGGCAAGTCCCAAATCTCTTAAGGCGATATCAAAGTATTGATCTTGAATAAGGAAGTTAATCATGATTCCCATGTTTTCATGTAAAGGACGAAAGTATCGGCCAGAACGAGTTTTAAAAAATCATTATTTTTTTCCCTCGGTTGCATAGGGGCTCCTTTTTTTATCAAGATAAATTTTCTAAAAACAGCTAGAAATGTTTTCTGTTTTTTATTATTTTATCGGGTTTTATGATGAAAAATGTCATCCTGATGAGAAGCCGGTTGATCATGCCGGGCGCATAGATAACAATTTGCTTCAGTTTTTTTAATTTTTTAATTTCTTTGAGATATAGAAGATTGAAAGGATTCACTAACCTTACGTCCTCTGTGTTCGTGACATAACTCCAGTGATCAGGGCATTTTTTAGCAAAGGCCCGGGCTCTATTGAGATCTTCCTTAAGGAGTGTGGGATTGACGATTCCATGAGGGCGAGCGAGAAAAAGATGTTTCTGGAAATCTTCAACAATCTCCACTTTTCCAATTTCAACTTTAACTAGCAGATCTTTTTTATATGCTACTTTTTTCATAAACCTATCTTAGGTTATGAAATGCGACATTCCACGGAGCGAGGGCTAATTGAGGCCAAAGGGATTCTGTATCTTAATGGAGGAAAAAGTTATGAAATTTTAAAAGCTGATAAAAGTTTACTTAGTACTGATTTTTCTTGCCCTAAAACATCAAGTAAAAAAATTAATAAGTCTTCAGTCGTAATAATACCAATTGTTTTCTCTTGTTCATCTTCAACCACAAAACAGGAAACTTTTGATTCCAGCATGTCTCGGGTGATTTTTTCTATACTCTCAGATTCTTTTACTTTGTGAACCGGGCTAGTCATAAATTCTTGAACTGTACTATGGCCATAAATGTAATGCTCAGATTTTTCACCATCATTTTTGATTGTTATGCTTGCAAGTTTAATGTCCCTGTCACTCAGCATCCCTAATAGAAACCCATGCTCATCAATAACCGGAAGATGTCGTATTCCTTCGGACTTCATCATATTGGAAGCCTTACTCAGAGGTTCATTGGGTTGGATTGTGATTAAATTTCGCGACATAATGTATTTAACTTGCATCGTTTCATTTTTCTCTTTGTTTAAGCTCTTGGCAAGGCTGAAGAAGTCAGGCGATGAATTTTTTTTCATCATTTTAGGTTCAACATGAAGCCCATTTCACTGGACAACATTTATTCATCGGCCTCTAATTATAAAATTCATGGATTTATCTTTATTGCTGGGGTCTTATTTTTTATGAAATTTTTATTTGCACTGATTTTTCTGACCGTGACAACTTACTCTCAAGCGGCAAGCGTCAATGGTTTTGATTTAAAGTTTTATGGATTTTTAAAGGCAAGTTCTATTTACTCAACTCAAGCCCTGGCGAGCTATAACAATGTTAATTTATCGGCTCCTACCCATGCTGTGGCCCAGAAAGGAAGTCAGGATAGCTCTTCCCGAATGAGTTTTCAAACTCAGCAGTCTCGTATGGGTGTGATACTTGAAAAAGAAAAAATTTCCAGCAAGTTGGAATTTGATTTTATTGATTTTTCAAAATCATCACCCACAACTCAAATGAATCCTCGGGTGCGAATCGCTTCTGTGACTTATAAAATGGACCACAGTACACTGATTGCCGGCCAGGACTGGGATTTATTCTCTCCCGTGAATAGTTATACTTTCGATATTGTGGGCCTTTACTTTATGGCCGGTAACACTGGATTCATGCGCCAGCAATTTCAATATCTCTATCATCCTCATGAATGGGAATTTGGAGCAGCTGTGGGTATGGCCGGAAATAATCCAAAAGCTGGTGATGACAATTTAGAATTGTCAAAATCTCCAAGCTATAGTGGACGTATTACGCGTAAACTAGAGAATGGTCGAATTGGACTCTCTGGAATCTATGCGCATTTGAATTACCCATTTAAAAACGGTAGGGGACATGATGCTTATGCTGGTAACTTTTTTTACGAACAGGTGATAGGGTCCATTGGAATTAAATCAGAACTTTATTACGGTCAGAATCTGAATAATATAGGGGCTCTTGCTATCGGTAAAGGGACAGATTCATCAGACGTTAAAGAATTTGGTGGAACACTTTCTGGGCAACTTAAAGTCACTGATCAAAATTTCCTCTTTGGTGGGGTTGGATTGGCCAAAGTGGATAATCGCTCCCAACTAGCTGCATTCGAGCTTGATGATACAACAAAGATCATCACCGCGCCTGGAGTAAGGCAGAATTTTATTTCCCGCATAGGCTGGGATTACCGGATAACACCGGACTTCTCTTGGATGACTGAAGTGACCCGATTTGATACAATCTCAAAAATGACACCTGATAAGTACGAAACAAATGTGGTGGGAAGTCTCGAATCTGGAATTCAGCTACGCTTTTAAGCTATAAAACGCACCAGGTTTATGTTACATTGCGCCCATGAGAAGAACCAACGATCCTAGTGCACCATCTAAGGCCTTGTTTAACTGGTATCCTGGCCACATGGCACGGGCCCTGAGGGAAATTAAGCAGAAATTGAAAATGGTTGATATCGTTCTGGAGATTAGGGATGCTAGAGTCCCAATGGTTTCTGGAAATCGCAATCTGAATGAAAGTCTCGGCCAAAAAAGAAAATTAATCTTGTTAAATAAAGTCAATCTGGCAGATCAGGAATTGGTCGCGCAGTGGAGTAAATGGTTTGATGAACAAGGTGAGCCTTATTTATTTGTGGACTGCTTTGATAAGCCTGCCCTCAAAAAAGTTATCTCCATGGCCAGAAAGATCGTGGAACAAAATCGCAAAGAATGTAATCCCGATTATGTGGAAACAAAAACCAAACTTAGAATGATGATTGTAGGTCTTCCCAATACCGGTAAATCCACCATCATCAATCAACTCGCCAATCGTAACGCAACTAAAGTTGCCGACAAGCCAGGTCAGACTCAAATTCAACAGTGGATCAATATTGAAAATGACATTGAATTAATGGACACTCCCGGAGTCATGCCGCCTCAAATTGAAAAAGAAGAGCATGGACTTTGGCTCAGCTCCATTCATGCCATTCCTGATGATATTGCAGGAGAAGAGACTACTGCGAACTTTGTCCTCGGCCATCTTTTAAAAATTAAATCTCAAGCCTTTCTTGAAAGATATAAGCTTGAATCATTTAACCTCACTAATGATGAAGCTTTTTTAAAAATTGCAACTGTTCGAGGTTGTTTAAAGCAAAAGGGTCTTCCGGATTTGGACCGCGTGTATAAATTACTTCTCGCTGAATTCCGAAAAGGTGATTTAGGGAGAACCTGCTTTGGTGCACCACCTAAGGCAAAAGCTTAAGCAGATTTAAAAGTTCATTTTTCTTTTCGTATTGTTGATGTTTTTCAAATCCTCGCATTAAGAGCAATGATTTCTTCTCAATTTCATTCTGGAGTTGTTCTCGCTTCTGTCCATGCTCTAAAGTGGAGAATAGTTTGATCATTGAGCGAACTCGCCAAAAATCCATGGCAGGATGTTTTGTTGAAAGCTGATCTTCATGGCCTCCGTATTTTTTAATTAGATTCTCTGAAATAAATCCTATATCTTCAGTGACGAGTATTTTTAACCACAGATCATAGTCTTCACAGACTTCAAAGCTCTCATCAAAATAGTTATGTTTGTGAATCAGCTCTCTTTTGAGCATCACTGTTGATGGTGAGATCAAACAAAGCTCAAGAGAGCGCTTAAATAAATCATGAGGGCCTTTATCAAATTTCGCTTTGGCATTCACTCTGATTCCGTTGCGGATCCAAATTTCATTACTATGGATGAAATTAAACTGAGGATTAACTTCGGAAAAAGCATTTTGTATGGCGAGTTTTTGTGGCAACCATTCATCATCTGAATCCAAAAAACAAATCCATTCGGAGCTTGAATTCTTAATGCCCAGATTTCGGGCACTACTAACGCCTTGGTTCGTTTGATGAAGATAGTGAACTTTTTTATTTTGCAAATATTTCTCAACAACTGAACGCGTTTCATCAGTTGAGCCATCATCAATGATATACAGCTGAAAGTTTTGAAAACTTTGCTCAATTACAGACGCAATGGCCCTTGGTAAAACTGAAGCGCGATTAAAAGTGGGAATAATAACATCGATCTGCATGTCCTTAAAGTTTACGTTGCGACTTTCAAAAAGGGGAGGAGTATCTATGGAAAAATTACCAAATAATGTCTTGGAAGGAAAAGTCACAGCTCGGAGTATTCCTGATGCGAATTTGCGCCACGAAATTATGACGATCCGGTTTCATTTGATTTCTGATTAGCCTATTGCCTTTGGAGAATGTTGAAATTATCCTTGACCACCGAGCGGGAGTCATATTTTTAAAATGGGAAATCTTTTCAATTTTAATTTCTAGTCCCAGATTTTTATCAATACTTCTTCCCCTGGAATTGTGGGCTCTCCTGATAGTCTCCGGAGCAGCTTCAGAGAGCGCAATCTATTTTACATCGAATCTTCTCGGTACTGACAATAGTTGGTTATTTCTTGCTGATAAATTCAGAATAAAGGAATGAACACATTGTTTGAATTTCGCTATTATGATTTCAAGTTCACGGCACAAGCAAAGTAAAATTTAATTGTGTTGGTCAGATCAAGAGTAAAATTTTGATTTCAAAAACGTGAATGGAAAAAACGGCTATTGAGAAATAGCCGTTTTTTTTTATTTTTGCTTCCAATCTCCTTTAACGCATTGCCTGTTTTTAGGTTTTCCCTATGCGATACTCAAAAAAAAGATTAAAATTATCTGTCTGCTACAAGCTTAT
>CAMASK010000093.1 GCA_945860895.1 Bacteriovorax stolpii
CATGCCATGAGATAAGCAAAATCCATGACAGAGATCGAGAGAGTGAAGTGGTTAAAATCACAGCTACTTTCGTGCAGATAGTTAAATAAAATTCCAAAGTTATTGGAAAAAATTCTCTATCCCAAACACCACCTAAAGCAGGCAGTTTAGAAGGCATCCGGCTTTGGACTTAATTCTAGCGGATAAGCCTGTTGCCCAAGCAACCACCAAATCTTATGGCTGCTCGGTGAAGTATTAGAAAAGAAGAAAGTGTTCCGACCAAAAAAGTCGGAACACTTTCTTCTTGGTTTCATTTTCAAATTTAGATATGATGAATTTAAACCATGATGGTTATCACTATTCTCAGGAGGAGAAATGGTTCTTAAATTCACTCTATTCGCAGTTGCTACTAGCCTTTACTACGTTACTCAGTATCTTTAGATATCTTTCGAAAATAAATAGATCAGATTCACCTTATCCTGAACGGTGATCATCGCTGAAACTTCAGAGAATCCTTGCTCTTGCATGGCCTCAAGAAATGGTTGCAGATAATTGCGACCAGGATCGGCCAGAAGAATTTTCCCGCTAGGTTTCATAAAATGTATCAACCCTAAGGCCACATCTTTAGCATGCTTACTTTCATAAAGCACATCGGAGCCCATGACGATGTCAAACTGTCCCAGATCAGAACTGGCCTCACGCCAATTGAGGCGACGATAATCACAGTGAAGACTTGAGTGACGAAGATTGCGCTTGAAGTACTCTTCCACATCCGGATGAAAATCTGTGGCAAGAACCCGGGCCCCTAAGTGAGTCGCCACTAATGAAGGATAACCCAGCCCACATCCTAGCTCCAAAACTGATTTATTCTTAATCAGAGCAGGATGCTCATTCAGATAAATTGATAACGCTTCGGCTGCAGGCCAGAGAATTCCAAAGTAGGGACAAAGATCTTCGGCGAAGGGATCTTTTTGTTCTTCATCAGTCAGCACTTCACAAATCTGATCGATGGCTTCATCGAGACTGCGAATAGCCTCCATGACATAAAGCTTGTTGCCCAGACGGCGCTGCTGAATCAGGGTTTTATAATAAATTTTAATGTGCTTCATAAAATCTGATCATACCCCAATGTTCGTTTTTAAACTATAATCATCCCATGCGCGACTATCCATCGTAAGATCCAGTTGGCACAAATTAATATAATTAAGGAATAAATATGAGTGTTCATGAAAAATGGTTACAAACATTGACCAATATGAAAGGAGTATTTAATGATCAAGGAATTGATATTCAACTTCCTCCACCATCTCAACTTGAACTTCAGATTGAGTATCTGGAAGTTATTCCTGGAAAAAAAATAAAGGGCAGAGTCCCGTTTCAGAAACGCTTCACAAATCCCATTAAGACTTATCAAGGTGGTTTTTTAACTGCTGCGATGGATGATCACTTCGGTCCTTTGTCGTATATCACGGCCGAAAAACCGTGCACCACTCTTTCACTGAATACTACCTTTCTCAAGGCTTTCACCGAGAGCATGGGTTATTGTATTGTGGAAGCGGAAGTTCTACAGAAAACCAAATCCTTTATTTTCATGCGAGCGACATTGACTTCGCCTGACGGTGAAATATTGGCCCATGGTGAATCTCACGTTGCTATTCTTAGTGATGAGCAATTACAAAAGGTCAAAATATGAGTGGTATAATTTTTGAGTTACGACAGCGCTTTCTAGAGAAAGCCATCAACTTCTATGGTCCCTTCCTTGGTGCCGGAGTGAAGCTCAAAGAATTATCTAAAGACTATCGTTACGCTAAAGTGACCATGCCTTTGACATTTTATAATAAGAACTACATGGGAACTCAGTTTGGGGGCTCTCTCTATGCCATGGTGGATCCGTGGTATATGTTGATGCTGATTAAAAACTTAGGTGAAAATTATATCGTATGGGACAAAGAGGCCACCATTCGATTTAAAAAACCTGGTAAGGGCAAGGTCACTGCGGAGTTTGTACTTACGCAGGAAATTATTGATGAAATTAAACTTCACGTTGGAGACCATACTAAAATGAATTACATCTTTAAGGTGGAAATTAAAGATGAATCCGGGGCACTGATTTGTGAAGTGGATAAAGTAGTTTATATTAGGAGGAAGGCTTAAAATCTATACCGCATGGGCCGTCAGCTCATCACCCGAAGAATACAAAGACCAGCCGCGGGATTTTTTTGAAAAAGACATATTCTCGCCGCTGTCCAATTTGCCAATAAAACGTTTGCCGTCTAAGCTCTCACCCTTAATGGTGAAATATTTAATCGAGTGAGACCAATCGTTAAAACGAACTTTTACGTCATTTTTGCGACCGGCCTGTCTCCAAATTCGCTCCAAACTATACCAATGCATACGTTCTCCCCTGGATTTGTTGTCAGTTCTATTCTGCCCTGCTAGAAATATCTTACAAGATGAGTACAAATTTACCTATCAAATCTTCCTCGCGTTCAGGTCGATTTAAGAAAAAATTAGTTCCGGAAGATTTCCTTGAAAAGGAAGCCTCAGTCATTCAGGAGAAAATGACTCCGTTTTTACATCAACTTGAGTTGGGCACTGTATCCTGTGCGGAATTCACGGGCATTTATATTTTGCAGGTGCTGGCCTACCGCTTTCCAGGTACGTGGTTGGGCTCTAAAACGGCCAAGAGAGTGGTTGATCACGAGAGGCTAAATTATTCCATAGCTGAAATTATGCCCTATTTTGAGCCCAATATTCAAAAGCGCTTGAAGGGACTTACTACTCTAGGTGAAATTTTTAATCTCTTTGCTCTCAAGTCCACTCCCCTGACAGTGAACCGCTCAATTTTAAATTGGTCCACTAATGACTATGGTTTGGAATTAATGTTTCGTATACCTCCTCCTCAAGAAGTGCTTAATCAACAAAAGCGGGGTCGCCGCTGCGTAACGATAGTGCTAGAAAAAGAAAAGTCCTGTAAATATATTCTGGGCGAGCGGGATGCCTTAGGTTTTTGTATGCATGACTTAATTCATGCCGATCACTTTTATCACAACAATAATTGCTATCAAGGCCAGTTGGGATTTTATGGCTTTCTAGATTTTTGCCTGAAACAAAATCATTTCCAGGACCATTTGCTCTCATCAGATTTTGAAGCTGAATTTGAATATCTGATTGCAGATATGAATGCCTATGCCATTCATTTAATGAAATGTTTTAAATCCGCTCTCGTGCATTTTCACTCTGAAGGTAATCAGTTTTTTTCTGAGTGGCTAAATAAAATGAATCTTAATGAAGGGGAATTTAAAGCTTTAAAAGCATTAAATTCCCCTCAATATAATGATCTTGAGGATGATGAAGTTCTACTTAAATTTCTGGCGCGCTTTGAAAACGCCATTTCCCATAAAAGAATATACTAAGGGCAGCGCCAATATGCCAGAAGCTATGGCCTTGAATCACGCTATAAGGATTACAATTTACTTTTAATTCATCAAATAAAAATAAACCAAATGAAATGAAAATTACCGCGATCGCGCGATGGAGATCTTTGGCGTTGAGTAAAGCTTTACTTTGAGAGTGAACAATCTCCCCCATGGCCAGTGCAAATACCAGAACACAAAGTCCAACCTTAAACCATTTTTCCAATGAATAAAAAGCGAACCACAGACTAGCGGTATAAAGCATTAAGAGTGCAAGTAAGGGCAATAGGGATTTAGTCCAACGACTCAACCACTTGAGTATAAAGAAAAAACTCATGACTAAAACAATTCCGGCAAAATCCAGCGCCAAGGCCGGCTCAATAAAACTTGCATGAGCAAAGTGACTGGCAAACCCTAGCAGGCAAAATGAAAAAAACCAGAGTTTAAGGGCGACAGATTTTTTTTCAATTGAACGATAAAAAACAATGGCGAAGATAAAAAAAGAAAGGGAACTCCAAAATGCCGAAGGTTGAGCAATAAATGCATCTTGGATGAACTCACAATTACAATTATCAGGAAAGCACGTGGCGGGTGGAAATTGTTTCCAAAAATTCATGCCATATAAATAGCAGAATTTTTTTCATTCTCACGCACTTCAACTTTCGTAATCCAGGCGCGGTCACCATAAAGAGATTTTAAAATTTCCATGCCCTGATGATAAACATGCTCGGCTGTTCCTTCCATTCCAGGGTTTGGAAGAATGCGCAGTTGAATGACCCCTTTTTTATCCAGGGCCTGAAAGGTTTCGAGTTCCGGATCATCTTGGGCCACTAAAAAAGTGTGATCAAAAACGTGCTCTAACCAAGTCTTTAATTCCTTAAGTCCACCGAAGTCTACCACCCAGCCCTCTTTTGTGAGCTCCTTGGCAGCAAATTCGAAAATAAATTCTCTGGAATATCCATGTACATACCGACAGTGTGATTCTGCTCGCCATTGGCGATGAGTGCAAGGAAAACAAGTAAAACGTTTTGTAGATTTAAAATTTTTTGGATTCATAAACCTAGTCTATCACAATGATCGCGCTTCTGCGAGACTTCTCCAGCTATCAGATTTTTGTCGCATATGCTTGAGTTCCCGAATATAGCGCTTAGTGGTGAGATCCACTCCCAAATGATGAAAAAATCTCCGGGTTAAAAAACCTTCAGGAGTTTCCAGAATCTCTTTTTCCGGTGCCATAGTATAACCGTAACCCATCACATGGCCCCCACGCACAAGGACCAGCGAGCGCTCTCCTAAGATGCGCCCCTCACCAATAATAATGAGATTTTCAGTGGGAAAGCGGGCATGGCGTGCAAGATTATCAGCTTTCTGATTTTGTTTTAGAATTTCTTCCTTGGATTTAGGACCTTCCCTATAAAGGAATTTATCACCTTGAAGTTCGTTCTCCAGCTCTTTTAGTTTTTTACGGGCATCAAGATAATCTTTAAAATAAAAAAGTCCCTCACTCCCTCGCTGATAGGGCTTTATTTTAAAATATTTTTCTCCATTATTTGCACAGACAAGATTTACTACCCAATGAGGAAGGTAAGGATAGAAGAGCAGTTTTTTAAATTCTGCAATAAGCGGAGTTCCTGTAGACTCCCCCTCCACTGAATCGGTTCTAATTAAAAGATCGCGATTATCTGCTTTTACTTCTAATAGCTCTCGCGCCTTCTTTTCCATATCAAAGGCAGCTTCAAAGCGAATAACCATTCCATGAGAATCTTTAAAAAATAAAATGCCCGATTTATGAATCAGTTTTTTTAAACCCTTTTCATGATGGGGCAAAAACATAATTTTTGTACGAGTCTTAAGTCTTAGTTGAAAGAGCTCTTTAAAAAGCTCCAGCGTTGCTTTTGCATCTCCAATAGCACGATGCCGCTCTTGAATCTTAATTCCAAAAAAACTACAAAGAGCATCGAGATTATAATTTTTAAGCCCCGGAATCTCATGCTGGGCCACTTTCAGGGTGCAAAAAGTTTTAAGTTTTAGGTCTTGTCCCATTTCTTGATATTTTTTTCTCAGTAGCTGAAAATCAAAATCAGTATTATGGGAAACGAAAACACTTCCCTCAAGTCTCATCCTGATAGCATCGGCCACATCATAAAACTTAGGGGCCTGTTCTAGCTCTTTATTTGAAATGGATGTAAGTGTCTGAATAAAATCCGAAACTCCACTTAATGGATTAATTAGCGTTTCATATACATCCGTAATTTTTCCATCTTGATATGTGATCAAGGCGATCTCAATGATCTCTTTTTCCTGGTGGAGTCCAGTGGCCTCAATATCACAGACGATGTAACGGCGAGAGTTCATAGCTCTATTGTAGAATTTTTTAGTATGAGAGCACAAGTTTGTGAGTGACAAAACGTCTCAAATTGCTGATTTTCTAGATATGAGAGATATTAAGTTAGAAAAATCCTGGCATGACTTACTTAAAGACGAGCTAGAACGGCCCTATATGGCCGAGCTAGAGACTTTTTTGGCCAAAGAAAAGAAAGCTGGAAAGACTCTTTATCCAGCCCAGGTTGATATCTTTGCAGCTCTCAATCTTACTCCTCTAAATAAGGTGAAAGTTGTGATCCTCGGACAAGATCCTTATCATGGCCACAATCAGGCCCACGGGTTGTGTTTTTCTGTTTCTAAGGGAGTTAAGCCTCCGCCTTCACTCATGAATATTTTTAAAGAATTAAAATCTGACGTGGGCGTGAATCCACCTGATCATGGCTCCCTTGAAGCTTGGGCACATTCAGGAGTTCTTCTGCTAAATAATGTTCTGACGGTTGAAGATGGCAAGGCAGGCAGTCATCACTTGAAAGGCTGGGAAGAATTCACCGATAAAATCATTGAACTTTTAAATGAGAAAAAATCTCATCTCGTTTTTATTTTATGGGGTTCGCCGGCACAAAAAAAAGCTCGAAAGGTTGACCCTAAAAAGCACTTCATTATTACGTCCCCACATCCTTCACCCTTATCAAGTTATCGTGGCTTCTTTGGCTCAAAACCCTTTTCCCAGGCCAATGCCTATCTCAAGTCTAAGGGTCTTGATCCCATAGATTGGTCTTTGTGAAAACAGCTATTTACCTCTTGGATTAAGTTCCTTTAAGAGTTGAGCCGATATATTAGCATCTCAAAAGGAGTTAAATATGTCTTTCCCCGCTCAAATTTTAGATCACCAGAAGCAAAACTGCTTACAAAAATGCTTCTACATGATGAACCTTATTAAAAACAAGTCTCCGGAACTATGGGAAATGTATCAGCCAGTATATTCAACCCTGTCAGTGGATGAGTCATGGGAATTTTACCAAGTATTAGTTAATGAGTATAAGGACCTACTAGAGGCTCCACCTATGAGAGCGCCAACGAAGAAAAAAACAATGAGCAAGAAAACCGCAACTAAGAAAAAATAAATGAGGGTCCTGCGGGACCCTCTCTTTTGTAAAATTTACTACGCTCTCCCCACTACTCGCAATTCTCTCTTAAAATCAGATCTATGAAATTACTAATTCTACTCACTTTGTTTTCTTCGAATATTTTTGCTGCGGACTATACTTGCTACTCACGTCTGGCAAAACTCGAACTCTACAATGATGCAGAATTTAGCACTCTCATAGTTAAACATCTTCAGAGTGATGAGACCTATTACGATGGACGAGTAAAAGAAGTTATTGAGCGCGAAGGGTTTACGGATTTAATATTTGAAACTCACAGCTTTGCCAATCTGCAATTACAATTTAAAACCAATGATCTTAAATCTGAGCCTGAAAAAATTTATGGCTTTTCTCGCGGTGTAATAGGTGGAGGATTATTAGATCAAGCCATTCAGTGTTTTAAAAGAATCATCTAATTCGTTTTATTACAGCAAGATAAAATGGACCCCAGCCAGTGGTATCTGGAAGCACCTGCCAACCAAATTCAGTTAACTCTCCAAAAGGAAATTCTTTTC
This sequence comes from Bacteriovorax stolpii, assembly GCA_945860895.1. Lineage (GTDB taxonomy): Bacteria > Bdellovibrionota > Bacteriovoracia > Bacteriovoracales > Bacteriovoracaceae > Peredibacter. Next base: position 7,381 of record CAMASK010000093.1, read on the forward strand.
GAATCAACTCAAAGCGATTTGGTCTCTTCTGATAGAGTTTGGCAATGATGTCATCATTTTCTAGTTTTGAAAGTGCACAAGTTGAATACACAATAGTGCCGCCTACTTTTACTATATCAAGGGCACTGGCAAGCATGGCAAATTGAGTAATTGCAATGGCCTTGGTTCTTCCCGGGGCCCACATGGCCAACTCCTTGGAATCTTCCAGCACATGCCGCTCAGAGGAACAGGGAGCATCTAAGAGCACCTTATCATACATACTTTTTTGATAAAGACTCCACTTGGTGGCATCATATCCCGTAATGGTATGATTTTTTTGTGCAGTCTTAGGAATATAATCATCAAAAATTCGGTGAATGCGCGCGCGTCTGGCGGCGGAGCGGTCATTGGAAATCAAAAGTCCCTGACCTTTCATTTTAATGGCGCATAAAAAACTTTTGCCTCCAGGGGCGGCACAAAGATCAACAATTTTTTCACCCGGTTGAATATCTAAGGCTTCCACCGGTAAGATACTGGCCGCATCCAGTAGATAATAATTCATGTAATCGTGATGATTTTTCTGTGGCTGAGGAAACGAGTCTCTGACATCGTGATCAAAACTAATTCCATTCACGGTCAGGGGAACTTCAACAAATTTGTGATGGGCCCAGGGATTA
>CAMASK010000094.1 GCA_945860895.1 Bacteriovorax stolpii
AAAGAAAAACCATCGTTAATAAAATACAGATACTAATTTTGCGGTACTGGGCCTTCAAGAAAAAGACTGAGAGAAAAGTTAGTCCAATAGGGTAATTAATTTCATGAAAAAGATAGAAATTGTTTCTAGTAGTAAATTTGTTAAAGGAGGACATGAGTAAAGAACTAATATCACTCAAAATACTAATAAGATAAGAATAGACAACATCAACAGCGCTAGTCCTTATATTTTCATTCGAACTTGCATTTCCAATCATGGCACTAATATTCGGATATGAAATCAATATGGCAATCAAAGTAAGACCAGCCACTTTCCTAATATACCAAGAGGGAAGTTCACCTAATTCACTTTTGATCCAGACATATAAAAGCGGTATATAAAAAAAATGATAGGCAAGAATTTGATAACTGGGAGTACTAAAAGAACAACATAGAACAAAGACCGCAAAGAGACTAAATATCTTGCTCCTGTTGTAAATCAAACTTACGGCCACCAAGAAGGGAAGCATTCCGAACAGTAAGTTGAAATGACCAGCATAAACCCTGTTTAAAAATATGGGCGATGCAAAACAGTAAATGAAAATAATGAGACTAGATAAATTGTCAGACTTTTTTGATAAACCTTTATAGATTTCCAAAGTGAAGAGATAAAACGACATAACGAGAATGAAGAAAGTGACATTCATTAGCTGAGTGGGACTCGCCTTTAGCCACCTAAGCACGGCCCAAAAAGGGAGATTACCATACAAATCTAATAAATTCTGCCCACCAAAAATGACAGCTGAATTTTCATATGTACCTCGCAAGTACTCTGCCACAACAGGCATCCATAGTGAAAATCCGTCTAGACCCCATAAAACTGAGTCAATTGACCAACAACCTGTAAGAAACAGGATCGAAAAAAAAATTAGAAATTTGTGATCTTTTAACGTTGATGTCATTCTGAATATTAATTAACCTTTACGTATGAGAATAACAAACCTTCATGAAGAGATCAAAGCGTATCTGACTTGGTCACCCCTCTCACTTGTTATCCGAGAAATTTGCAGACTTAATTCTTTTAGAGAATTATTAATACAATTCCCTGAAGAACAAGAATTAAAGATTCTTGATGTTGGTTGTGGGGATGGAAAATGGTGGCAATCATTAAATCAATTAAGAAAAATAAACGTACATGGCATTGATATAAATAAAGCCGAAATTTATAAAGCAAAAAGATTTATAAATGCCTCTGTAATAGACATTACAAACAAAGATTCAATTTCAACATTATCCAATGATTATAATGTGATTGTGGGAAATTGCTCTTTAGAACATATACCGAATATCAATCAAGCTTTAAAAAATATTAATTTATTGATGCAAACAAATGGGACTTTTATATTATATGTCCCTTCTCCACATTGGGCCCTAAGAGGCAAATCGATAAAGCTTCTAGAAAAATTTAGTCCAAGACTATCAATGGCATATTCAGGAATGATTAATGGATTTTTTCAGCATTGGCACTTGTATCATCATGAGATCTGGTCACATCTTTTAAGTAACAATGGTTTTGAAATAGTTACTATAAAAGGGATAGGAACTAGTAAATTAGAATACCTATTCCGACTTTTTTTACCTACCGCATTCATCTCGTTCATTTTCAAAGTTCTAACAGGACGATATCTTAATTTTTATCTTAAATATATAACTCCAGATTTTGTCACTGATGCAATCGCTAAAAAACTAGTTCCATTAATTGAAAATTCCCTGACTGATTCAGAAAAGACGGAAGAGATTTTCGAGTACATGATCATTTCGAGGAAAAAAAATTGAACAATCAACAGTCATATTTCACAAATCATAACAGAGCGTCCAGATTCCCCTGGTCGATTTATCACAAACCTTTGCTTAATTCTTTGGAAAAGTTCCTAAGAAACTTTAATCACGCAAAAAATAAAAAAATTCTCGTCATCGGGCCTGGCGACCTTCAGGAACTTGATTTATTACTTCATTATGGGTTTAAACCCAGCTTACTAGATATCGATGAACGAACGCTTGAGAATTTAAAAAAACTCCATCCAAATTCTATAGAAAATTTTTATCATGTTGATGAAAAATTTAATGGATACCCAGAAGATGAAAAATTTGATGCCGTTTATGCTAAAGAAGTCATCGAGCATATTACTGAATCTCATTCTTTTTTTTGCAAGGTCAAAAGTACACTTCGTCCTGATGGAAGGATTTGGCTAAGCACTCCTAATTATGGTTTTTTCCTTTTACCGCTCTTAGAGAAAACGATCCTTGAATTAATTGCTCGATTATCGGGATTTTCAAGGAAAGATATCCATCCAAATAAATTCAATCAAAAAAAAATGCTTGAAACACTTCAAAACGAGGGGTTTAAAGAAGTTAAAATTGAAGTAACATTTGCATCTCTAGCACTTTGTGGCACTGGCAAGATCTAAATTCGGAAGAACCAACCTTCAATAATGTAAGCATATTTCGGAAAGAATATTTGGAAGGCTGCAACCATCAGAATTGAGGGTCCAAATGGCATGTGATTCTCTTTTGACATTTTTTTAGTAACGATCAATAAAATACCTATGATGGCACCTACGAAACAGCTTAAAAATATCGTAAAGAAAATTCCGGTGGGACCAAGTAAAAGTCCCAGAATTCCGAAAAGCTTAATATCTCCGCCACCCAATCCCACCTGTCCTCTCAATTTATAGAAAAGCCAGGTTACAAGCAAAGGCATTCCAAAACCCAAGGCGCAACCTAGGGCCCAATAAGTCCAATAAAAATTAATGACCGAATAAGGCAAAATTATAGCAAGAAGATAGAGATTAAGATTATCCAATAAAAGTTTGTGATCCAAGTCGATAAAGAGATGGCAGATAAAAACACAGGCTATAGAAAACATAAATAAATACATGCCCATTGAAGCAACATTTATAACGTCAGGAAACAACCAGTATGAAACAAGTCCTGTAAGTAACTCAATTAAAGGATATCGCCAGGAAATTCTTTGCCCACAATATCCACACTTACCTCTTAGAAACAAAAAACTGAATAGTGGCAAATTATGAAACCATTTTAACTGTGAACCACAAGCGGGACAGGCAGATCTGGTACTTACCAGATTTTTTTTGACTGGCAACCTTAGTATAACTACATTTAAAAAACTTCCAATTATAAGTCCAAATACAAAAGAATAAATTTCGTATAATAAATTCATTAGTCTAAATTCTTTCGATTAAATAAAAATATTATCATGCATAAAAGAAAGGCAGAATAGAGGATACCATAAATAAGGGATGAGCCTAAATAACTAAAAGGCAGAGACGTTTTATAGATAATAAAATCTTTTAAATTAAGTTTATAAAATCCGGGTAAAACAAAGTGATAAAATTTTAACAATTCCTCAATCGCAGGGTTATTTTTAACAAAAAGGACATTTTGTGTTTCTTTAACGGCGTGACCTAAAAGTAAAATTACCAACGTAATAAGAGTAGAAAGAATGTTGTTAGCGATCAAAGACATTAAAACAACTACTAATAAAAGCATGAGTGACTCTAAAAAAATGAATCCAATCGCCCAAAAAATAAGACTATTTATTTCTCCACCGAGAAATGAAGTTATGGCCAATGTCATAAGTGAGAGTAGTAAAACATTGATGAATTGAATTCCCATAAGACCAATAAGCTTCCCAACAATAAAAGCATAACGGGGCACGGGTCTAGCAATGATCATATAAACAGTTCTTGAATCAATTTCTTTAGATAACAGTCCTACTCCTAGAAAGAGGGAAATCCCTAAAGATGACAAAGAAAGCATTCCTAAGCCAAAATCAAGAGTCACCCGTTCAGGGACTCCATAGGTGAACTCCGTAGCGACATAAGTCACCACCATAAGGGCAATACCGGCAAAGAAGACATTCAAGAGAATCTTACTTTTTAATATTTCTTTAAAAGTATAAAAGGCAATAATGTAGATTTTTTCGAAAGTCATTTTTGGCTTCCCGATTTATAGAAAATCTCTTCTAAACTGGGTTTCTGCATTTCAACGGAAACTATATTACATTTATTAGTCATTAGTTCTAAAAGAAGTGAATCCTTTAAATCACTGGTGACAATAAATCTTTTAAGATTATCCGGCAATTTAACCATCTCTTTAATTTGAGTTATAGGATTATAGCTATCATTTGTGAGGGCACTTACGAAATAGTCCTGAGCCTTGGCATTTTTCATTAGCCTATTTACCGGCCCGTCGTAGACAAGCTTACCTTCTTTTAAAAAAATCACCCGATCACAAATTTCTTCAACATCAGGAACAATATGACTGCTAAAAAAGACCGTTTTACCTTCTTTATGCACTTGAATAATGACGTCTTTTAATTCTTTTCTGCCTATGGGATCAAGTCCGGATAGAGGCTCATCTAAAATAATTATTTTTGGATGATGAAGAATTGTCGCCAAGAAACCGATCCGTTGAAGCATCCCTTTAGAATAGGTCTTGAGTTCTCGTTTGAGTGCATGTTCAATTTTAAAAACTGGTGCCCAGCGAGTCATTTCTTTTTGTATTTCTGGAAGTGACAATCCAGAGAGTTGACCCATAAATCTCAGAAAATCTTCTCCACTCAGGGATGGATAGAAATAAGGACGCTCTGGTAAAAACCCTATATTTTTGAAAATTTCGAGCTTGTCTTTACCAAGATTCGAAAACTTAACTTCGCCAGTGGAGGGACGAATAAAATCCATGATAATTTTAAGTGAAGTCGTTTTACCGGCACCGTTGGCACCTAGAAAACCTACCATCGAACCTTCAGGAATCTCAAAACTAACATTACTTAAGGCCGTAAAGGGTTGAGTTAATAAATCAGATTTAAATATTTTGGTTACATTATTAAATTTAATCATAATAGTAATAGTATGCGCACTCTTAAACTTGGCAAACATATTTCTACTCATGAGCTCCTATTATTGGGAGTAGGTTTACTGTGCTTCTTCGGTGCAGGTATTCTACATCAAGAAGTAAAAAAGCCACTGATTGTGTTAAATAAGCAGGATACTGCTTTCAATGTTAATAAGGACATTCTCGTTCTGTTGAGTGCAGGTAATAAAAGATTAATTTCCGATTCTCTCTGGATTCAGACCCTCATGGAGTCGGATTTAGAACATTATGGAAAAACTGACCTTAAAAGCTGGATGTATCTGCGATTTAAATCAATCGCTAAACTGGATCCTTATTTCTATCAAAATTACTCGTGGGGTGGTCAATATCTTTCGATCATTAAAGATGACTTGCAGGGTGCTATTGACCTTATGGAAGAAGGTATTAAAATTTATCCTGATGATTATCGGTTAAATTATTTATTAGGTTTCACTTATTATCATGAATTTGGAAATTACGATAAAGGCATTCACTATTTTGAAAAGATCATGAATAATGAACAAGCGCCGCATTTCTTAAAGACTCTAGTCAATAAAATGAAAATAGAAAAAGGTTATAATATTGATGTCACTCTAAACTTAATCAAAAATCAATTGCAACTAACCAATGACAAACATCTGAAAGAAAAATTGAATAAAGACTTCTATGCTTTAAAAGCAGAACGAGACCTTAAGTGCCTAAACGCTGGTAAAAATGATTGTGATGAAAAAGATGCTAATGGTAAAAATTATGTGAAAAGAAATGGTTTATTATATTCATCTGATCCGTTCATCAAATACCGTTTGAAAAAGAAGGGCGATTTTTCACCAATTCAAGAAATAAACATTTTGAAATAATTATCTTAAAATTAACTAAATTTTTTTTCGTATAGGGGAAATGAAATATCCCCCCTATACGAATTATTTTAAAAACCTAGTAACCTTCTCGACCTGCAACCGGTATTAGCTTTTTATTCTGATCTACTATCAATGCAGATGAAGTCGCTGCCGTCGTTCTTGAGCCATCAATAACACCTGCCGCCCCAGCTATAAAAGTTAGACCACCTACAAAAGCTGTTAAAGCTAAGTGTTTATTATCTGCAACAGCTGCACCAGTTCCTTTTCCAGGAAGAAAGTAGTTACCGTTGTCTTTTCCGGCAGCATAAGCAATAAGACATCCTGCTGCATTTAAACCAGAGTTAGTTGCAGCTGAATATGCAATTGCTGGTACAGCAGTTACCACGTTAAAGCCTACACCATAAAAACGAGAAGTCTTTTCAGTAGCAGGATTATAGCCCATGTAGCTCAAACAACCTGCATAAGTATTGAAATCAGAAAAGAAAGAAGTCATCGCCATATACAGTCCAGAAAGTTGAAGCTTAGCTTCAGATACTTTCGCTTTGGCTTGATACTTTTTAAAGTTTGGGATTGCAACAGCAGACAAAAGTCCAATGATAGCTACGACCACCATCAATTCAACTAAAGTAAACCCATCTTGTCGCTTGAGCGACTTTAATAAACGTTTCATGATTCCTCCAATAACCAAATCATTAAGAGATTTGGCAGTTTGTTAAAGAGTCTATCTTCATACTTTCAATATTAAGAATTGAAAGATCTGCGGACAGTCTCTAAATTATTATAATCTATTACTCTCTATGCTTAAAACATTTATACAAAATTTTTTATTTAAGTCCCATTTCAGCCACTTATCATTTAATAGATTTTTATAAAAAAGCTCGTTCGAATTTATGCCATCTATTTGAGGCTAACCACTATCGGCCCCGCCTGCAGACATGAAGATTGGCAAATACATGGCAATAAGTACAAATCCAATGATGCCACCTAAGAATACAAGAATAAAAGGCTCAATTAATTTTGTGAGATTAGCTACTAAATCTTCAACTTCATCTTGAAATACATCGGCAACCTTAACTAACATTATATCAAGGTTCCCTGTTGATTCGCCCACTTTCATCATTTGCGTTACTAGTGGGGGGAAATAAGGAATTCGAGAAAGGGGCTCAGTAATAGACTTACCTTCAATGACCGCCTGACGTACTTTATTCAAATCCTTTGCAATTTGAGTATTATCCAAAGTCTCAATACATATTTCTAAAGAATCAATAATCGGAACACCGGCGCTAAGCATAGTTGATAAGGTTCTGGTAAAGGCACCAAGATTACCTTTAATAATAAGCATACCAAAAAGCGGAGCTTTCATGGTTATTCGATCCCATTGAATTTTACCTTCTTTCGTTTTAATAAAATTCAAAAAGAACATAGTACCAGCAAAGGATCCAGCAAGGAGTAGCAACGTATAATTTCGAAAGAAATCAGAAACATCAATTACCGTTTGAGTCACCCATGGAATGGCTTGGTTAGATTCCTTCAACATCCCAACGAATTGCGGAACTACGAAAGTCATCAAACCAAAGATAACGATAAAACCTACAAACAAAACAATAACAGGATAAGTAAGTGCTGACTTAACCTGCTTTTTTAACTTTTCTTGCTTTTCCAGAAATTCTGCAAGCTTATTGAGAATCGAATCTAAGATACCTGCAGTTTCTCCAGCCTTAACCAGTGAACAGTAAAGTTTATCAAATCCTGTCTGTGAAGAAAGAGCTTCAAATAAACTTTTACCTTCCTCAACTTGTGTAGAAACGTTTTTCACAACTCTTTTTAAAACTGGATTCTGCTCTTGCTTTTGGAGAATCTCCAAACCTTCGAGAATTGGGACACCGGCATTAATCAAGATCGCTAATTGGCGGGTAAATCTCATGAGATCCGCTCGTCCAAAAGGACGAGAGAAACCTTTATCAACCATCCACTGACCTAAGTCAGCTTCAAAAAAAGAGGGTGCAATGATTTTTGTTGCACGAATATTTTGTCTTCGAAGAATCTTCTTCGCTTCTCTTTCATTATCAGCCTCTACGGTGCTTTCCACCTTCTTACCTTGAGCTGTAAATCCGACGTATTTATACTTTGGCATAAAAGC
>CAMASK010000095.1 GCA_945860895.1 Bacteriovorax stolpii
AAAAAAGTTTTAGAAAAGAAGTTAAAAAAAATCCCGCTTACGCGGGATTTTTTTATTATGGCTTACAGCAGGTTTTAGTAATGTTACCGTTTTTAACTGGACCAAAAATCCAAGTACTATTACTACAAGCTCCGTAATTAACTAAAATAGCGCCTTCAGCGGCACAAGCACTTTGAACTTGGGCCCAAGTGATACAACATTGAGTTGTACCAGGATTATTTCCCATGTAGATCTTACAAGCTGTTCCAAGCTGGTTTGAGCCATAGCTAGAACTTGTAACAGCAGTATGTTGAACTAAAAATCCAGGAGCTGCACAAGATCCAGATGATGAAGAACCACTACCGCTACAGTTTTGGGGAGTGATACTATTATTTGATTGGCCAGCATTGTTACAACATTGATTCGGATTATTCTGACAAGCTGAAAAGCCTGGTACATTGTTACCGGCAGGGTTACAGCAGCCAGCAAAGGCAGAAATGCAGAACGAAAGCGAAAGAACTAATACAATTAAAATACGCACGTAAATCCGATTGAGCTTTATTGCCTGAATGATGCCAATAAATGGAGAGGATGGCCTGAATTTGCGCTAGATCAAACCTTCACGGCTTTTTGTCGCTTAATTGTATAAAAGAAAGTAGGGCCCTTTCGGGCCCTACTTTCTTTTATGTAACTGATTTTTACAAAAGAATAGTTTCAATAATATTGTTAAGAAGTTTTATCCCAGCTTCCTTAGCATCGGCCTTTGAAGCACCTTGAGCCATGAAAAAATCGATTAAAGACTTTTTAGCAGAAGCATCAATAGTTACTTTCTGATTTTCAACAGAAAGAGAGATGCTGATGTCAGTTTTTGTAGACTTATCCAATGAAAGGTCAAAACTTGATCTATACTTCGTGATTTTTGAATCTTTCAAAGTTAATTGAACAGTTTCACTACTAAGTGAAGATAATGCCGTTTTGGCCTTATCAGCTAAATCTTTTTGTTGATTAAGATCAATATCGGTAGCTTTTGCTACTTTAATTGGATGAGATAAGTTCGCTGGCAATTTGGCCAGGTAAACAATTCCTTTAACAGATTGAACCGCACCAAAGGCAATCAGGGTAGCAGCAGAAGCAATTGTCGTTGAAGCGGCGGAGTAAGATAGCGCGATTCCTGCACTTGCAGTATTTAATCCGGCCCTCAAAACCATACCTGTTGTTTTTAAGCCAATTCTAAGAGTGTGCAAAATTAATGAACCTGGAACACTAGCTGCACCAGCAACTGCAGAACCACTCAGCATTGCTACAGCACTAATTTCAACTGCTGGCACTTCAACAACTAAAAAGTAAGCACCTTTAACTACTGCCCAAATAGCATGACCAGAATACTTTAAAGTTCCCGTAACTTGGTTTTTTGAATTATAGTAAGCGTCCTGTCCGTTTTCCATTGAAAGAGCGAAAGACTTTTTCATGCGTTTTACAGAGTTGCTGGGCCATTGATATGTGCCTTTAGCTGATGCGGCAGAGAGGCTAAAAGCTTCTTTAGAGAAGTCAGAACCTTCTTCAACAGAATTAAAAAAATCTTTATCGTGATCTTTATTGTTAAACATTTTTCCTAAATCTTTAATGCTTCTTAGAGTGATCGCCTTTTCCATCAAGTCTTTGCTGTCTTCAAGCGAATTTTCAAAACCGTAAACCATGAAGACTGATTTATTATCAATACTCCCCTCTACGTAAATCTCTTTAACCACTGATAAAATGCCACCTTTTGCAGGGCCCGCGTCTTGAGCAAAAGCAGAAAATTGAAAGAGTAAGATCAAACTTAAAAATAATGAAATTGTACGACTCATAGTAATTTCCTGGGTTGATTGAAATGAATACTCCTAATGTAAGCTCAATTCATGCTGGGATCATTTGACCCTGAAAATTCTTTTCAGTAGTGCTGGTAAGTGATCAAATTTTAGACACTTTGGATCAGGATGACCTTGAGTCTCACTTTTAAAGGAAATCTTCACGGATTTTTGGCGGATTCAGCTAAATTTTACTGAATTATCTTACTTAGATCTACTTTCCTCGCAGGACACCATCTATGTCAGTGATTGTGACCTTAACCTTCGGGTTAAGTGAATTTTTCACTTCAGCGATTACTTGCTCTCTACTTAATTTCATTCAAAGACCTTTAATTCTAAAACACGTAATTTTTTTTCTTTTGTTACAGTTAATTTGAAAAAGACAAAGCCTAGTCCCATCATCCCAAAGTAAATTACCGCCAAAAAAGGGTAGAAAATAATCATGGATATCAATGCAATGATGGCTATGAACAAAGCAATACCTTGGCCCCATGGATAAAATGAAGCTCGGAACGGTCGCTCGAGATTAGGTTCATTTATGCGTAGATAAAAGAAAGTAACAAGAGAGAAAATATAGAGAACCAAAGCACCGAAGCAAGCGATGGTTATGATCTCACCAGTCTTGCCAGTGAGCAGGGCGCCTATTCCTAATATCATATTTCCGATCAATGCCCACATAGGGGTTTTAAATTTTTTATGTGCTTTGCCGAAAACTGCTGGAAAATATCCCACACGTCCAAATTCAAAGGTCACTCGTGCGGCAGATAGAATAATTCCATGAAAAGATGCAACTAAACCAAAGAGACCGACGGTAATGAGCAAGTGATATAAAGCGCTATCCTTCCCCACAATATGAAACAATGCTAAAGGCAAAGGTCCATCAGAAGTGACTAGCGAGCCAGCGTTTGGATAAACCACAGCTTCCCATCCTGCGACACCAATTGAAGCGAAAAAAGTAAGAAAGCACAAAATTACTAAAGTAATAATCGCTGAGCCAAAACCTTTGTAAACATTCACTTGAGGATTAACTGTTTCCTCGGCGACATTGGCAACTCCTTCGATACCTAAAAAAAACCAAATAGCAAAAGGTATGGAGGCGAAAATTCCGGATATTCCATTAGGTAGAGAATTATTTGTGATATTCATTATCTTAAAGTGTGGCAGAGCAACACCCGCAAAGATGAGAAGTTCTACAACAGCAAAAATCGTAATAAATAATTCAAATCTTGCTGCTGCTTTAACGCCAAAAATATTCAGTGCAGTGAAAATAAAAAAGGCACTGATAGCGATGGGCAAGATAGGAATCCCAGGGAAAAATTCGTGAAAGTAAGCACCGATAGCGTAAGCGATGGCCGGGGGAGCAAAGACAAATTCGATAAGTTGAGTGAAGCCTGCGAGAAATCCCCAGTTAACACCTAGGGCCCGGTTGGCATAATCAAAGGCTCCACCTGCTCGCGGAATTGCACAGGCAAGTTCGCAGTAACTAAAAGTGAATAAGACATACATCAGAGTGATGAATAAAGTAGAGATACCTAATCCTAGTGTTCCCCCTTTGGAAAGACCGAGATTCCAGCCAAAATACATTCCAGAAATAACGTAGCCCACACCAAGGCCCCATAACATAATTGGTCCAAGCGTGCGTTCAAGTTTTTGGTCAGGTGAGTCTGCGTGCATTTTTATTCCTCAGGCGTATCAATAAATTCTAGACGAATTCCCATTATAAAAAAGTAGGCAATGTCTGAAATTAGGGCTGGGTTTGGAGAAATACTAATGATACGCAAAGATAAAAACTAAAGATAGCCTGAATTAACCCTACATCAACATACATGAATAAGCATGAATCCCCCCTTTTTAGGATAGGATGACCTTCGGTCTCTCCATTTAAAGGAAAATCTTAAGGACTTTTTGGCGGACTCGACTAGAAGCTTATTCCAGATATGTTTCAAACAGTAGATTCAGGTGAGCATGGTCCTCTTGATAAGCGTCAGCAGCTTTGGGAAACTTACGAGGCCTAAGCCTCCTTTTGCTTGACCAATCTTTTTACACTATATGTAATAATTCTCATCTCTATTTGAGTCTCAAAGTTATCGTATATGATCTCTAGGACATATTCACTTTAACAATTGGGGATCATATGAAAATTTTTGCAGGATTACTTACTCTTATTCCAATGCTTTCCTTTGCCAATTCTTTTAAACTCCCGGATCCGGTTCTTGGTGAAGAGGTATGTTTCATCAGAACCTACTCAGAAGCCCATTTAAAGCGCCATCCAAAGCAAAAAATAAGTGGAGTCGCACTTTCTTACCAAAAAACAGACGGCATTTTAAATACACTTATTGAAGTGAAGGATTTAAAAGGAAATATTTTATCCAATGGTGGAGTTCTTCTTTCGGCCGACGGTCAGCGGGCGCTTTCTTCAATATCATCTTCAAGAATTGCCGCTCAGATGGATGGGGACAGTGGACGAGTTGCAATCTCCCAATCTCAGAAAGATTCAGACAAAATAAGGCTTGAGGTTATAGGAAATTTATTACTTTTAGATTTTGAGCAGATTGGTGAAGATGGTTCTTCTCAAAACGAAATGGTTATTAACAAAGGATCTGAAGATTCAATTATGATTCTAAATCGCATTCGAGTAAATGGCTCTATAAGTAAAAGTTGTTCACAAGTTTTAGAAGACGCTGTTGCGGAGTAAATCTAAATAGAAAACTGATGGCTTACATCGTTTTGATTGTGAAATGAATTTTAAACTGAATAACATGACAAATAATTGTCATTAAATATTTAAAGGAAGAACCAAATGATGAGAAAATTTATTTTAAGTTTAATGCTTCTGAGTACCGTATCGGCTTTTGCGGATTGTACCAGCGAATACGAAAGAGCTGCCAAGAACAGAAATATTCGTAATTCTGTGATTATTGGAACTGCGAGCGCCGCTTTGATGGGGCCATTTTCATACGCTATCCTCGCTACTGCAGCTATCCCATCTCAATTAAGTGTGGCTGCTTATTTCGCAGGGATTATCACTATTACGAATACTGGCCCTGTGAATTTGAAGAGTAATTTTGATCGGGTTTTGTCTGCTGTGGATGCTGCAAAAAATGGTGAAGAAGATAAGTCATTGAGAAAAATATTAAAAATGGTTTCAAAAAAATCAGAAGTTGAAATTAATGATGACCAAGCTATAATTCTTAAAAGCTTAATGGTCCAAGCCTTTGAGCAGGATGTATTTTGTCCAGTCGTCGGTTACAATCGTAAAGGTGAAGAAAAGAGGGCTGCCTTCACTAGAAATGCTGTCGTAAAATACCTTAGCAACTATTTAAATGAAAATTTAAAATAATCTCACATTAGGCTCCTGATCATAATCTTTAATCAATGATCAGGAGTTTTCGATTTCTGCAATCCAAAAGTCTCGACGTTTTATCGCCGTCTTCGCTCCGAGGAAAGACTAGAGAAGGATAGCCTGAATTAACCCTTTATCAGTATAACTCAAAAAGCAGAAATTCTCCCTTTTTAGGAATCGAATGACCTTCGGTCTCGCTTTTAAAGGAAATCTTCACGACTTTTTGTCGGATTTGGCTGAAATTTACGGGACGGTCTTATTAAAGAAATTTTTTACCCATAGATTTTGGTGAATTCCGGAAAATTCTTGGTATAAAGAGACTCATCGGTCTGAGGATGAGTCTCTAAAAATATCTTTTCAAGTGGGACTGAATTTTCAATTTCGAAATGAATAAATTAAAAACTTTTATTAATCTTAGTACTATTGGCTTTTGGGAACCCTCTATCACCGTTATTAAATGGGGTTGGACTTCCAGGTGAAGCATTATACGGTAACGTTATAAATCGACACCAATTTTGAATGCGTTCTCCACCATAGACGTTGCCATTAATCGTTGTCGAACAACCCTTACTACTATCGCAATGCACATTGGGTTGATCGCAAGACTCGAGTTTGCCGGCGTAAGAATTTGAAGATGCTAATAAACATGTTAAAACAAAAAATGAAGTTTTCATCGGGGGGACTCCTTTTCGTCCGGAAAATTATTTAAATCAAATACTTTAGACCTGTCCAAGCTTTATTATTAGGTAGATAAATGCTTGGTCGCTGGTTAATTTATCATGTCATGCGTCTGGATTTAGCTTAATTTATTAAATAAACATGAAAACCCCATGATTTCTTACTTTTAGATCAAATATTCAAATACAGTTTTTAATTCTTTTTAAAAGCTAGTTTGAGATTGCCTAATTATTTTGGCAGGAACAATAAATTAAATTATATGTATAATTATTTTAGCCAAAATACTCAAAAGAGATCCGATAAATTAAAGGCAATTTTCAGTTAGTCATTAATAGTAATTGGTCTAAATCAGTTACTAAGAAATCAGGCCTCCCTTAAATTGACCATTTCTTCAAAAAGGATTCCAATGATCGTGAACTTTCAAGGAGGATGGTATGTTAAACCGCTACATTATTGAGAGAAAAATTCCCGGTGTTGGAAGTGGCTCGGATGCCGATTTCGGCAAGATGGCGAGTAAGTCAAATGAAGTTCTCACTTCACTTGGCCCAAAAATTCAGTGGGTCCAATCTTTTATCACCAAAGACAAAGTTTATTGTGAGTATCTGGCAGAGAATGAAGACATTGTGAAAGAGCACGCAAAGCTCGCAGGCTTTCCTGCAGATAGCGTTCTTAAAGTGAATCATGTTTGTGATCCGACCGAAGCTGAAAGTGATTTTGATGCATTTAGAAAACCTGAGACTTCTGGAAAACAATCGAATTTGCATGCTTAAGTGAGGGGGAAGCTCAAGCTTCCCCTCACTTCATTTATTAAGCTGATAATTTAAATAAAATGAGATAACAACCTGCTGTAAAAACAGTGCTGATCATCAAAAATAAGTAAAAATTCATCCCACGATTGAGCATGATTGGCAAAACGATAAATAAAACCAGTGAAGGAATAATCATGTAAAGCACATCCCAGGACACGGTGGCGATCTGTGCATTACTTCTTCCGTCGTATTTCATGATGAAAAAGACCAAAAGTGAAGTGATTAGAAGAGAGATGATGAGAGCACCAGCTTTGGGCATTTTTTCTGCTAATTGTGTGACGATGGCAATGATGGAAGCCGATATGAGGAGTTTAATAAAAAAATACATTTTAACTAACTCCACCTCGGATAAACACAACGTAGTACATGATCGCAAAAACGATTCTATAAATCCCACAAGCAATGAAGGTTCTATGATCAAGCCACTTCAGAAAGATTTTGACACTGATAAAACCAAAAACAAATGACGATACAAAACAAACTCCAAGATATAAATACACTGGTAAAGACTAAACCCTACTCGTGCTTCACATGAAGTTTCATATAAAAACGTTGTTATTATTTTGCCAAATAATATTAAACAAAAACCTGCCAGCGCTTCTTCTCTGTATCAAGTAAGCACCATTGAAGTTTGGACGGGTCTTCTATCGTGACGCTCTCATCTCGCCGTTTGCAGCCTTGCGCTTAGAGTCTTCTGACTTTCGTTTTAAACTCTAGTAATCGTTGTTATACGTTCCTCTAGATTCTCGTCAGCAAGCGTATAGAGAACATACGTGCTTTATTTTCACGGTCTGCAGTCATTATGATGTCAAAAAACATTTGCGGTATAATAACCATGCCAAATAATAGATTTTGAACTTGGGTGGTTAAGCTGCCTTAGAATTGGTTTGCCTCTATATACGAGTAGAGTTTAGTCTGATAGGTTGGTTTGACGGGAATCTACTATCAGCTTGCTTGAAATTAATTGAATCATCTTAATTAAGGGAAACCGTCTGAGTCATATGTATGATTATTTTGGAGGTACTCTTAAATAAGACCGTCCCGAAAATTTTAGCCGAATCCGACAAAAAGTCGTGAAGATTTCCT
>CAMASK010000096.1 GCA_945860895.1 Bacteriovorax stolpii
AATCCACGCATTGAATGAACTCTGCTCAAGCGAATGATAATTTTTTCCGGGTGTGGCAAAGTAGCTATCGAGATTACCTTTAACAAAATCAAGATACTCTTCCAGAGTTGCAATGCCAGCGCGATAAACGAAAAGATCATCCATGAAACTTGTTAGGCCCTCTGCAAGCCAAAGGAGAGAAGTGTAATTTTCATTCTGATAATCAAATGGACCCAACTCAACTGGACGAATACGTTTCACATTCCATAGGTGAAAATACTCATGACCCAAAAGAGATAAATAAGTTAAATAATCTTTTCTATTTGAAAGTTTTCTTCCGTCGAATTGCAGTGCCGTAGAGTTAAAATGCTCAAGTCCACCATAAATTCTCGGAACAAAATGATTGATGAATAAATACTGCTCATAGGGAAGCTCTTCATTGAAGTGCTTGGCCACTGTCTTAACCAATTTCATTATATCAGTTTTTAAATTTTGCTTATTAGGATACATATCACCATAATAGGCTAGATGATGGGGCTTGCCCTGGTATTCAAATCCATCTGTTTCATGACAGCCAATTTCTACCGGTGTATCAATGAGTTCATCATAATCTGGAGCTGAATAAATAAATTCATTTCTCTTGATAGAAATATCTTTAAGAGCGGTACTGAGTTTACTCCACAAGGCAGGAAATCGAAATTCAATGATTGGAGTTTGAAGTTTTTCACCCTTAACTCCCATTAAATAAGTTGGGCCATGCAGCCATGCATGACTCGCATCTATATGCGAAGTTCTCACTGTAAGTTCTTTACAGTAAATTTCATAAGAAATTTGAAAATCATTGGAGGGATTTTTTAGTGCTGAATTAGGCCAGTTTATTTTCCACTCACCCTTTGCGATTTGTTCATAAAACAACTCTTCCCCATTGCTCTGGGAGGCTTCAAACCTGCGAATATGCCGGGAATACTCGCGCATGAGATACGAACCCGGGCTCCATGATGGAAGAAAAACAGTAAACTCATCTTGACCCAATTTACGGGTAAGTTTGAGAGTCACTTTGACGTGATGCTGCTCTGGATTGTCAATTTGTACGATATAATGGGCTTTCATACCTACCAGAATAAGGTCAGGGACTAGTAAAGACAATATTCAAAAGCTTTGCTAGGATAAGGTCATGGAAAATAATCTTACCGCGGCCGACATAAGTCTTCTCGTGACTGACAGTGCCGTTCGACAAATACAATTGATGCAGGAACATGATTATACGCTGGAAGGTTTAAAATTCCGGATAAAAATTGGCGGAAAAGGCTGCGGTGGGTTTACTTATGACACCGGATTCTCTGAATCCCATGCAGATGATCTGGTGATTGAAAAAGATTATCCCATAATCAATTTCAAACTTACTGTTCTTATTGATCCCTTCACTGCTTTTTATACTCAAAACTCAACCCTTGATTATTTACTCGACTCTCAGAGTAATGAAGAAGGATTTGTGGTCACTAACGCTGCAGACGGCGAACACAAAGGTAAATTCTTTAAAGATGAATCCAAACTTCCTCCATGGGCCAATAAATGAAAGAAATTTCCCTCGATTACCGTTATCTTAAAGCTTTCATGGTCACTTCCCGCTTTTTGAATTTTTCAAAAGCCGCGCAGGAATTAAATATTGCTCAGTCGGCAGTAAGCCGTCAGATTAAACTTTTAGAAGAATCTGTTGGCCAGCAGTTGATCATTCGCTCTTCAAAAAAAGTTCTGTTAACTGAGAAAGGTCAGTCTCTTTTAAAGGAACTTGGCGAATTTGAAACAAAACTTCAAAACATCTTCTTTGGCCACATGAATAAAACCGTTCGCGTGGGCATTCTCCACGGTCTTCTGGAAACCTGGTTCAATGATGTGATGGTTGATTTTTCCAAGACCAGCCTTCACCAATTAATTGTAGAAGTTAACAGTGTAGAAAACCTCAAAGAAAAACTTCACAACGGAAAATATGATTTAATTTTTACAACTGAAAATATCCAAAGTGAATTGGTGAGCTCTCTTAAGCTCTTTGAAGAAAAAATGGTTTTAGTTTCTAAGATCGAAATCAATCATAAAGAGGCATCCGATTATCCATGGATCGTATACTCTGAACAGGATCACTTATTCCAATTATATAAGAAGCGCTCTCAGAAAATTGTCGTAGTGAATTCAGTGACTACCATCTTGAAGCTTGTGAAAAAAGGTGTTGGAATTGCTATTATTCCTGATCATACACTGGATAAAGAAAATCATTTGAAGACCTATGAACTTAAAGGGCTGGCCAAACAACACATTCATTTATCAAGTTTGAATTTTAAAACGATGCCTGAACACATTAAAGCGTTGGTTGATATGATCAAGAAAAAATAATGCCTTTTATAATCAAATTAAAATTGACATGAAATTTTGCCTGCAAGAATCTTCCCATCCTCACAGACCGTCACTTCCATGTAATCTTTCATAGTGAATCCTTCCAGAGAATATAATTTTTCGATTACATTGAAAGATTTAAATCCGGATTTTTTCATATAAGGCCATCGAACTTTAATCCCCTGGATCTTGGTATCTATATCAATACCAAAGTGAATTCCCTCTTCATTTTGGGAAGTAAGTCCTCCTTGAGAGTATTCATTCCAACGACGTTGAACAATTTTTTTATTGCCCCTTTGAGTATATAGCATCACCATGGCGCCAAGAGCTTCAGTATTGGATTTGATTCCATTTAAATGAACCCGAATCGCCTTGCGGCCTTGAACTTTTCCTTTATTTTCGAACACGTAAAGTCTTGGAGGAATATCAGAATGGCGAATATTATTTTGAGCGGTGATGATATCAGGGAGACCATCTTGATTGATATCCACACTGATTGAGCCAGCAGGATTTACAATATCAATTCCCAACTGGCCTGCAACGTTGACGAAAGCATGAACATCATCCTGCTCGAACATGACAAGTCTGGAATAGGGAGGAAAACCAGAATTATCTACCAAAAGATCTACCCGGCCATCTAAATTGTAATCCATCCAGACCGCTCGTCGATCACCCTGGTTCCATGATTCACTTAGAGCATCACTGACATATTCTGTTCGCACAAAATAAGGAGGATAGGTTTCTTTTGAACCAGTTAAAATACTCGAGCGATCCACAGATTCATTATCATAAGCATGTGAGAGTTCTCCCAGGAATACATCCATCACACCATCATCATTATAGTCAGTGCAGGCGCTAAAAAATGTTCGTCCACCACCAGTAGGAATCAGACTCCCATCAGGATCAGAGGAATAATTGGCGGCCAAACCTATATCTTCGAAATAACGCTCACCTGTAACAGGCTCATTTAAGTTCATCCATAGTTTATTTTTGTGACCTGAACTGGAAGCCGTTAAAATGTCCGGGTACCCATTTTGATCAATATCACAACTGGAAGAGCCATAAGTTGGACGGGCATTCGGTGGATAAAGTTGATCTGAAGCTTTCTTGGCTTCATCTTTCAAAAGCGAAGTGATGTCTTCAAATTTACCTTTGTTGTTCCTGAGTAATCTATCGGCTACGGGGTAATATTGATTCTTTCGGCTCTCAAACCAGTTGCCCACAAAAATATCAATCCAACCATCAAGATCGTAATCAATCAATGTCAATGAACTAGTGGGTTCTGGAGGAAGCTTTATAAAATTTAGATCTTCAGTAAAAAAAATGTGTCTATTTTTTATGTTTCCAAGATAAAGTTTTAAAGGAATCTGTGAAACTTCACTTCGCTGATTAAGCACTCCGGCCAGAAGATCAAGGACCTTGTCCTTATTAATATCATAAAATAGAATGAAGGAAGCCTTGAAATCCGGAGGCAACGGATCGTGTGTCCATGCCCTGTAGGTTTGATGCTTTTTATCGAAGAGATAAAACTTAGGTCTTGAATAATAAGTTGGTAAAAAAATCAGATCAGTGGCGCCATCAAAATTGATATCAACCGCATTGAGAGAAACAGCAAGCAGATTTTCCAGTCCATACTCTTTGGTTTTATCAATAAAACTTGCACCCTCTTTCAACTTGGGTCCATGATTGAGCACTTGAACTTTTTTAGAAAGTGAAGCGAGCTCCTCTGAAAGCTTAATGGATTCTTCATCATCACTTTTTTTAATAGGAGAAGAGCAACTGAAAAGAAAAAGAAAAAGCCCTCCCAAAAGGGAAGGCCATAATTTAGAAATCAATGATATCAAAACCAAAACCATCCCTGTCAGCTACGTGATTTGAAATTTTAGGGATTAGTTTGTCATAGCTAGAGTTCAAACGCTTATAGTTGCGTGTATAGGTTTGACGACTATCACGGCAAATAAGCTCGGTAAGAAGTGAAACGTACTCTTTGTCTTTTTCAGAAACGTCTGCACGATTTAAAATAGCCGTCGTTCTTGAGAGGACACAAAGCTGAACATAGAGTTCAATAGACATATTTGCGATTCTCATTTGTGGAAGCTCATTACCGATGATGTTCTTACCATATTTCATGATGGTATTTTCAACTGCAATGGCAAAACTTGAGAGTGAAGCCACAAATTGTGCCGAGTGTCCTTCCAGGCTTGGATGAACCTTTGTTAAAGTCTTTGTTCCAAATCTCTTCACTAAACGATTCTTAGCGAAATCGGCTAATACACCAACTGATTTAATGGGATCCTGAATAGCTTTTGAAATATCAGCAATTTTTCCTAATTCTTTAAGAGAATCAGAAGGACCTTTAATCCCTGAAAGAGCAGTAAAGATTCGAAGAATTTCATTGGTTCCTTCAAAGATCAAATTAATTCGACAGTCACGCATAATGCGCTCATATGGATACTCGCGCATGTAAGCGTTACCAGCACCAATTTGTGTAGCCATATCAATGGTGTGCCAAAGCTTTTCTGAACAATAAATTTTACAAATCGCCGACTCGTGGGAGAATTCGTTCATTCCTTGGGTAATTTTCCCTGTGGTCATATAAACGATACTTTCAGAAGCGTAAATGTTGGCCGCCATAGTGGTCAACTTTTCTTGAATCAAACCGAAATTAGAAATGTAATCACCAAATTGTTTTCTGGTTTTTGCCTGGGCCGTGGCAAGTTTCAAAATGGCTTTCATCCCACCCACTGAACCTGAACCTAGAGAAAGTCTTCCCGTGTTTAATACATTCATGGCAATTTTAAAACCCTGGCCAGCTTCACCGATAATGTTTGAAGCTGGAACGACCACCTTATCAAAATAAACAGCACGTGTTTCAGAAGCTCTGATTCCCATTTTGTCTTCTTTTTCACCGAATGAAATTCCTTCGCGCTCTTTTTCTACAATGAAGCATGTGATCTTTTCAACTTTCTTGCCTTCAATTTCATGATCAGTTTTAGCAAATACTGAATAGAAACCGGCCATACCAGCGTTAGTGATCCAAAGCTTATTTCCTGTGATTGTGTATGTGCCATCAGCATTTTTTACAGCTTTGGTTTTAATGGAGTAAGCATCTGAACCTGAACCTGGCTCAGTTAAACAAAAAGCTGCCCAACACTCACCTGATGCAAGCTTTGGAAGCCATTTTTTCTTTTGCTCATCATTTCCTTCATTCACCAGCGCTTTATAACCAATTGATTGATGGGCACCAAGAGTGGTAGCAATTGAACCGTCAATGCCTGCGATTTGAGAAAATACACGGGCGTAAAGAGTAGTATCTAAACCTAGACCACCTAAATCTTCGGGAACGCCTAAGCCACACAGACCTAAAGTGGCCAGACCATCCAAGACATCTTTAGGAATCATCGCATCTCGGTCAAATTTTGCAGCATCGATACTAGACTGAGCAAACTTGTCAACTGCATCAATCATAGCTTTGGCCATTTCTATTTGGCTTTCATTAAGGTGAGGGAAAGGAAAAACTTCTTCTTCCATTACTTCGCCATAAAACATGTGTTTAACAATTGAAGGAATTTCTTTATTAGAATCATGTGACATAAAAGCCTCTTGGTGATTTGAATTTAACTTAATCATTATAAAGTTGAGAGGAAATCAAAGTACAATAAAAAGAATCTCAACTGTCTTAAGGCTCAGGGAAAATACCTGATCTCTTTGATCGTGCTTATTTCCCTTCCACAATACTTGCACATCGTATTATTTTTTATGACAATAAATTGATGATAAATAAAATCAAAGACTTCCTTAAAAACAAGCTTAGCAAAAAAGCTTCAAATGACTTTTCTAATCAAGCTGAAAGCTTGGATGGGGAAGACAAAACTAATCCGGGATTCATCATGCCGACCGAGAAACAAAATGTTGCTGGTGACGGGACAGGTGATTATCACGTTTCATTCAAAGATAAGATGGCCCTGAGTTTTGTGAAGCTTAAACACAAATTTTATGGCTCAAGAATTATAACTACCAAATTGCCTAAAATTTCTTCTGGTATTGATAGAAACCCTTTAATATCTCCCTCTCTCAGTCGATCAATTGAAAAAATCCTCTCCAGAGAATCTCGCGAGCCCATTCATCAATTAGGTTTAGTGCTCATTATCTGCTCCATTACCTACACTTTGGGAAAAGTGACAGCGCTTGGTTTAAGAGGAACTCCCTCTCTTGATTCCGCTAAAGATTTTAGCGTAAGCATTCCGCTCAATGATGATTTTAATGCAGGAGCACTCGCACAAGTAAAGAGTATCAACATCTTCCGGACCAATACTGGTCTAGGGAAGAAGAAGAATAATCTCGCTGATAAAAAATGTGATAAACCAGATCAGCGCAGTGACTTGCCTATCAAGCTTATCAATACGATCGTTTTGCAGGATACGGTTAAATCACTGGCTTCTGTTCAAGTTCGTGGAGCTCGGGAACTTGAAGAAGTTCGGATTGGAGATCAAATTTCTAACATCGCAAAAATCGCCAAAATTTCTCGGCTTGAAATATTGGTTAAGAATCTTGAAAGTGGAATGTGTGAGTCCATTTCTTCTGATAAATTACAGCAACGTGGTAATCCAATTGCCATTATGTCCCCTTCTCAAAGCCGTGAATTCAAGCTGAACAAGAAAATTTCGGGGATTGAAAATGACGGCAATAAATTTATCATCTCAAAAGCTCTTTTAGACGAAAAGATTAAAAATCTTGCTGCAATTTTGACTCAAGCTCGCGCCATCAAAATTCAAAACCCAGATGGCAGTCTTGCCTTTAAAATGACTGAACTAGATCCTCAAGGTCTTTTTCCTTATTTGGGAATTCAAGATCAGGACATCATCACTTCGATCAATGGTAAACCTATCTACGACATGAATGAAATCATGACGTTGTTTGGCCGTATAAAAGGATTAGAAAAATTGTCTCTTGGAATTAAACGAGAAGGCAGTGATTCTGTTCAAGATTATTCCATAAAGAAATAAGGAACGGTAATGAAGACAAGAAGTCAAAAAAAACGTTTCATGGGTCCTTTGTTGTTTGCAGCACTATTATTGTCGCAACAATCGGCCTATGGGCAATTCAATAAATACCGTTCTCAGACGAGATTTAATCCTGACAAAGGTT
>CAMASK010000097.1 GCA_945860895.1 Bacteriovorax stolpii
AAGGGCTTGATTCGTATGAGAGAGCTGATCGATGCCTTTTTTTAATAAAAAAGGCACGTAAACGTTCAGGAGCTTTCCAGCGATTAGAAAAAACAAGGCAATAATCACTCGGATTTTTAGATCAGAGCGTCCCTTGGGCCATAAATAAAGACTCAGAGTTTTTAATGTTTTCCAATGACTTCTTTCTTTAGAATCTACAAGGGGATTGAACTCGTTCATTGGAAAACCTCATCTATAGGACGTCTTGAATAAAAGCATTCAAGAGATCGCGAAGTTCGATGGCTTTTTCCAATTCTACTTTAATAAAAACTGCACTGGAATCATTTTCAATTTCCAGCGTTGGCAACGATTCCTCATCCACCGGCGTAATAATATCAAAATTTAATTCACCAATTTTTACATGTCTTTTGATCATGGAGTTCCCTGATAAGATGCTTGGCTTGAAGACCCTTTGAAGATAATAAAACTTAAAATTGCCTCTGCAAGACAAAACTGCGAAAAATGATATTTTACTCTTGGCGTTTAACACGCTGGAATTAAATGGGGGGGGGTAGCTAAGGCAAAAAAAAAGGGCCAGCAGGACGGAACTGCTGGCCCCTAAAGTATCTAAAGATTACTTAAGGTGCTTACCGATTAGGCCAGCAAGTTCGAACATAGAAACTTCTTTCTTACCGAAAACTTTTGCAAGTTTATCATCAGCAAGGATGTTTCTTTTGTTTTTAGGGTTCTGAAGATTGTTCTTCTTGATGTAAGCCCAAAGCTTTTTAACAACTTCAGTTCTTGCAGCAGCAGCAGCACCGATCACGTCAGCAAGAGCTGGAGATGGTGTGAGAGCTTTCATGAAAGCAGCATTTGGCTTACGAGCTGATTTTGCTTTCTTAGGAGCAGCAGCTTTTTTAACAGTTGCTTTCTTAGGAGCAGCAGCTTTTTTAGCAATTGCTTTCTTAGGAGCAGCTTTCTTAGCAGGTGCTTTTTTAGTTGTTGCTTTTTTTGCAGTAGCTTTTTTTGTGGCTTTTTTGGCCATAAGTCCTCCAGGTAAATAAGCTTCGTGAGAAGCGAGTTACCTATAGCATTCATTATTTATCGCCTTAAATCAAATTTAAAAAACAATCTTTTTACTTTAAATGCATT
This sequence comes from Bacteriovorax stolpii, assembly GCA_945860895.1. Classification (GTDB taxonomy): domain Bacteria; phylum Bdellovibrionota; class Bacteriovoracia; order Bacteriovoracales; family Bacteriovoracaceae; genus Peredibacter. The sequence continues at coordinate 1,132 of CAMASK010000097.1, forward strand.
TTTTTTTCAAAAAAAGCCGGTTTTCCTCTGCGAAGACGAGAAAATTGTTAATGAACAAACGGTTTTTCCACCGAAAATCCCTCGGAAAATCGATTTTCACGTCAAGAAAATGACGAAATCCTTAATGATTCTTAAGTCTCCTTAAGTAGACAAAAGAAAAATCCAACCTATCATGAGCTGTTTTTACTCTACTCAATCATCGGGGGTTCGATGAAAACGATCATCTCATCAGTACTCTCCCTTCTCTCAATTTGCCTGTTAAGTGCCTGCAGTAACTCAGATCAAGGAGGCAGTATTGGCGCAGTAGTTAATCAAAACGAGAGCATACGGATCGACGGTTCAAACATTAAAGGCATCTACCAGGCCAATTTGATCCCGTTGAACCATAATTTGCACTTCATGAAGGTAGGTGTTGGCGCCATTCAGAGAGATAAGGACAGCTTTTGGGCTTCTATAAGGCTTAAGTATGGGTCTAAAGATGTTTCTCACAAACAATCCATCTATACCGGTAGACGTTGCCCTAATATCGAAGACGATAAAAATAAAGACGCGTATATAGACATAAATGAAGCATTAGAGGTTATTGGGCAAATAACTATCCCCCTGGACGGGGATTTAAATTCACAATCCGGCGCTAATTATGAATTTCCTATGGGAGATGGCGCCAAAGGAGCTTACTTTTATAAAGAAATGGCCAGTTTTGAGCAAATGTTTGCCGATTTAAGAGAAGCCGACTGGGATGAAACTGATCATATGATCAAACTTAAAAAAAATGAAGGCTTGACCTTACCGGGTCGTATTCTGGTTGTTCATGGGTTAAGTAGAAAAGTCAGTTTACCCGCTACAGTTGGAGGTACAGAAAATGAGGATGCTTATGAATCTATTCCAGTGGCTTGTGGCGTTTTGTGGAAAGTCGAGAAATTATCAGAAGATTTGTCGTCAGAAATTTGACAATTAGTTTGGCGTTATCATTTGCAATAAAAGCCTATATAGAATAAAAAAAATAAATGAATCTTCTACCACATAATGGAGAAGCTTTCCTCTTTGCCGATCTATTTTCAAAAGAAGAAAGCGACTCCTTGTTTTTATCACTGCAACAAGAAATTTCCTGGAGGCAGGAACCAATATTCTTGTTTGGAAAACAAATCATGCAGCCTCGTTTGACAGCTTGGTATGGTGATCCAGGTAAAACTTATCGCTACTCCGGACTGACAATGCATCCACTCCCATGGAATGAGTGCTTAATCAAAATTAAAAACCACCTAGAACAATTTACAGATAAAAAATTTAACAGCGCTCTTTTGAATCAATACCGCAGTGGCAATGACAGTATGGGTTGGCATCGAGACAATGAAAAAGAATTGGGACTAGAACCTGTGATAGCTTCAGTGAGCTTTGGTGCCAATCGGAAATTTTATTTTCGAAACTACAAAGAAAAGTCGCAAAAGATAGTAATTGAATTATCTCATGGGAGTTTGCTCCTAATGAAAGGAGATACACAGACTTATTGGGAACATAGTCTACCGAAAATTAGCCTACTAAAAGAAAGCCGAATCAATATCACCTTTCGCTTTATTCAATAGGCTCACCAACACCATAATGTTCTTGTGACTTTAAATATATTTTTTCAGCTTCCGGTAACCAATGAGATAAATTTCTACGGCGGGTTTCATCCGATGGATGAGTTGAGAGAAATTCGGGAGGAGGAGCTGCCCCGCCAGCGGATTTTTTCATTCTCGCCCATAATTGAATAGATTCTGCTGGATCGTAGCCGGCTTGGGCCATGTATTTTTGACCCGCTTTATCGGCCTCAACCTCATCAGAGCGCGAAAATTTGCGATCAAAAAAGGCAATGGCAAAACCAGCTGCAGCTCCTCCTAAGCCAGTTAACATTCGACAAGAGTCAGATTGACAAAAAGCTTGGCCGCCAACTGCAGTAACCGCACCAATCACTAAACCGGCCACATTGCCTCGAATGGCCCGAGCATAGCGCTGTTTACCATGTCTTTTAGCAGCATGAGCAACTTCATGACCCAAAACTGCAGCCAGAGCTCCTTCTGTTTTTAAGGTAGGCATAATCCCAGTGTAGACAGCAATTTTGCCACCAGGCATACACCAAGCGTTAACCTCAGGGCTTTCAATCAGCATCCACTCCCAATCAAATTTTTGCCCTGAGGCTTTTGCAATTCTCGGGGCCACACGATTCAAGATTTCTGTCCATTTTGCATTATTAGAAATTTTCGATTTTGTTTTCATTTCATCATAGGCTTTTAATGCCATTGCATTAATGTCTTTTTCATCGGGATCAAGAACGGTGCAACTACTGAATGAAAGGTTCAAAATCAAGAAGAAGCATAAAGTTATAAACTTTTTAATTGGTTCTCCTTTGCAGCTTCAGGCTTTACCATGAGAAGTCGCTGCAAGTTGAAGACCAATAATTAACACTCTGGAGATGAGTTTTTAACCTTATTTAACTGGAGGAAGTTTCCCAGCGAAATCAGTGATCATGTATCCCAAGGCTAGCGTTTGTTCAGACAGAATAACTTTATCCCAACCAACATAGTTCATAATTGCGTAAATCGTAAGTGCATTTGTAGCTTGAGCAGAGGCAAAGAGACCACCAATATCAATGTCTTTAAGCTCAACTAATTTTTTAACCAATTCGTCTACCTGATCTTTGGTATAAGTATTTTCAACGAGTGAGACCCCAAGGAGATTATGAAGGTTTCCCTCGATGCTCTTTACGTGCACTCCTCCTACACCATAAATTTGCACTTCCTTGATAGAAGACAGTGAATTTAGAGCAGTGAAATATTTTTGGATGAGATGTTTTTCTACCATTGGGAGCTTGGATGCAAGAATGGGATTAGGTGAGTTTTTCTTGCCCAGAAATGAGCTAACCTCCTCTTTAATAGGAGTTGAACCTGGGAGGCCCACAATGGAGCTACTGACTTTGTCGACAACCACAGAGAACTGCATGCTATTGCCGCCAAAATCCCAAACAATAAATTTGCCTTTAGGTTTCTCCTTAGCCATCACTGATCGAAGACTCATGGAGACTTCGTCTAATTTGGAAAGAACGCGAACCTGTCCACCTAAAGCTCTGCCATAATTGCCCAAAATTAGTGGTGCTGTGGTAATAGTACGATAGGTCCCAGTGGCAATGCCACTCACTGCTTTAACATTAAATTTACTCAACGCAGACCTGGCCTCAGCTGAAACCTCAAGAGTCCGATCGATGACCACACGGTTAAGAAATAAGGAACCGTCATTTTCACGCAATATGTTCCGATCCGTTTCAACTTCCCATTCTTGTTTGTGGATGATGGTGTTCAATTGATGCTGACATCGATTTATATCAGCAATAAGTAATTTAATTCGGCTCGTACCGTACTCAACTACTCCGAGCCTTTCATTACAAATGGGAGTTTGCTTGGAGCTACATGATGTCGTAAAAATCAGCACTAATAAAATACTTAACTTCATAATAGCCTCGGTAGGTTATTTAAAAAAATGAATCACAAAGGATCCAAAAAGCTTCATGTATAAAAGTATTAGCGGCAGAATTTGGACAAAACTTTAGAAAGGATAAAACATGAGCCTATTAATCAGTTTTATAAGCGGCCATAATCATGATTCCAAGAATAAATGTAAATGCCAGAATAAAAGGTAAAGCCATAAAAACCTCCTGTTTATTATGGCCTATTATTTTAACTTAACTTGCCTTCTTTGAAATATTTTGAAGAGCTTCCTCAAACTTTTGCGGATTGATTTTTGATTTAGCAAGATCGCCTATAGATAACATTCCTACTAATCTCTTTTGTCGATTCAAGACTGGCAGCCTTCGGACTTGATTCTTACCAAGATTCTGGGAGACTTCTTCCATGGACTGATCTTCATAGCAATAGAACACATGCTTAGACATCACATCATTTACTTGCAATTTATTTGGATCCCTTCCCTGAGCAATACCCCTGACTGCAATATCTCGGTCTGTTATCATTCCAACAATTCTATCGTTTGCTACAATGGGCAGAATACCAAAATCACCATCATTCATTTTCCTAGCGACTTCCGTCAATGACATGGATGGATTTCCTACCTCTACTTGTTTTGTCATACAATCTTTGATTAACATAAATTACCTCCTAGGTATTAATCGTTAATATTTGCAATTTCTAGACCAAGAGGATGGGGCCATGCTGGTTAAAAAAACTTCACTAAACAAAGGCTTGCTTTACTTTCCCTTACTGTTCATTTTTTTATTTTTCTTGTATTTTTTTTGTATTTGAGGTTTGGCGAAAATCATTCCTGCTACAAATATGATTAGCCAAAAGAGGCAGTAAAAAACTAAGAGTTGAAAACCTAGGTCGGTTATGTACATACAGTTATATTAATAACTGCAAGCACCGAGATAGGTGCCTGCAGTTGTTTTTTTAAATGGAAATAAGTCCGGTTCCGTTGTTACCGTTGTTACCATTGCCGCCGTTGTTGCCGCTGCCGCCGTTGTTACCGTTGTTACCATTGTTACCATTGTTGCCATTATTGCCATTATTGCCATTATTGCCATTGGCACCATTGTTACCATTGGCACCATTGTTACCATTGTTACCATTGTTACCATTGTTACCATTGGCACCATTATTACCATTGTTGCCATTGGCACCATTATTACCATTGTTGCCATTGCCACCATTATTACCATTGTTACCATTGGCACCATTATTACCATTGCCACCATTGTTACCATTATTACCATTATTCCCGTTTCCACCCTGCTGCTGCTGTTGATCATCATCAACCATCAAATACGTAACTACGCTTACTATAACGAGATCAGCGGCCAGAGAAACTTTCTTATCTCGTTCAGAAAGTCCAGCTGGAACGCCAATTCCTTTTTTATGGTATTTATCTAGGAAATCTGCGGCCCCTTTAGCGGCTTCCTCAGGTGTGGCGTTCATTTTACGAAGTGAAACTAAGAGTTTTTCGTATTCGGCACGAATGGATTTATCCAAAACATTGTTAATCATGTAATTCATCATCTCTTTAAAGGCGATATTATTTTCATGTAAAACGACCAATGAATATTCAAGTTCATTGGAGGCGCGTGTAAAGTAATAAGGATCTCGTATGTCCCATTCCTTTAGCATCTTTGTTTTAAAAGAGGAGAAAGTTTTGGCAATTTTGGTTTCAGGAATAACTTTGATCTGACTATCATTCTCAATCAGGGCCCGGGCCTGAAGAGTGAGTGGAACTGAAACGGACATTAGTAATGAAATTGCTAAAAGTGAGTGAACTCGATTTTTAAAGACTTTCATTTATACCACCTTTGTTTATTTTAGAAACGCTAAGTGAATATAAAAGAATCGAGTTTTGAAGGTCAACGCATTGAAATGCTTTTGATTCATTGTGAGGATTAATGATGCTGGAGTTTAAAAAAAGCGAGGATCGAGTTAAGTGCTAATTTTTATTAAATAAAGTTCTTCTTTCTGAGCGTAACTAAAAAGAGAATCAGCATTAAATTTAAAAAAAATATTTTTTACTAATGCTAAGAATTGATTATGGAAATAAGCGTTGAAAATGAGGCATTGCTTTTTCATCAATATGAATAAGCTACCAAAACCCATTCCCTTGCAAACAGCAAGAAAAGGGAAAACCAATTAGCGAGAAATGATTGTATGAACAGATCGACCGTAAATAGTGCGCACAAAGAGAAGAACTTGATCAGAGTAAAATTTAGCGGGATCAAACTTTACAGGAATTTCAAGTCTTTCATTTTTTTTATTGCAATTGGAAAAAACCTTCTTCATTATTGGTAAAATTGAAAGAGCATCTTTAGTATTTGATAAGTATTCAACACGATCAAAAACCAAGCATGGGCTTGGAGATTGCGCTATCAGTATTGCATCACCAGAAGCCCCACCTATAAAACCTGTTTCTACAAAGCCCACCATGGCATAAATGTTTTCATCTACGCTTTCTGATTGCGAAGTTGCAACAGAGATGGTTTCTCTCTTTTCATATTTACCACCCTCATTAACGATAACCTGGTAAATTCCACCTTGGATGCTTCCAAAATTGATGACTTCACTAAAGGGAATCTTTAGAAACTGCCCTAAATTATTGGTGCTGGGATCTCAAATTCCCCTTTGAATTCTGTGACTTAGTTAAGTTGAAAATCGCTAGCCCTAAAAAATCTCTCATAAAATGTTAAGAACCTTGTTTTATCGCTCTTAAGAAAAGTTTGATTCC
>CAMASK010000098.1 GCA_945860895.1 Bacteriovorax stolpii
GTTTTTCAAGGATTGATCTAGCTACCATTTTCGCTTGTTTATCGACAATATTTTTACTGTCGATAAGCTTGGTGATGATTTCCTGATGTTGAGCAAATGAGCTCAAAGAGAAAATGCAAAATGCCAGAAGAAGTGAAATCTTAGCAATCATAGTAAACCCTTTGCCCATGGCACAACCAGAAATTGTATTAAGCGTGTGATGATTTTTTTCTTAAGACTAACACCAGGTAATTTCTCATCATGGCCTTCTGGCATTCCTTCTTGATCTATCTTATAAGCTAGATTTAAACTTGCATCCATTGACTGGGTCAGAAGAGTCGCCATCTTCTCGTCACGAAGAATGGCCATCGTTTCTGTATTTAAATTCTGAGATCTTGGATCAAAATTAAAGCTACCAATCGCTGCAATCTCACCATCAATAACCAGAGATTTGGAATGAAAAGAATCTTTAGCATAATACTCATAGAGCTCTATTCCCATTCGAACAATGCTCTTTCGTTGTCCGACGTATGCGGCTTGTGGGAATAAACCATCTGTAGACATTAAGGAATTTGTTAAGAACCGGATGGTCACGTTTCTGGCAATAGCATCGGCCAGTAGTTCTTTCAGCTCCTTTGACATCACCAGGTAAGGGCTGTCAATAATTACTGATTTTTTTGCATTTCTAATGAGGTCGTATAATTTACTTGCTGTACCCGTGACTTTCTTTTGTATTTTACTTGGAACAATGTCATGAAAAAGTTCTACATTTTCAACTTCTGAAAGCTCAGTTTCAAAGTTCTCAAGACTGAATGCCATTAGAGAATTCTTTATAAAAAAGTTATTCGTAATTAAGTCCAGGCGTTCACTGGCCGAGTTATCCTTTAATTTGATTTGCTTGAACGGTTTAACATGATTTGCATTCCATAATTCATCAAAGTATTGAGCTGCTTGTTTCGCGATATCTCCAATAATGTAGACATCACGATCATCATAATTTTTAGAAGCTTTACCATAATAGGTATCTTCTATATTTCTTCCACCTAAGATAATTTTTTTCTGATCAATGATGAACATTTTGTCATGCATGCGGTACTTAAAAGTTCTGCCTAAACGGAAAAAGTTAAAGGTATTAAAGTTTTTAATTAAGACATTTTCCTGCTGTAAATGGGTGCCAATATCTTTTGGAATATGATTAAAAAGAGCATCAATTAAGATTCTTACTTTTACTCCTTCACGAGCTTTTTTACGAAGAAGGGCGAGCATTTCTAAGGCTGTTTCATCTTCAGCGAAGATGAAATAAGAGATATCGATCTCTTCTTTTGCGGTCTCTATTAAACTCATTCTTAGCTGGTAGGCTTGCTCTCCATTATCCAAAATTCGTACAGAGTCTGCCTTGACGGTTGAGATTAGAATCGAAAATAGGATTATTAGGCTCATGAGTTTTTTCATGAGCTGATTGTATCTTTTTCACGTATTTTTCAGGGTTCGGGAGTAAAAAAGTGAGGGGGGTGTACTATTATTTTACACCCTTGAGAAAGTACCAACTAACGAGTCCTACAACGATGCCAGTTGTAATAGAAAAAGACAGTGGAATCAATACCATAGCAAGGAATGCCGGGACGGCATAAGACATTCGCTCCCATTCAATCTTTGAGACTGGGCCCATCATAAAAACCCCTACCACTACGAGAATTGGGGCAGTTGTGAAGGCCGAAAACATGGATAGAGTAGGTGAGAAAAAAAGAAATGGCAGAAACATTAAACCTGCAAAAACGGAACTTAGGCCAGTTCTGGCGCCTTGCTGGATGCCGGCGGCACTTTCAATATAGGAAGTCGTGGATGAAGTACCAAAGATTGCGGCAATTGGAGTCGCAATTGAATCAGCAATAAGAGTTTTCTTCATATTTCTTGGCATGCCATTTTCATCCAACAAATTACCTGCCTCACATACCCCAACTAATGTTGAGATAGTATCAAAAAGGTCGGTAAACATAAAACCTAGCATTGTGGGGATAAAGGCAAGTTTGAGAGAACCAAGAATTTCAACTTTGCCAAAAAGAGAAAAATCTGGAAAGGCGATTAAGTTATCAAAGTGAATAATTGTCTCAGATCCATACCAACGACCTAGTGGAATAGTGAGTATAAAAGTTATAAGAATTCCCATCACCAGGCTGGCCTTGTACTTTTTAATCACAAAATAAATTGAAATAAGAAGACCAGCAAAAAACGTGATGACCTTTGGGTCTAGAAAATTACCCATGCCCACTAAAGTGGCAGGATGAGAAATAATAACTCCACCTTTTTGCAAACCGATGAAGCTTATAAAAATACCGATCCCACAAGAAACGGCATACCTTATTTGTTTTGGAATTAATGAGATGATTTTTTCACGCACCTTTAACATGGAAAGAGTCACAGCTAGCATTCCAGACCAAAAGACAATTCCCAAAGCGACTTCAGGAGGAATTTGTTTTCCAATCACGACACTGTAAGTGAAATAGGCATTCAGACCCATGCCAGGAGCGAGGATGATGGGATTATTTGCATAGAGACCCATGAGTATCGTTGTGAATGCCGCCGCCATGACAGTTGCAGTACAGACAGCATCAAAAGGCATTCCTGCCTGAGAAAGAATCGCTGGATTAACGATAATAATATAGAACGAAGCAAGAAATGAAGAAAGGCCGCCAAAAAATTCCGTACTAACGCTAGTATTGTTTTCAGCTAATCGAAAGCGTTCTAACATTTTTACTCCCCAGGTCTTTTGTCTTTCATTATGCCATACTATGCTTTGGTGCTATGACGATTTTTGAAGATTTATCAGGCCCTCTTACTATTGGAGCTCTTGTTAAGGCACATCGGACAAGTTATGACCTTAGCCAGGAGCAGTTAGCAAAAAAATTAAAAACTACCAAATCATTTGTGCAACTAATTGAAAATGGAAAGAAAAAGTTATCACTTAAGGAAACCCTTACATTGGCCCAGAAATTAGGTGAATTTACGGATTTCTTCGCTCTGGTGTGGTTTGAAACCGAGGCTCGCGACGCTGGTTTTGATTTCAATCAATTCATTAATCAGAATCGAGACTGAAAGCAGCGCAGCAATCCGGGATTGGCCAGTTGAATTCCTGACTATTGAGACCTACTATTGTGGGGATGATTAAGCCTGAAATTGCGACTCAATTAATTGCAGAAAATTTAACTCTCGTGCCAGAACACTTGGCAATAAATATTATGGCAGACCGTGATTATCCTCCCTTTGATCGAGTCATGATGGACGGGATCGCAGTGGATTATGAAGCTTATCAACAAGGTCTCAGAGACTTCAAAATTGTGGGAGTTGCTGCTGCCGGAGAAGCCGCTAAAATTTTAAACCATAAAGAGCATTGCTTCGAAGTCATGACTGGTGCCCCTTTACCAAAAGGGGCTTCTTTAGTCATTCCCTATGAACATCTGGAATTAGCTTCTGGTGTTGCAAAAATAGTTAAAGAATTGCAGCGAGCTAAGATGGAGAGTATTCATCTTAAGGGTTCAGACTGCAAGAGAGGTGAACTTGTTTTAAAATCCGGAGTCGCTCTTAATGGACCTCATCAGGGTATAGCTTCTTCAATGGGAGAAGAATTTTCTTTTAGTCCATCATCTCGACTTTTAATTATTTCAACGGGCGATGAATTAGTCGACATCGGCACCCAGCCTTTAGAGCATCAGATCCGTAGGTCAAATGCTTATGCCATCAGGCAATCATTGAAGCTCAACGGATTTAGTGATGTAACTCTTAATCACTTAAAAGATGATCCCAATTTGATAAGTGATCACTATCTTGAAAATGCCGAAAAATATGATGTTCTGATATATTCTGGTGGTGTTTCAAAAGGCAAGTTTGATTATTTGCCAAATGTCTGGAGTGAGCTAGGCGTAAAGAAAATTTTTCATGAAGTCGCCCAACGGCCAGGTAAACCTTTATGGTTTGGTGTAGATGAAAAAAGAAATTGCCGCGTTGTTGGCCTTCCCGGAAATCCTGTTTCAAGTCTGGTTTGTCTTCATCGTTATGTGATTCCTAAAAAGTCAATGTATGCCCGGTTAAGCGAAGAAATAATTTTTAAAAAAGATCTCACGTATTTCATCCCGGTCAAATTGGAATATCGAGCCGATGGAAGTCTTTTGGCCCATCCGATGAGAATTAAAAATTCCGGGGAGTTTACGGCACTCGCTGAAAGTGATGGTTTTCTTGAACTTCCGGCCGAACAATCAGTTTTTTCTCCAGGCGAAGTCTTCTCTTACTGGCCTTGGAGGATCAATTGAGTCTAGTTGATCAGCATGGCCGAAAAATTCGCAAGCTACGTTTATCACTAACTGATAAGTGCAATCTTCGTTGTCATTACTGCATGCCTGTTGACCAGCTCTTTATGAATGAAGAAAAGTATTTATCAGCAGATGAATACGTGGAAATAATCAGAGAGTTGCAGGGATTAGGACTGGAAGAAGTCCGACTTACTGGGGGAGAGCCGCTGATGCGTAAATCTTTTTCAGAGATTGCAGATAAGCTTGGTGCTTTGAATTTAAAAAAACTCTCTCTTACCAGTAATGGAATCTACCTGGATAAATATTTTGATGTTTTGTCTCGCAATAGAATCTTTCATTTAAATATTAGTCTGGATAGTTTGAATGAAGAAAATTTTAAGAAGATTACCTACGGAAATTATCTAAATCGGGTTGTGAAGAATATACTCTGCGCTCATGAACAAGGCTTTATTGTTAAAGTTAATGTCGTCATGATGAAGGGTGTGAATGATCATGAACTCATGGATTTTGTGCAGTTTTCGCAAGATACAGGAATTGAAGTTCGGTTTTTAGAGCTGATGCGTATTGGCTTTGCCTGTGGCCCGCAAAATGATCAATTTATTTCTGCTAAAGAATTATTGGATCAGATAAAAACTAAATACTCTCTGAAACCAGTCACTGTTGCCTCGGATTCGACCTCGTTTAATTTTGTCACTGAACAAGGTGCTCAATTGGGCTTCATCGCTTCTGAATCCCAGGCTTTTTGTGGGCAATGCTCAAGATGGCGCCTCTCTAGTGATGGAATTTTACGAGCCTGCTTACTTAAAGATGATGGACTGAGTGTGAAAAATACTAATGAACTCGAGCGCCAGGATCTCTATCAAAGCCTTTTAGGGATGAAACCATTGCTGCGACCTAAAGAAGTGGCCCACGCTATGAACGCTATCGGAGGATAAATGCTAACTCATATTGATCAAAAAAATCGACCTACTATGGTAGATGTGACTGAGAAAAAAACCTCACTCCGTATGGCAATGGCCGAAACAAAGCTTCAATTACCAAAAAGCATGCGCAGTTATTTTTCAGGTGATGAGTTGATTTTAAAAAAAGGCCCGGTTTTTCAGACAGCGATCATTGCTGGTACCATGGCCGTTAAAAAAACCCATGAGTTAATTCCCTTTTGCCATCAGATTCCGCTTGAAAGTTGTAAGTTCGATATTTCTGTTGATAAAAATCTTCTTGTCTCAATTTCCTGCAAAGTAAAAACAATTTTCAAAACCGGAGTTGAAATGGAAGCTCTTCATGGAGCAACCATCGCGGCCCTCACTATTTATGATATGTGTAAGGCAATTTCTCACGATATAGTTTTGAAAGAAACTAAGCTAATCAATAAAACCGGGGGAAAACATACCTTATTGGATAAACCTACTTATGGATTAGTCCTTTCTGGTGGACATAGTAAACGTATGGGTGAAGCCAAGGCGCTGATTAATTATCACGGCAAACCACACGCAGAATTCATCTATGATGTTTTAAACCAGTATTGCGATAAGGTTTTTATCTCGGGAAGAGAGAGTCAGTGGAAAGACAGTGCTCTAGAAAAACTACCTATGGTATTTGATAAATATGAAAATGCCGGTCCTATGGGTGGAATTCTTTCAGCTTTTGACCACGCTCCAGATGCTAACTGGATAGTGGTGGCCTGTGATCTGATTTATTTTAATGAGAAAACTGTCCAGAAACTTCTCGCTGGTTTTAATAATTCAGTCATTGCAACCTGCTACAAAAATATTGAAACGGATTTACCTGAACCACTTTGTGCTCTTTATACACCTGCTGCTCAGACAGTTTTCATGGATGCGTACATGAGTAATGTGAGGTGTCCGGTGAAAGTGTTGCAGAATATTAAGACTGAACTTCTGGATCAGGAAGAGGGAATAAATCTCGCCAATATCAACACTCAGGAAGAAAAAAAACATGCCACTCATTAATATAAAATACTTCGCCTCTCTTCGCGAGAAGGCGGGCCTGGAAATGGAAAGGATGGAAGTCAACGTCAGGACCTACGGAGAACTTTACCAGCTTTTAGACTCTAGATATCAGTTTGGATTACCCTCTGAGATGATTCAGGTGGCAGTGAATGATGAGTTTTCCTCGATGCAGGAAACCATTCTACCTGAAGCTAAAATAGTTTTTATTCCACCAGTGGCGGGAGGCTAACTTGTTTTCCATCAGTTCAAGCCCTCTAGATCAAAACCAGCTTCATAGTGATCTGTCTAATGATAAGGCAGGAGCGATCGTGGTATTTGAAGGATGGGTCAGGGATCATAACGAAGGAAAAAAAGTTTCTAGTCTGGAGTATCAGGTTTATGCAGAGTTGGCACTGAAAGAGGGGACTCAGATTTTAACTGAGGCGCTGGAAAAATTTAATCTACATGACATTTTATGTGTTCATCGAGAAGGTCACTTGAAGCTGGGAGAAATCGCGATCTGGATAGGTGCTACGGCCTCTCATCGTGACGAAGCTTTCAAGGCCACGCGCTATGTGATTGATGAGATCAAGCATCGTTTACCAGTTTGGAAAAAAGAACATTACGCTGACCATAAACCGGAATGGGTTTTTTGTCGCCACCACCATCATCATGTCCATTTTAATGAAACTGATTATTATCAAAAACAAAATAAACTAGTAGATCAAAATAAATTAAAAGCCGCCAAAATATTAGTAGTTGGAGCAGGTGGACTTGGTTGTCCCGCCTTAGTTAATCTCGCCAGTGCGGGGATTGGTCACATAACAATTGTTGATCCGGACAAAATTTCACTCTCAAATATTCATCGTCAGTTTTTGTACTCACCTAATTTAGTGGGAGAGTCAAAAGCGGTTGTGGCAAAAAATCGACTGATGGAGTTAAATCCCTTCATTGAAATTTCTGCCATTGTCGATTATTTCCGCCCACAGCAAGTGAGAAACTTTGATCTTGTTCTTGATTGTACTGATAACATGGCCACAAAATTTCTTATTCACGAC
>CAMASK010000099.1 GCA_945860895.1 Bacteriovorax stolpii
ATTTTTCGCTCGCTTTAGAAGAAAAATGAAATTTGCTTGAGAGATTTTTCCCTCTTTCATTTTATTGCAACCCAATTGCTCGAGATCATCAGTTTGTTGATAGACAGAGAGATGCTGGGGCCAGAGATTTTCAAAATTGTTAGAGCCACCAGCGCACAGCGGGATGTAGTGATCAATTTTATAACTTGAGCGTGAATTAGGATCTAAACGGTAACCGAGCAGACGATAGTTTGCGAAGACCTGGGCCTTCTCTTCACTTGATACATTACGTTCGCAGTAAGCGATATTTTCTGGGTAACGGTAGCTATCGGGATGAGTGCAAAGCTCACCCGGGGTAAGTTCTTCGATTGGGCCCATGGGAAATTCCTGGATGGACTGGGCGAGTGAAAAATTTGTTACAAGAACGAGCAACCATAAAATATTTTTCATGGCCTTATTTAACCTAAATTTTGACATTTTTCTTCCTCCTTGAAGATTTTATCTATGGCCTCTTTAAAATTCTTAACTGATTGAGAACTGGTGCGAAAATAAAGGGCCGGCTCGATCAATTCAATTTCCATCAATAAATGTTCGCCTTCAAAAGGCACAACGTCAACTCTGGCATAGAGTAGATCATAGGGAACTTTTCTTACTAATTCGGCGGCTTGAGTGAGGAGTTCGCCGCTTGGAGTGAAGGGTTGAATGTCTCCACCATGCTCTTCTTGGACCCTAAAATCACCTGCTTTCGGGATCTTAATAATTGCGTGACTGTATGTCTTATTGAAGAAATGTAAGGAAATTTCTCCTTTTTTTATGATCTCGAGAAAAGGCTGAAGCATCCAATCCCCAGGATGAAGCTGAGATAAAAAGCCTGAATCATTTAAATCCTGTTTAGTGCAGATGAAAGTTTTGTAGGCCGTGGCCGAGATCGCTGGCTTCACAATAAAGCGCTCGCACTTCCAATGCTCGGGAACAGTAATTTTTCCTGGTAGCACAAACATTTTGGTAGGAACAATCTTCACCCCAGAAGCCTCGAGCTCCATTAAATATTTTTTATGAAAATTCCATTCCACCACTTCCGCTGAATTCATGAGTTTGGTTTTAGTGGCAATGGAGCGAAGTTTTTTTACAAATTCGATGGGGCGTTTATGATAATCCCAGGTGGTGCGAACGATAACTAAATCAAAGGAAGCCCAATCTGCTTCATTGTCCCAGGGGATAGTGGAGACTTGGTATTTGCCACTTTGATGAAGTTCATCAATGGCGAGATCTTCATCCGGGGCGTGACCCTCAAGGGACTGACAACTTAAGAAACAAATTTTCTTTTTGATCATGGAGTTTTAAGTCTTTAGTAAAAGCTTAACAAGCTTTGAGCGTTCATATTTTTGGGCGGCTTTTTCAATCCACTTCTCACATTCCTTCAATTTCGTTGTCACAATGAGGAGAGTTTCTCGGCGGGCCAATCTTTTTGAGTTTGCTGGGATGACATGCCAGGGAATAGCGGAGGAGTTATTTTTATTTAAAAAATCATCTACTGCCCTAACGTAATTATTCCACTTCCTTCTCGCATCAATATCGGCGATGGAAATTTTCCATTGCTTATAAGGATCATTCAAGCGGTCTTCAAAGCGCTTGAGCTGCTCATCCTTGGTGATGGCAAGAAAAATTTTAATGACGGTGATACCATCTTTTTGGAGCTGATTTTCAAATTCATTTATTTCTCGATGAGCATCTCGCAGCCGCTCAAGAGAGGTGAGCTTCTCCACTTTTTCAACCAGCACTCGTCCATACCAGCTGCGATCAAAAATGGTCATGTGCCCAGGGGCAGGAAGATCGCGCCAAAAACGGTAAAGCCAATGCTTTGCTTGCTCCTCAGCAGTGGGAGGGCCGATGGGAATTACGCGAAAACTTCGCGGATCTAAATTTTCAGTGAGGCTTCGAATTGTTCCCCCTTTACCGGCGGCATCGAAGCCTTCAAAAATAATGACCACACGATCTTTCTTATGAAAAATTCCCTGATGAATTCGCAGCATCTTAAGCTGTAAGGCCTTGATCTCATCGTCGAGAGCGTCTTTGTTGTTTTGAGCTTTCGGGGACTTTTCCATTTGGCGAAGAAGAGTCTTGAGAGATTTATGTAGTTTCATCATTTATTTTTCTTATCTTTCTGGGGATGAGTCATTATGCAGTGAGTTCGAATGAGTGATCATACCACATGATGTTGATGAGGGGATCAAATGTGGCCCCATGGCGCGCCTCTTTAATGGCAGAGGTATAAAGTGATCGGCGTTTGGAATCGTCTTTAATGATCTTTCCCCAATCAGGAACTTCAATTTTTTCTTTACGACAAATAAATTCAGTCAACACTCGTGACCATCTGCCGTTGCCATCTTTAAAGGGATGAATGGTCAACAATCGCTCGTGAAAAATCGCCATCATCATTTGGGAATCATAGGTCTTGTTCGCAATCCAAAACTTCAAATCATTTTCCAGTTCACGTAGAGCGGGGAGGATATTGAAGGGCATAAGAAATTCAGGATTTGCTAATTCTTTTTTTCGAACCGAACCAGCAAACTTCCAAACATCACCTAATAAATGCTTATGCAGTTCGAGCCACACGAGATAATCCAGATGATTTTTATTGGTGGATAAACTCCAGGCGATACCAAAAGCAATATTTTCGACCTCATGTTCATAGAGTTCAGTCATGTCTTGAATGTGGGAGAGTTTGAGATCAAAGCGCATCTCTTCTTCCAGAGGAGTTTGTCCTTCACGGTTATTAAAAAAAACACTCATTACCAAATGTCTCCTTTCTCAATAAACTTTTTAGCGAGTCTTTCAATACGCTCAAGCTCATCACCTTCGACTTTTTGATTTTCAAGTTTCATGTGAAGATCGGCGATGCCAAGGGTCTTGGCGGCTTTTTCAAAGGCTTTATCGTGAATGAGAGTCTTCAATTCTTTTTTTGGAACGAAGGCATAGACGAAGTCGCACTCCATGGCCTCAGCCATTTTTTTTAAAGTGGAAATGGAAACTTCACCATTCACTTCTCGCCGTTCAGCTTGTGCTACACCCGCCTTAGTGATGGAGAGAAGCTTTGCTAGCTCTTCAAGTGTTAGGCCCAAAGCGGAGCGCATGTACTTGATCCATCCCTCCCGCACGGTGGCCTTTTCTTTGATCGAACGCAGGCCCTCGATGCGACGATTGATTTGTCCGAAAGCCGTTTCGTTGAGAAATAGGGGTCTCATAAGTCCGTCCTTAGATGGTTTGCTGGCTTATCGACTATTGTGTATAAAATTATATACAAAAAATCGATAAAGTATATATTATTATATTAATTTATGTGTAAAAGTGTACTTAAGTGTTGACTTTTATTGACAAGTATCTGTTTTTTTATAGATATCTTCATTCGGGTCAATTGTAGGGCAAAAGTAAATCTTAGGAATACTAGTTAAGTAGGCTTGATCAGATTGAGTAATTCTTCAAAAACATGAGGTGAATTTTCTTTTTCACACCAACGCTTGATCTCTTCCAGATTGACTGGATGAGATTTGGCCACGAGGGTCGCTTGTTCAATACCCACTCGATCTTTGAAATAGATATAAGTGGCCAGTCGATCCTTAACGCAATCGGTGGGGGAGAAAATTTTTATTTTTTGCCCTTCCACCTCTAATTCATCAGGCACAATTTTATTATCATCGCCAATTTCTACCGGCCCAGTTGGAAATTCCACATAGAGGTGTGAGCATTTAGGATGAACGTAGTGGCGACCTTTGCGAAGAAAGCCTATTTCTTTCATGACTTGAGGAAGATTTTTAACGAAGTAATCGGTGAGAATTAAATCCAGATCTCCTGATTCAAATGCACCCTTGGTATAGATGGAGACGACTGCGCCGCCAACTAATACAGTGTCGATGCCTTTGGACTTCAGATGAGTCGCCACAAATTTCCAGAGTTCTTCTTCGGTACAATTTTCAAAATCAATTTTCATTTTTTACTTTTGTCATAACGGGCTTGCCCTTACGACGAGGACGTCGCCTCACATTAAAGAGTTTTTCTTTTTCCTCGAGTGGCATGGCATCGTAGAAAACCTGAATCAGTTCTTTAATTTTTTTAGTTACGCCAAGCTTCGGATTAAAAGAATAAATTCGAACCTTACCCATGAGCTTACTAACAAGTACACCACCCGCTTCAAAACGATCGAGCTGCTTTTGCACCTGACTGCGTGCCATGCCCATGTCCTGGGCGATGCCTGTGGTGTAGGCCTCTCCGTAATGAAAGAGGTAGAGCATGACTTTAGCGGCAGTGGTGTTTCCAAATATTGTTTCAATCATGCATTGAAGTATAGCCTACTAAGTAGGCTATATCGACTACAAAGTAGGCTTTAAAGTCTCCTTTGTAGGCTTTCAGGATCGAAAAAACAGCCATTTATGGACTTTTAGGTAGCAATCATGTTATTATGCTCCTACTTATCATTCGGGGGTGCCCAGGTTTCGACAGGGGACTAGAAGGATTGAGTGCGTGCAGAGGTTGATCGAAGGCCTCTTAAAAATCGATCACATTTTAATCGGCAACGATTATGCAATGGCTGCTTAATTAATCTTTGATTAATTGACTCCTGAGGGGCCAGCACCGATAACAAAAAGCTGGTAAAGACGTTGGCGGAACGTCCGTAATATAAACCGCGAAGAGCTCAGGTGTGGTTACTCTTTAAAAGCCACGACTGTCTGCTGGTTCAGTAAAGATCAGAACTAGTATTGGTACTAACTTACCAAAGACGCACGTGGGACTCTCTACTGGAAGGTTCTTTGGACGCGGGTTCGATTCCCGCCACCTCCACCAGTTTTCTGGATTCTAAAAAGCCATCTTCGGATGGCTTTTTTTATGCCCTCAGATTTATTAACGTTCTCAGCGCCAATAGCGATTAAGTTCAACTTCTTCTTTCATCACAAGACATCACTGGCCATCACTAAAGAAGTGCTACTTCAGTGCTTCACCAGTGCTTCTTTTTTAAAATCCACCCATATTCGAGACTACGCAGCGTAGTTCAACCCTTTTAAAATGGACTTAAGTTCATGAATTAAATGGGACTACATGCGTATCAAAATTCAGAGGACGTTTAACTTTTATAAGGAGAAACGTATGAAAATTAAAAAACAGAAGTACAGAAGATCAGACACCAAGATCATGACAAAAGAAGCCAAGGTTCTCAAATACCTGAGGGAGTCGAGACAATTATCAATGAGGCAGGCAGGGAGAATTTTAGGAAGCTCAGATGCTTTAGTAAGCCACTCTGAGCATGGAAGAATTGATCTTACAGGCGATTTAATTATGAGGTTCTTAAACGCCTACGGGTATGAGTATTCTTATTTCCAAGACCTTGTTTCTGGGAAAATTCATATATCAGAGAATACTTTAGAAC
The DNA here is from genome assembly GCA_945860895.1 of Bacteriovorax stolpii. Classification (GTDB taxonomy): domain Bacteria; phylum Bdellovibrionota; class Bacteriovoracia; order Bacteriovoracales; family Bacteriovoracaceae; genus Peredibacter. Next base: position 5,399 of record CAMASK010000099.1, read on the forward strand.
AGTGTATGGTTCTTTTAAAAAGACTTCATCCAGATAAATTGAAAACAGTACATTCAATTTTACAAAGCTTTTAAGGAGGAAACTGTGGAACTACATAATACAATCCTTAAGCTTTGCGGGGAAAAAGTAATTACCCCAACTCAATTGGCAAGAGTTTCAGGGGTAAACAGCCCACACTTCATGGTTGGATAACAGGAAGGAAGGTTAAAAACTTAGAAGATCTTTTAAAAATTTGCGAAGTTTTTAAGATTAGTCTGCACTCATTACTATTTGACAGACCTGACCCTTACGAAAAGGCTGATGAGGGCAAAATACTTGAAGAATTATTTAAAGGTGAAATTAGAATTGTTATACAAAGGGCAAAATGAGACAAATACAAAATAAAAAATGAATAAAGAACCTAATTATTTAGCAATTGCAGACTTCTTAGTAAACAGTCTCGGACATCATTCACTGGGTGAGGCGATAGTTTATTTGGAAGAAGAATTTAAAATCTCCGAGGATGATTCTTTAAAATTAATTACTGAGTACCTAAAAAGGTACTCAGTAGAACCAATTATTATGGAGTCAGAAATTCTCGAATTTATTAAAGCTCATTTAGTCGAATAAGCATTCGGGGTAATTGAATACCCAATTAAAAAAAGATTGTAATAACTCGGGAGGGATTTGATCATCTGTTTCATTCTCATCTTCATTATCGCCAGAAGGTAAAAAACAACTTCTGATACTTGTAGAGAAGTCATCCTGTGAGTAAGCTAAATCCTCTGTTTTACCAAAGAACTGAATAGAAACATTTAAAAGTTCCTCGAGCGAATTTGTTGTTTTTATGTTTAGGTCGACATCAGATTTTCCAGTGAGAAATTTATTAAACTTAGATTTGAACTCAATAAAATCACCGTCAGGATTGAAAACATAATATGCATTAATAATTTTTTCTTTGAAACCTATTGTGCTATTGAAGAATACAAAAATACCGAGATCGGAATCATCGATAGGATTAATCATAAAAATAGCGAATTCATTTGAAGGCGGAATTATATAGGTTTTTTGATGGGTCTGAAGTTTAGTCATAAAAGAGATTTCACTTTAAAGATTTAAATTAAACTTACTTCTTTTGAGATTTATTTACTTCTTCAATTATTGTTCCCAGTAATGCTCCACCCGCACTTGTGAGTACAAAAAATGGCATTGAAAGTCCTATACCAGCAGATGCAATGCCTACGAAGTTAGATCCAACGGTTGCAAGACCTAAAACTGCACCAGAAATAGCCATTTTGGCAGTTAATGACCTCTCTACCCAGCCATTTTTCTTAATTACCCTAAAAGCGGCTTTAAGAAACTTAGTAATAATACTGCTACGCCATGAAATCTCATAAAGTTTTTGTATTTTAAGCTTTGAGGATAAATTGGAGTCATTTCTAATTACAAATGCATTCTCAGCCCAGCATTTAATTTCTTTTCTTTCTTCTTCATTAAATTCTTCTAAAAGTGTTTCCGCTAAGTTACTCATATTATCCTGCCTTTTTAGTTAGTTCTTCTGCCGACGACTATAGACGGTTAGCAGTGGATAACATCATTTTCTTCAATCAAAAAAAGCACTTAGAAAGATTTCTCAAGTACCACTTTTATACTTATCGTTGTAACTTACTATTTTCTTGAACTAATTTTTGAAAACAAAAAACACCTCTCCCTT
>CAMASK010000100.1 GCA_945860895.1 Bacteriovorax stolpii
AAAGTGGCGAGAAAATTCCTGATTCGGCCCGGGCCTATTATTCAAAATTGGTTCCATTTGCCTACTATCAAGGGCCCTTTGGCATTCTTGGCCCCTTGAAAAGAATATTTATGACCATCATGGGATTCTTTCGTCCCATTCCTCGTCAACCCAAGTCCATAGCCGATATGCGGGTGTGGGCCAACAAATCAACTGCGCTGGCGTGTGAAAACATCATGCTTGGATTTTCGGCTTTTGGTTATGATACCTGTCCCATGGAAGGCTACGATTCTGTACGAGTCAAAAAAGTTCTGGAGCTGGGAAGTGACTCTGAGATTTGTATGGTCATTAGCGCCGGTAAACGTGCAAAAAATGGCGTTTATGGACCTCGTATTCGTTTCCCTAGAGAGCAATTTGTGAAGGTTCTTTAACTCACCCTGAACAAGTCAGTTACTGCCTTTTCACTTTACTGGCCACCCTACTCACGATACCTTTTTTTATCATGAAAATTCGAGAACTCATTCGCAAACGGCTGGATTCAGCATTCAATGTATTCAATCGTGAAGGCGTACAAATTCCATCAACTCAGGTTAGATCTGAGTATCAAGCTATCAGACAATACTTATTGGATCATCATTCTGAGGCTCACGATTGCATCGCCATCAAACAACACAAAGATTATCGCTATTTTTTGACGATGCTGGCCTGTATGGAAATCGGGATACCTTATATCCCGATGAAATACGACTATCCAATTGATCGAGTAGAACAAATTAAAGAAGCTTCAGATTTTACGCTCTTAATTGATGACACTAAAGTGGCAGAACTTATTTCGTACACAGGAAAAAATAAAACTCAATTTCCTGATGTGACTCCCGATCGAAATCTCTACATTATCTTCACTTCAGGAAGTACCGGTCGTCCTAAAGGTGTAATTATCCAAAGACAAGCCTTGGAAAATTTCTTCACCTTTATGGATGAGGCTTTTCCGAAAGTGAATGAACAAGACAAACTTTTGCAAGTCACAGAGTTTACATTTGATATTTCGTTGGTGGATGTTGCACTCTTTTTAAACCGTAATGTAATTCTTCATTTCTCAAATTTTGAAAATAATATTTTTAAATTAGGTTTTGAAATCGAAACCCATAGAATCAGTGTCTTAAATACGGTTCCTAACAATTTAAACATGTTCTTATCAGAACTTGTGGCCGAGCGAATGGATTATCAGTGCCTGAAGCATCTCTATATTGGGGGAGCTCGTTTTTCTTATGGCTTGTATGAAAAATGTCAGAAGTACTTTAAGCCAGAAGTGGAAGTTTATAATTTTTATGGCCCAACTGAAGCTACGGTTTATTGCCATGTGAATAAAATTACCTACGATGAAAAGAAAGACTGCATTGAAGGTAATGTCTCCATTGGAAAACCTCTTCCCGGAGTGGATGCCCATATTGTACTCGACGGGCAACTTGCGGAAGCTAACGTGAGAGGAGAACTCTACATTGGTGGCATTCAGCTGATGCGAGAATATATCCGTAATCCGGAACAAACCAGTGCGGCCCTTGTTTCATTTAATGGACAAACTTATTACCGCAGTGGAGATCTGGCCTTCAGGTCAGAACAAAATGACTTCTATATCGTTGGACGAGCTGACGACACAATTAAATACCGCGGCTTTCGAATTAACCTTTTAGACATCGATTCCTACATCACCCGTATTCCTTATATTCAGGATTCAGTAACTATCGCTATACCTAATGAAGCCACTGAGAATCAAACAATTGGCTTTCTTATCTTAAAAGAAAATAAAACAGTGAAAGAAATCAAAAAAGATTTAAGCGCAGTTTTATTGGATTATCAGATTCCTGAAAAAGTTATTTTTATCGATAAATATCCAGTCAATGTTTCGGGCAAAGTTTGTAAGAAAACACTTAAGGCCCAATACCTTGAATCCCTCAATAAGGCTTAATCATGAACAACGCAGAAATTTTATTAACCATCACTGGTATTATGCAGGAAGTGCTTGAACTGCCGGATCTAAAAGTGACTCTGGAAACTTCTGCTGCTGATGTTGATGAATGGGATTCCATGACTCATATTCAAATCATTTCTGCTATTGAGGGAAAATATAGAGTCCGTTTTGCCCTGGGCGAATTGCAAGCCTTGAAAAACGTTGGAGACATGATCGGATTAATTCAAAAGAAGCTCACAAAATAATTCATGTTATTCAATTCCTACGGCTTTATTTTCCTGTTTCTTCCGGTGGCCCTCTTGGGTTACTTCGGTCTCAATCATTTCAAACAAATCACTCTGGGTAAAATGTGGCTAATCGCTGCATCATTATATTTTTATTCATACTGGAACATTAAAAATCTTCCACTGCTTTTAACTTCTATACTGGTTAACTATGTCATCGGTCAGTATTTACAAAAAGATATCAGCTGGAAGAAAAACCTTTTCCGTTTTGGGTTAGTCTTCAATGTCGGGCTTCTATTTTTTTTTAAATATGCCGGTCTGATTGGTTTTGCAAAAATTGCCCTGCCCCTGGGAATAAGCTTTTTTACTCTCCAGCAAATTGGATTTTTGGTCGACGCCTATGAAGGTTTAACCACTGAAAAAAGTTTTCTGGATTACACCGTCTTTGTTTCTTTCTTTCCTCAATTAATCTCGGGACCCATCGGACATTTTCAGCATCTCATGCCGCAAATTGAAAACCCTGAAAATAAAAGATTTAATATTGATCAATTTTCTTTGGGACTGTTTGTTTTTTGCTTGGGGCTGACTAAAAAAGTTCTTATCTCAGAAGCCTTTGCCAGTTGGGCAAAGCCAGGCTTTGAAGCTGGGGCTACTCTGGATTTTCTCGCAGCTTGGAAAACTTCACTCTCCTATACCTTCCAGCTTTATTATGATTTTAGCGGATATACTGATATGGCCATCGGTATTGGCCATATGTTCAATGTGAAACTGCCGCACAATTTCAACTCTCCTTTTCGTTCTAAATCCGTCATTGAATTCTGGTCTCGCTGGCATATGACCTTGAGTCAGTTTATTAATACTTATGTTTTCACTCCACTTGTAAGGGCCATGCCAAAAATTACTTTTCGTAATACTATGATTGCTACTTTTCTGGCGATGTTTATTGCCGGGGTTTGGCATGGGGCCGGTTGGACATTTGTCGTCTATGGAGCAATCCATGGAGCAGCATTGGTAATGAATCATATCCGTAAGAAGAAGAAGAAAAAGTTTCCGGGCTGGCTGGCATGGCTGTTAACTTTTAATTTCATCAACGTTTCTTTCGTTATTTTCCGTGCTCATGAAATGGGTGATGCTTTGCGAGTTCTAAAAGGCATGCTTGGATTTAACGGAGTAGTTATTCCACGTATTGGTATCAAGTCAGTGGGTGCACTTAAAGACTTTGGATTCAAAGTTGGAAGCTACCTTTACCCTGATGATTATTTTCTGATTGTAATGTTCATAGGTGTTTTCTGGGCGATTCATAAACTTCACAATACCAGTGAGCTTGAAAAAACATTTAAACCACAAACAAAAGTTGCCATGGCCTGCGGCATTGCCTTTGTTCTGTGTTTATTCGGAATGAACCGAATAACTGAATTTATTTATTTTAATTTTTAAAATGCGATTTATATTATCTTTTGCCCTAGCTTCAGTCTTACTTTCTTCAACCCTTTATGGGTTGATCCTTGCCGTTGATCCCTACAACAAGTTTGGCTACAACCTCTTTAACTTTGAAACCAAAGCCGTGGATTTTGCCCGTCAGAATAAATACATTCAGGTCGAGCATAGCAAAAAAGACTATACGGCCTTTATCATGGGAACGAGTTCCGCGCACCGCTACGAGACGAAAGAATTAAATCGCCTCACTGGTTTAGTGAGTTACAACTACTCTACTCAAAGTGCCACTCCGGAAGATTACATTGCCATGACCAGGCATATTCTCACTAAGTACAAACCCAAGCTCATCATGATCGCTTTTGGCTTTGAAGAGCTTAGTACGACCACTAAAACTGACGACATGTTCTATTCTTCGCCATTAAAGAATTTTTTAAATGAAGTTCCTGCCGAAGAATTAAAAACTGATCTTTTTAACAATTCGTATTTAACTTTGGAAGCTATCGCAGATTCTTTTAAAGTCATCTGGGTAAATGTCTTCGGTAAAGCCTTACACTCTTATCTTGAGGACGGAGACCATATTATAGAGCCATTGCCAAAAACTCTTAAAATAAGTCAGTTTGGTTATATTAATTTTGAATTGGATTATAAGCGCATTGGATATTTAAAAACCTTAAAGGATCTCTGTGATAAGAACGGAGTTAAAGTTGTCGTTTTTACTTCACCCCTCTCTATTGAGCATTTAAACAAAATGATGAGTGATGAAAAACTAAGTAAAGCCCATGAACTCTATCTTTCAACTTTAGTGGATATTTTTGGAGAAGTTTGGGATTTCCATCGCTCTGAAATCGCGACTTTTAATTCCCTTCAGTATTTTAGAGATTCTAATCACCCAACTCATGAATTCTCAACCATCATCATGGAAGAGATGTTCAGTGGACAGCCGCCAAAAATTGGAAAATTAGTTAAGAAATAGTTGAAAGAACTTTTTTGACTTCAATATCTTCAGAACATTTAAAATGCCCCAATGGACAGGCCTTATACCCATGCAGTCCACAAGGTCGGCAAGTTAAAGCATTTCCTACATCCACTACCACTGAATCATCGGCCAGGGGTGTGTAACCAAATTCCTGAACGGTAGAGCAAAAAATAGCAGTGGTTTTAGCATTCACACATGAGGCTAAGTGAAGTGGAGCAGAATCATTCACAAAGACTCTTCTTGCCTTCTTCATAAGGGCCGCTGAATCCAGAAGATTGAGCTGACCGCAAAGATTCACCGTATTATCAATTCCCGAACTAATGCGATCACAGAGTTCCTTATCAGTTCCAGCTCCAATGAAAAAAACTTTTCCTGTTTTAGCGAGCTCCTGAGTTAGTTCTCGGTATTTATGCTCACTCCAGGCCTTAGTGAACCAAACCGAAGCAGGTGCTACCACAAAATAATTGCCCTCAGTATGCGGAGCCACTTTTGAATAGTGTTTTTCTTGAAGTGGTAATTCAGGTTTATAAATCTTTGAGTTATCCACAATATCCAGTGTTGGCTCAGCCTTTTGCAAGAGCTGAAGATTTCTTTGCACTTCATGCCAGACACCACTTAGGGATTTATGGGGAATCAGGTGATTTACTTTATGAGTGTAAAAAAAACTCAAAGGATTTTGCTCAAAGCCCGCTTTAAAAGAAGACTTCATCAAAGCCGAAACTAAACCACTATTAAAATGACGATGAAGATTAAAGACCATATCAAATTTTATCTGACGCAGCTCCATAATGAGCTTGATAAGATTCTTCGTCTTGCCACCATCTTTATCCCAAACCCACACTTTCTCAATGGTAGGAAGGCCAACAATCACAGACTCATTTCCCTTACGAAGGAAAAAATGAATCTTAGAATTGGGATACTGGTCTTTGACAGCACGTGCAAAGTGACTCGCCAGGATGGTGTCCCCTATGAAAGCGGTCTGGATAATAAGAATAGTTTTAGACGAGGCGTCATTCATACGTTAAGATTAACACATTAATATGGAAAAAATCACTGCCATTATCCCTACATTTAATGAAGAAGCCAATATCAAGGAAGCGATTGAATCGGTTCTCTGGTGCGATGAAATTATCGTAGTGGATTCTTTTTCCAAAGATAGAACAGTTGAGATTGTTAAAAGTTTTCCGCAAGTGAGACTTTTAGAGCATGAGTATGAACACTCAGCCGCTCAGAAAAACTGGACCATTCCTCAGGCCAGTCATCCCTGGATTTTTTTATTGGATGCAGATGAAAGGCCCACTCCTGAGCTGGTGGAAGAAATCAAATCAGTGGTTAAAACTGGAACAAAATATTCTGCCTTCTGGATTTATCGTCGCAATAACTTCATGGGCAAAAGAATCAATTATTCCGGTTGGCAATCTGATAAGGTAATTCGTTTATTTAAAAAAGCCGATTGTCGTTACCAAAATAAACATGTGCACGCTGAAATTGAATCCAAGGGTGAGATCAGCATTTTAAAGCACAAGCTTCTTCACTACACTTATAAAGACCTCACTTCTTATCTTAAGAAGGCCGATCGATACACCACTTGGGGCGCTCTCGATCGTTATCATAAATTCGAAAAGTCCGGTCGCCGTATTGGACTTCCTTACTTATTTCTTCGTCCCCTTGGACGCTTTATCAGGCATTTTATCTGGCGTTTAGGATTTTTAGATGGGACTCACGGATTCGTGGTTTCTGCTCTGGCGGCCTTTAATGTCTTTATTAGGGCGATTAAAATCTGGCGTCTGCAAAACGGTGAAAAGATCGAAGATCCTTTTAAGAAATAAGCTTAATAAAGTCCTGAAAGAAGTACACCAAAAGTCCGAGCTTAGTTCCCAAATAGACAAAATTTAATAGTGAAGCTGTGTTTTTCATAGTGCTCAGGATCATATACTGGCCCGAGAATGAGATGGTTAAAATCCTCGGAGTCTGGTAATTATTACTTTCTAACCAAAGGTACTTTATGAAACTTCAAGAACTTATAAATGGAACTGAACTCGATATGACTGTGTCTCATATCAAGGCCTTCTTCTTAGGGGCCATGAGTGCAGAAAAACCGATGCCTTTTCATAAGGCCCTTGAAGAGATGCTTTCAGAGATTCCTGAAGCCGTGAAGCCCCTTGAGACTGAACTTAAAAATCTTTGGGATGACATTCAAAAGAATAAACCTTTTGAACTTCAAAACATGTTTCCAAAAGCAGAAACGAATAAAGAATTTCTGACCCTCGCCAAGGATCAGCTGGATTTCTACCTTACGGCCTTGAGCCTTGCGGGAACGAATACTGAAAGTTGCAAGAATGAAGATATGGCCGAATTAATCGATGAACTTGAAGATACCGTAATGGATCTGGATGAGTACACTTCAGAAGATAAGGTTGATGAAGAAG
>CAMASK010000101.1 GCA_945860895.1 Bacteriovorax stolpii
ATGACTTAACCCAAGTTTCCGCAGTTCGCTTAGAACTTAATCGTCTTTAATTAACAGAATTTACAAATTGCTTTACCTGATCGGCACTCATGGCCCCCGCCTGACGGGCCACTTCCTTGCCGCTCTTAAATAAGATGGTGCAAGGGATACCACGGATACCCAGCTCGGCGGAAAGCTCTTGTTCGGTTTCGGTAGAAATTTTTAAAAAGACTGCATTGGTATTTTGAGTGGAAGCCTTTTGATATTCGGGCCCATAGCTCTTACAAGGACCACACCAAGTGGCCCAGAAATCCACCACCACTGGTTTATCACTGGCCTTGAGAATTCGCCTGAAGTCCTCAGTGTTCACTTCCGTTACAAGACCATGAAGAGTGAGATTCTTTTGACATTTTCCACAAAGGGCCTGATTGGTGATCGCCTTTTCAATTAGAACTTTATTTAAACTTTTACATTGAGGACAAATAGTTAATGTATGACTCATATAAACCTCTTTAGGATGAACAGGAGACTTGGATATTTTTAAATTCAGCTGGCGTGGGTAGTGAGTATTTCTCAAAGGTTGGATGCTCATCAAAGGGATGAGATAAAATGAAGATCCATTCTTTTAATTTTTGTGACTGATCTTTTTCCACGTCATCAATGACTTCCTGAGCGATATAATTTTTTAAAACATACTTTGGATTATTGGATTTCATCTGCTTGTGACGCTCCCTTTGATCAATGGTTTCAAGCTTCAAGCGCTCATCGTAGTGCTTGAGCCATCCCAGGATCTCGGATCTTTGGCCGTAGTAATCAAAAAAAGTTTTCATTGTCTCGGGCCGGGCAACTTCATAGCTAGCAAGTTGTCTGAAGAAAAAAGTATAGTCAATATTGAGTGTTCCCATATATTTCAAAAGAGTGATGAAGAGAACATAATCGTCATCTTGGTCTAATTTGAGACCAATTTTTTTACGGCAAAGTTTTAAATACTCTTCTTCAAAACAGGGAACATAGAAATTTAAAATCGCTTCTAGTTCTTCTTTCGGCACTTCTTCTATAAAACAAATCATCAGGCGCTCAAGATTCCACATCGCGACTGAAGGCTGCTGATTATAAGCATACCGAGCGTTATGATCTGAATGATTGCAGACATAATTAAGGATGGTGTCCTCTAAAAAACCAAAAGGACCATAATCAATGGTCAGTCCCATAATGGACATGTTGTCGGTATTCATCACTCCGTGACAAAATCCCACATCCTGCCAATGGGCCATAAGCCGGGCGGTGCGCTTAACAATTTCTTTGAGCATCTCTTGAGTTGAAATGGCCCCATAAAAAGTTTCGCGGGTATAGTTGATTAATTTTTTGAGGGCCTCACTTTTTTGAAAGTGAAAGCAGTATTCAAAATGCCCAAAACGAATATTTGTGGGAAAGACTCGCGCCACAATGGCAGAGCGCTCAATCTTTTCGCGGTAAACTTTATCTTGCCCGGTTAATAAGGCAAGAACTCGGGTGGTTGGAATGTTTAATCCATGCATTGCCTCGGAACATAAAAATTCACGAACGGAAGAACGAATCACTGCTTTACCATCTCCCATGCGGGAAAAGGGTGTAAGACCAGAGCCTTTGGTCTGAATTTCAAAGCGCTCTTTATTGGGTGTGCAAATTTCACCAATGGAAATTGCTCTGCCGTCCCCAAGTTGTCCGGCCCAGACACCAAACTGATGACCAGCATAGCGGGTGGAAATGTGCTGATCACCCTCCAGGCGCTCTTCACTATTGAGCCAATTTCTGAGTTCATCATCTGTCAGAAGCTCCAGACCTAAATCTTTTTTTAATTCGGTTGTATAAATTAATTTCGCAGAAGTTATGGGTGTGGGATCAACATCCACAAAAAGTTCAGGAGAGATATGGCGAAAGGAATGTTTAAATTCGTAGTCTTTTTTTAGCTCGAGCATAGTCTGAGCCTTTATTTTTTAGTGAATTCCGCGTCGATGATATCACCATGGGAAATAGTGGTTGATGAAGGATGGGCCTCATCAGGGGCATGATAAGTGGCGGTTGGCCCACGTCGATAATGCATTTGAAAGCGGCTTGAGCCAATTCCCCATTTCTCAAATACTTCACCACCTAAGGCAATCATCCAGCTGATGATCACTAAAACTGGATTGGTGTGAAAATGCGCAATGGTGGCCAGGGTCGCTACTAAAATGCGGGGACAAATAATTAATCCGGCCCACCATAGAAGTCCCCCGAAAGGAACGGAGGAAAAAAGTAAACTTAAGCGTGGAAAAATTGCGATGCAAATTAAAAAGAAGATTCCATGCTTATCCCAGAAGTTAACAGAGCCAAAGGGCATGTGGCCCAAATCAATTAGCAGGGAGGTTGCAACCAAAAGAACAAAGAAAATGGCTATGCCACGAAAGGCGATACTTCTCATGTAAAAAGAATAGACTAAAGTGAGCTCATTGGCCCTGATTTTCATTATTTGACGCATAAATGTAGACTGAAAGTCCCTACTTTTGGTAGTTTTTGAAAATGAAATCCATCACGATTTTTCTGGCCCTTTTTCTCTCATTTTCAGCATTTGCCCTGAACTATGGCATTGACCGGCTCGATGAGAGTGATTTTGCCCACTACTTCGAGGGAAAAAATCTTGCCGTGCTGACTCATGCTGCAGCAAAATCAAAATCGGGCACTCATCTTATTGATCATTTACATCAAAAATTTGCGCTAAAAAAAATCTTCGCTCCGGAACATGGTCTTAGAACCATGGCCGATGATTGGGTGGATGACGGAATAGATGAGGCCACTGGCCTTCCAGTTATTTCCCTTTATAAGCACGGTTCACGTGCTCCAAGGCCTCAGGATTTAAATGGTATTGATGCCATCGTGATTGATTTGCAGGATGTGGGTGTTCGTTACTACACCTATTTTTCAACCATCGCCGAAGTGATGAAGACCTGTGCTCCTTTAAAAATTGAAGTGATTCTACTGGATCGACCAAATCTTTTGGGTGGTTTGATGGAAGGAAAAGTTCTTGATCCAGAACTGGCCGGAAGCTTCACTGCCTATCACACTGTCCCTACCCGTCATGGTATGACCTTAGGTGAATTGGCCAGCATGGTGAATGTTGAGAAAAAGCTAGATGCCAAACTGACAGTGATTCCAGTTTCTGGCTGGAATAGAGAAAATTTATTACAAACTTCTGATCGCCTTTGGCTGGCCCCCTCACCTGCTCTGGTGAAAATTGATCAAGTGGGTCTCTATGCCATGTGGGGAACACTGGAAAATTTTAATTTAGCTGTTGGACGCGGACAAAGTAATGATCTCGCCTTCCGCGCTCTGGGTGCTCCTTGGATCACTATGGATGAGGCGATAAAATTAACAGATGCCTTAAACGCTCTGGGCTTTGAAGGAGTGACTTTTAAAACTTATAGCTGGAAAGTAACCCGATCCATTTTTGAGGGCCAGGACGCCAATGGAGTTTTCATTGAATGGAATGGTCAGGAAGTGAGAACTGATGAGTTCACTTACAAAGTTGCCCAAACCCTGGTGAAGCTTTTTGGAACGCGCTTAAGTCCGAACCAAATGTCTGCCCAATCCTACGGTTCACGCAGCATGATTGAGGCGATTAAAAGTCAGATGCCTTGGAGTGAATTTAGTTTAGTGATTGATGCTGAACTTCTGGCCTTTAAAACTCGTCGCGCGCCTTATTTACTTTATTAACAATCATTCAAAAACCATCTGATCCCGCTTGCGCGCCAGACGGCAGACGGCATTGATTAGTCCCACGTGACTGTAAGTCTGGGGAAAGTTCCCCCATTGCCCGCCATCTTCTGAGCTAATATCTTCCGAGAGAAGTCCCAAATGATTTCCATGTTGGATAATATTAGCGAGACTCGCCTCGGCCTCATGGAGAAATCCCAGACAAATTAAAGATTCAATGTACCAGTAAGTGCAAATGGTAAAACAGGCATGCGTATCTCCAAAGTCGTCTGGAGTTCGGTACCGGTAGATCATTCCCTCAGGCGAAAGAAGTTCCTTTTGCAATCTCTGAAAATGCTTTGTGGTTCTTGCATCTTCCTGATTCAAATAATTCATGATGATTAAAAGAAATCCCGTAGCATCAAAGTGGGCCAGAGATTGATCGGCCATGTAGCAACCGAACTCTTCGGAATAGCATTTTTCTATTTCAATTTCTGACATACTTGAAACTTCAGATGCTTTATTTTTAAGATCACCATCTGAATAATACTCACCAATTTTATAGGCCGCCTTCGCTCCTGCCCAATGAAATAAATAGGTACTTAAATGTTTGGCCTTTCGGCCTCTTAACTCCCAAGTGCCGGAATCCGGAATTTGCATACAATTTTCAATTTGATCTAAAAGATTTTTTATCAAATCCAAATCAAAAGCTTGCTCCCGGTGAATAATTCGCTCATCTGTATAAAGAGGTAATAAACTTAGGATCACTTGCCCAAAGGCATCAAATTGTTTTTGAAAGTAAGCAGCATTACCGATTCGCACTGGACGATTCTCCATGTAACCGGCCAGATCCAATTCTTTTTCAAAGATTTCAGGCTCACCATTTATGCGGTACATGGGCTGAAGGTTTTGAACGTTTTTTAAAATATTATGAATAAATTGCAGATAGCGTTCAGCCTCTTCGAAGTGCCCAGTGGAATTCAAGGCCCCGAGACTGAAATAAGAATCCCTGAGCCAGCAGTAGCGGTAATCCCAATTGCGACCACTGCCCGGATACTCGGGTAAAGATGTAGTGCCCGAAGCAATAATCGCTCCGGTATCTTCAAACTGATGGAGCTTGATCGTAATGACTGATCGAATGAGTTCTTTTTGAAAAAGATTGGGAATAAAAGTTTCTTTAACCCATCTGCGCCAGTATTCACGGGTCTTATAATAATATTCTTCATAAGTTTCCTTCAAAGGCACTTCAAAAGGCTCTGCTGTCGAAAAAATTAAATACAAATCTTCAGTCAGTAAAAAAGAGCGCTCTTCAATTAGAAAAGTCTTTGGAGCGTTGGTGGTTAGACGTAAGTTGACATGAAGTCCTCGATAATTAATATGATTACTTCCCGAAAAAACCTCAGGTGTACTTTCTCCATAGTTTCCTCTCGGATCACAAATAATCTTAATCCGAGGCTGTCCTTTAAGGCGTTTTACTTTTCTAAAAAACTGTAATGGCTTGTGATATCTATTGTGAGAAGGAAAGCGTGGAGCAAAATCGATAACCTCAAACTCTCCATCTTCACAAATAAAATGAGTGAGGAGGATCGCTGTATTCTCCACATATTTTTGTCGCGTGAGAAAAGGTAACTCCGGCGCGATACGAAAGGTTCCGCCTTTTTTCTCATCGATAAGTGAACCAAAAACAAAACTAGAATCCATGAAGGGCCAGCACATCCATTGAACAGCACTGTCATGTCTGACATAAGCGAGATAATTACAGTTGCCAATGACACCAAAATTATAGCGATGTGCCTTTCTCATGATTGGAATTTAACTTATAAAAAGGTCGGGATCAACCCACTTATTCAAAGTTTTCTATGATGGAGAACAGCATGCCTAGATGTTTACTACTGAGTAATAGATTGCCTCTTGCATATGATGAAGAACTAAAAAAGTTTGTACCAAGCTCTGGTGGCTTAGTGTCGGCCATTAAAGGTCTTGATGCCAAGAAAATTGGATATGATTTTGAATGGATGGGACTTATTACTGATGAAGTCAATTCAGAAAAAATAAATGAATTAGGCAAACTTTCCTTTGGTGATTTGCAATGTCATCCGATCGTCATCCCAAAAGAGACTTACAATCTTTACTATAATGGTTTTTGCAATAATGTGATCTGGCCGCTGTTTCACTACGAAAGATCCATGGTGCAGCATACAGATTCAGGTTGGCAGTCCTATGAAGAAGTGAATCAAATTGTGGCCGATGCCATCATACGCGGAGCGCGTGAAGATGATACCATCTGGATTCATGATTTTCATTTTTTCCTGGTGCCAGGAATGATTAAGCTTAAGCGTCCAGAATTAAAAATTGGTTTTTTCCTGCATATCCCTTTTCCGAGTTCAGAAATATTCAGAGAACTACCGCAAAGAAAAGAATTACTCATTTCCCTGATTCAATGTGATCTGGTGGGATTTCATGATCTGTCTTATCTGACTCATTTTAAAAGTTCACTCTCACGAGTTTTAGGTGAGAATACTTCTTTATTTAATGAGCGTAAGTGGGGAGTTTATCCCATTTCTATTGATGCTGACCATTTTGTGAAACTCTCAAGCGAGGTTGCTACAAAAGAATTTATTTCTCGTTACGCTGAAACAAAAAAAGATAAAAAATGGATCCTAGGTGTTGATCGACTTGATTATATCAAGGGTTTAATCTTGAAGCTTAAATCTTTTGAGGAATTTCTCAGGAAGTTTCCCGAAGAGCGGGAAAAAGTGCAGCTGGTCCAGGTAGTGATTCCGTCTCGGGTAGATGTGCCGGAATATATGCAACTGAAGAAAACCATTGAGCAACTTGTCTCCAGTATTAATGGTGAATTCGGAACCCCTACTCATATGCCCATTCATTATCTCTTTCATTCTGTTTCAAGTT
>CAMASK010000102.1 GCA_945860895.1 Bacteriovorax stolpii
GGTCCAAATACAAGTTTTTGAATTATTCGATAAAATACAATATGTCGAAAGAAGCTTTTGCTAAGCTTGAAACATCTACGCTGCAAAAAATTTCTGAGAAGGTTTACTTAAGAATGATCTCTGCTGAGGAAGCTGAAGTGATCAATTTCGATGAAAATCCAATTAGTCAGGAAGAGCAGGAGCTTCAGGATCAAGCTCTGGAAGAAGCAGTAAGCAATGATGAGAGTTATGATTTTAATAATATGAGTCAAAAAGATTTAGATTTTTAACTATTAGGGCGTTTTATGAAGATGGAAAAAAACATGAGTATCCAATTTCTTAAGTTAAGAATGATTTCTTCATTCTTAATCCTATTCCTAAGTTTTAGCGCTTTAGCCCAAGATAAATCGGCTTACGAAATCTGGAATGAGATGACTGAGGCTGGACTAAATTTTGATAAAACCCAAACACTTGTCAAAGGTGCTGAAGGTGTAAAGGCACTTGATTCCGATGGCAAAGAAATTAAAAATGCAGGTCAAATGGTTATGTTTGGTGGTGAGAAAGAAGGATCCTCTTCACTCATTACTCGTATCATGGGTCCTGATAAAGATGGTTTAAAAGATTTTGTTAACGATCTCGATAAGAAAGATGAATTCTTGCGGACGTTTTTAAGTGATTTTTCATCAGGAAAAATTAAAGTTAAAGACGTTCGTGATGCCAAAGGTGTGCTGATTCCTTTTGATCTCGAAGGATTGAAAGGAATTAATTACAGTTCATTATCAAGTTCAGACTTGATGAAGAAATTTCAAATATTCCTTGATCGTGGTGGTGATAAGTCATTCTCGCATATCAATAAGCAGACCAGAATTAAAATTTTTAACGGAAATTATCCAGGTCTAACCAGCACAACCGGTCTCAAGAAAAATGTTGATTATGATAATTACAAACCTCTTTATGGAGAAGCTGAAAAATTCATCGATGCTGCTCATGGAACCACCGTTGGATGGGAGATCAACTTTATCCCTCAGAGATCGTATGGGGAATTTGAGTTCATGATTGATTGGTTCAGAACTGAGCTTAAAAATGTTGGTCAAAAATTCGAGGCTCCTGGTCACCAATGGATTGTATATCCAAAATCGAAAGCAGCTATTGAATCACCCGAAGAGGCTGCCAAACTTATAGAGAAACTAGGCGAAGTTGAAAAGAATATTCAAGCCTATATTGTGTTAAAAGGTGTTGAAGGTGGCGCAGGTATTGAATTGGCCAATTATAAAACAGTTCATCCTGACTTTTCTTTGACCAACGATCATACTACCCAACGTGGTGTAATCCGCTTGGAAAATGAGCGGTTTAATGTTGATGGCCAAGAAGCATTTGCTCTTGAATTTCGTGCCGGAGTCAAATCAGACAAGATTAGAAGAATGCACCAGAAATTTCTAGTTTCGCGCTATGCTGCCAATGAATATGATGATCTTGCCAGTGGTAAGTCGTGGATACTAAATGATGGTCGATCATATGATTCTGCCAAACTTATGGAACGCTTTGGTGTCAGTAAATTAGAAGCGGATAAGTTTTTATCCGCTGTTGGTAAAGCTTCGATTACAAAGATGTCATATGGGTCGCCTGGTCAAAAGACCATCAGTCATGAATATCTCGCCCCTCTGTGGAACTGGGAAGAAGCACCCTATCTGAGCTCAGGCAAAAAAGAAGAACTCCGAAAATTAACCAATACCTACATCAAGACTGTAGCAAACTTAAGTAATCCGGATATGCCAAGTGTAAGACTTGCCATGAGGGACTGGGTAAAAACATCTCAGATAGCAACTGACATTGAAAATTACTTAAAACCAAAACAGAAGTTGAAAAATGCAGCCGAAGCACATGTCTATCCACTTAAGTCTGGTGCTAAAGTTGACGTCAACCAGATTGATCTTGGTATTGAGTACTCTGCGAGATACCCACTTAAATCAAATGCTGAGTTTGTGCCTATTCCTAATCAAGCTGGTAAATATGAATGGCAAGCTACCCACTATGGATACAGTGATGCTGAAAGAGAAAATGTCATTGAACGATTTGCTAAAAGGCTTGGTGAAGAATTAAATGGTACTCCAGTTGAAGTGAAGGCATTGCATTCAAATGGTCACGGACATGGTCTGGACATTGCCTATGAAGTCAAAGATAAGAATGGCAAGAAGTGGAGAGTAGAGTGGGATGGTATTGGAAGAAGTTACGATGTGGATTCAAAAAGAATTGAAGGCTCAGTTCGTGGTGGTCACGTAGAAATCGTAACACCTAAATTTGTTCCAGATGCTGATGCCATGAATAAGCTCTACACTGCCATGGAAAAAGAAAGCTTAATTCCCTCAACCCGCTTTGGTGGCGGACATATTAATATCGATTTAAAACCCTTTGATGGCGAACCCAAAAAGATGGCGCGCTTTCTGGGTGCCTACCTCGATAACCGAGACGTTATGAGCATGCTATTTCAGCACGCCGGAAGACAAGTTGGGGCCGAACCTGTAAAAGTTAGTCAAAACCTGATAAGCCAGCTTAAAAATTTTGATGGTGATGAAAAAGAATTAAAACAACTACTTTATAACGAAAAGTTTTTTAACACCCGAGTTGGTCGTAAAACCAAAAATAACCAGTTAAATATTTTAGCTTACATTCAAGATGTCATTCCTGAAGAATTAATTCATTCTGATTTCGACATGAAAAACGATATGTGGAGAAGAACTTTTGATGTTGATCCAAAAATCCGCAAAATGGAGTTCCGTTTATTCAATGCTCCTCGTAATGCTGCTGAATCGGCCCTTCAGATCAAGTTCACAAAAGCTCTTCTTAATAAAGCTTTAAACGAAACTGATGATGTATTCATTAATTCCCCTAATGTCGATTATCAGGCGATGGCGAAAGATCCTAAAATGGCTTTTGCTAAATTTGAAAAAACCATGAAGAGCCTTGGTTTGGATGCAAATGAATATAAAGGCTTTTTGTTAGAAGGTCTTGAAGTTTCTAAACATGTCTATGATTCCCCAGGTTTTTTACCGCTGGAAGAAAAACTAAGTCTACATCCAGAAGTGGCCGATTGGGGTAAAGCGGTTGAGCCTCGTGCTAATCCAATTTCCTCTGAAGGCAGAGTATGGGAGGGAAATGATATATTGCCAGAGGCAAAAGTTTATAAACAGCAACAAATGTTAGCACGTGAGCATGCAGCAGCAACGCAAAACCAGGTAAATTTCAGAGGTAAATTAGATCGTAAACTTGAGAAGATGCCGCTGGAAGCGAGTATTAGCCTTGATGAAATGAAGAAATTAAACAATCAAGAAGCAATGCTTGCTTTGTACTATCAAAAGTCAAAAACGAAGAATGAAACAAGTGCTCATCGCAAATTACTCGAAGAGGTTCTTGCGAAGAGTCAGTCCGAATTGCCATCAATGGCTTCGTACGCAATTAATATTTCTCCTGGTTATCAAAAGTTTTTGGTAGAAAAACTTCCAGGCTCATTTGAAAAATCACAAGGTGATAATTATATTTCAGTTTATAAGGAATTACTTTCGAGTAATGATAGCGATGTCAGAAAGAAAGCGATCACTTATTTAACTCAGCATCCAGATGGTCTGGAGTCTTTATTATCAAAAGCAGATGAGATTGATGATCAAAAAATCATCAAAGAGATTCTTGCCTCAGCTCAGAATATCAAAGTTGATGCAACAAATGTACACACTCTTCAGGTTTTAGAATCAATTATTACAAAAACCGATGATCCGGGAGCGATCCGGTCTATTCTCACTCTTTCAAAAAATATGGATAAAGATGGTGTAAAAAATCTTTATACAGCGCTTTTAGACCATAGTTCCCCTCAAATGAGCCAAATTGGGCACAATCACCTGCGTGCAAATTTTGAGAAGGATTATTATTTTATCGCAAAAGATAAAATGAACCTTAAAGGTACTAGCCCAGAGAATAAGAAACTCATGGGCAAGTTTTTAAGCGAAACAAAAATTTTAGACAATATTTCATCTAGAGAACTATTTGCCTTACCTGAAAATCATATTCTTCCGATTGCAAAGAAGATGATTGAGAATCCTTCCCTTAACGCCAATAAACGAGCAACGATTGTTAAGACCTTGGCCAAACCAGAAAATCTAGATCTATTTCAAAATCAAATCTTTAAAAATGCCGATGATGCAGAAGTTACGAAATGGGCATATAAGAATTTGGTAGCTTCAGAAAAGTTTAAATTCTCTGATGATTCAACAAATCTGAAGATGATTAACAAAATGCTAGAATCAAGAAATCCTCAGATAAATGATCTGGGATTTGAAATGCTTGAGAAAGTAAATACCAAAATTGCCAGAGCTGGTATTATTCCGACTGTGCTCAATAATCCGAATGCTCCAGAAAGTGTAAAGACTAAGCTTTATAGCAAAGTTTTAACTAACGCTGATCTTTTGAATGAAGTTGTTAAATACGATGGTACTTCTATCAATACATTATTGGATGCCGTTAAAACTGACATCTATAAGCCTGGTATCAACAGGACTAGTTCGGCCAAACTTCTTTCTTACTTATCAGCTGAAGGAAATTCTAAAGCTAATACAATTATGTCCGAGCTAATTCTTAGTCCTGACAAGTCAATTCGTAATGTTGGTTTGGTGCTCTATGGAAATTCAAATTTAAAATCTACTCATGAAATGCTCCCTCAATTTTTTAACGATAAGCCTTTGAGTCCAACTCAATTGAAATTGATTCAAAATGGAATTGAGAAGCAAGAGAAATTTATCAAGAATTTATCTGAGGCAGATCTTAAGAAAAAGGAGATCACCGATAAACTTTGGTTGCTGTATAAGAATGATACGCTCCCAGGCAATGGCAATAATCTAGAAATTGCAGAAATCTTGAAAAAAGATCCTGATACACTTCTAACTATTAATAAAGTAATTGCTGAAAGTAGTGCTAAAGGAAAAGCTGATCCCTATGCAAAATGGTTGATGGCCCAAGCTTCATCGCCCAAGTTTAAGCCAATCATCGATGGTGATCCAACCTTGATGAAAGAATTAGTTTACAAAGCTCTCAATAGTCCAGACGAAGATGTTATAGATGAAGCGTTTAAGTTACTTAAGGAGCAGAAAATTTCTGTGGCAGATTTTATTTCAAATGATTCACGTTTTAGTCTTGAAAACGATGCCTTTGTACAGAAAATTCTAAGTAGAGTTGAAGTTACATCTAATGATTTAAAAATACTGTCTCAAAACACTTATTTTCAAAGGCGTCTCCTTCTAGGACTAAATAACGCTACTGATCCTAAATCGAAAACAATTATTGCCAAGCTTGCCAGTCAAATTCCTGGATCCTCCATGGATAAGACGATGAAATTTATGTCAGAATACCATCCCACTAAGCAGATGGCTGTGATTACTAAAAATCGTAATTCTCACTATGCTTTTGAAAGTATGATAGACATGAAAAATAGCACAGATCCTGTAATTAAAGAGCAAGCAATTGCTGGTCTTGAAGCTTTCTCTAAGAAGGCTCGTGAACTAACCTCCTTAGCCGATCTTGATGCCAGTGAGTCTCTTTCTATGATTTATCACAAATCAAAGAATACCAAAGGTCAACTGGACGTTACCAGTCTATTAAAGCAGATCAAGAATAAAGATGATCTACTTCCATACGTTAATGACATCCTTCAAGAATACGATGGCGATGCTAAATATAAAAAATGGATTTTAGAGCTTCTTGAGAATTCCGAAAATATAGAAGCCATGGGATTCAAGCACAAGGAAATGAAAACGATCTTGCAAGCAGCAATGGAAAACTCTCAAGATGAGGATGTGAAGAAGGCAACGTTGAAATTAATCAGAAATAATAAAAATCTGAATGTTCCGGAAAAAGTTCAAATCGTGGCTTCCACTTGGGATCCCACTGAAGAGGTAATTGATACCTTAAAATATCTTGCCGGAAAGAATCCAAACAGTCCCCATTTTGAAACTGCAATTCAGAGAGTATTCGAAAATAGCTGGCGAGACGATGGAAATAAAATTGCAAAAAGAAAATCAGCCGAGCTTCTAATGATGTTGCCTACTGAAACTGTAGAAAATGTCATTGCAAAATACAAGGCCAGTTATGGAGCTGACAAAGCGAATGATCTCTATTTATTACTTGGATCAGCTAAACACAAGAGTCCGGTCGTGGTAGAGCTTGCGAAGACTAATTTAAACAGCTCCGATCCAGTCCTTCAACGAACAGCAACACGAGT
>CAMASK010000103.1 GCA_945860895.1 Bacteriovorax stolpii
GCATGGACAACCTCCTAATTCAACAAAGAGTACTCTAAGGAGTACTCTTTGTTAATACGGGTGAGACTTAGACCCAAACATGAGACGGAAATCTCAAAGTCTCAATGATGGATTTAATACTGGAATGATTACGAAGTCGGATTTAGCGATGTATGTTTTTTTGAATTTAAGAAAGCTTATAACTGATTCAGATATAAAGAATCTACAGGCGCTGCATTTTGATGATCGAAAAGCACTTAGTTCATTGTTGAAGAATACAGATGATATAAGTTGTCTCCCAGAAGAGTTAAAAAGAGTTCTAAGGGAGCACTATGGTGTATCAGAAAAAGACAAGAAGCGTGGCCAAAATCGCTTTCTTCTCAGCTAGAAAATTAAATATTAGTCCTACGACAGTAATTATTTTTTTCCAAGCCCATGATGGCTACCGAACAAATTAATCTGACCTTCGTGTAAGAGAATAATCTGCTCATAAGTGAGAAATTTAAGCCCTAAACTCATTTGGCGAGATTCTTCATCATTTTACCGTAGCGTTTATTAATATCTTGAGCAGCATTAAGAACTTCATCATCGTTAGACGACGAGGTTGGTTCCTTGATAAAGCGGATGTTGAGGCCGTCCTCTTTAGGAGTAAGCTCAATGACTGTATTGCGGTCAAGGTTGTAGAGATCAGCGATAGGCTTATCAATGATGAAACCAAGACTTGTTCCAATAGCAGTTAAGTTCTTTTTCATATTACACCTCTTTTATAGTTGTATCGGCATATGCATGAGGATCCAATGGGCATTGTATCACAATTATTCCAATGATGTGGGTGTTCTTGTAAAATTGGGGTGTTATATTGATTCTTCCTTTACATTTGGGGACGGCGTATAAAAAGACTTAACCCTAGTCGTGCTTCGCATAAAGTCTAATATAAAAGTTCCGGTATTATTCTGCCAAATAATTAATATTCATTGGTGAGTTGAGACTGCCTTAGAATTGATTTGCCTCTAAACACAAGTAGGCTTTAGTCTTTCTTACCGAAACAACTTCTAAAAAAATTTCACTGCCCTCGGCTCCAGTCCTAGAAACCTTTGTGTGATTGAATTTTTAAATTTGCTTCTCCTTTATTTTTAAAAACTGATCGGGAAAACTCATAATTAATTTCGTGAGAAGCGAGAGGAGCAAGATTATTTTCTTTAATTGTGAAAATAATGGCTCGGCAGTGCTCCATGGCGTGCCCTCCGTGCCAGATGGCCACTGCAATTTCAGAAAAACCATCATGATCTAGGTCTGTGATATATTCTTTGTTATACAAAGGTATAAAATGGGCATCGGCCCAAAGTGTCTCAAAATCTCCATTGTAGGTAACATCCCATAGTATTTTTCCTTTTTCTCGGAGGAAAAATCGGATGTGGTTGCTTGGTCCAATATCATTAAAAAGCCTTGCGAGAATTACTTCTTTGCCTCCAGGGATTTTAAGATATTTCTTATCATGCATGGCCATCACATAAGGGTCAGCCTCTTTGGCAAAAGATCTAAGATTTACCGATAGTAGAAAGGCGGTAAAGATTAAGAACTTTATGAGCATATTCATCACCCTTGCGTTTGTCATAGTAGTATTTGATGGTGTTATAAAGATCTTTCTTCACACCTTTTTCAATGCATGTGTACTTGTAGCTTATCCATCGAATTCCCATAGCGATATTTATTACAGGATCCTCAAGATCTTTTTTTTCTAGATCAAGAATACCGTCATTGATATTTTTGATATCTCTTCTTGCTGTTTCTGTAATTTGCATAAGCCCATATGCTGTACTTTCAGCTGCTCTGACTTTTGGACGGAAGCTGGACTCAATCGCAATCATGGTTTTGATAACCATGGGGTCCATACCTTTGGGGAATAATAATCCAAATTCTTGCCAATAGTTTAACCAAAAATGAATGACAGCATCTAGTTCAGGAAATTCGGGGAATCTTTTGATGGCACCAATCGTTGGATATTCATGGTCCCCATGCCAAAAGAGGTAGAGTAGATTTTCAGGTAAAAGAACAATCTTCTTGCCTCGATTTTTACGTACATGGGCCTTTACGAAGTATCTAATACCATTTTTAGAAATTCGGGCCTGTCTAGTCACGACATGGGATCCGGGAGGGGCCATTTTAAGAGTAGGTGGGCGTTTAATTAAACTCATTTCAAGCAGATCTGGATTTCATGGCCTGACTTAAGTCCCAAGTCGCTTGTAAATTCATCCATAGCTTAGGTGATGTACCTAGTGCATCAGACAAATCAAGAGCAGTCTCTGCAGTGATTCCACGCTTACCTTTGATTAGTTCATTGAGTTTTGCTTTCGTCCAATTGAGTTTTTCTGCCAAGGCCACTTGAGTCATGCCCATTGGTTCTAGGAATTCCTCAAGAAGAATTTCGCCAGGGTGAAATGGGTTTTTAGGCTGTTTCATAAAAATCTCCTAGTGATAGTCTTCAATTGAAACATCTTGGCCGTCCAGCAAATGAAGTGATTGTCAGGTCTCCGCCTAAATAAGACCGCCCCGTAAATTTCAGCCGAATCCGACAAAAAGTCGTGAAGATTTCCTTTATAAGTGAGACCGAAGGTCATCCTTTTCCTAAAAAGGGGGGGGTCCCATGGTTCCAAGATGTAAAATCGAGGGCTAATTCAGGCTATACTTCTTGCGCTAGGTTTAGTTCTATATCTGGATTTGACCAAAAGCGAATTCGATCTTGATTGTGGGGTACTTTTTCAAAACAACGAACATTCCCATCAGAAGCAAAAGTTAACCAGGTGTCATGAAGATTATCTTCAACCTGATTAGCAGCATTCGAAACGCCAAAAAAGAACTCTTTCGGGAACTGAATCATATAAACTCCCCAACTTGATCGGTGAGGAGTTATTCTAATCTAAAACTAGGCAACATTTAAGTCAGAGGTTTGAACTTTAATCGAATTATTACGTTTTTTTCGATTCCTTAGAAGGTATTTTGGATAACTCATCAAGCTAACTCGTCCAATTTGCAGAATTTCATCTCCATTGTTAAAATTGATCAATTTTTTAAAATAATCATTCAGGCGCTCATCTCGGTGATGAAATTTTGTATCATGTTCTTCTTTTTGAAACGAAGAACCTATGACACTACCTTGAAAGATAAAACTTTTAGCATCAAAAGTAGATTTGGGATGAATATAAAGTTCATTCCTATAGTGATTATTGATGAGTTTTGCAATTTCCTTATGTTCCTGAGTTGGAGTCGTGAGAAACGGAGAAGGATAAACATCCTCGAAGTGAAGTGCAACATTTCCCAAACTTGACAACACACAGGCCACATTACTAATCCAAAAACTTCCAAGCTTAGCATGGGCCGTAAAATATCGATAGATGACTTTACTCGTTAATTTATGAGTTAAACCAAGGCCTCTCGCTTCTGGTCCTACACAAGTTAATCCAAGGTGAAGTATTTCACCATATTCACCGGCATCAAGAATATATGATGAACAGAAGGCGATGGCTTTTCCTTCAGAATTTCGCGCAACTGAAATAATGAGTCGATTAAATTCATTTTTATTAATTGAGAAACATTGATAATTTGGTAGTTTTTCAAGCGAGCTTTTTCCGATTTCGATTAATTCCTTTTGAAGTTTTTCTAATTCAAAAAAGTGGAGTTTTAATCCTGGACGGTCATAAATTTCGATTAAAACTTGGTTAGACTTTAATAATTTCATTAGGCCTCATTTCTTGAAGAATAGGTTTATAGGAATTTGAAATAATTTGATGTGCCTTTTCGGCCAGTTCAAAAACAGGATACAATTCAGGAGTAAATGGTTCGTGAATAACTAATTCTGTAATGACTTCTGATTGTTTTAGAAGATTCATAAAATGAGGGAAAAATGTCATTTCTCCATACCAAAAAACAGAATCCCTATTTTTGTCTGAAACTTTATTGCTTGAGACTTCTTGGTAATTAATTGTAATTGGCAAAATGGGTTTCCCCGAGGCTATTGATGCTTCAAATAAAGGTTTTCTAAAGCGGATTACAGCGGTTCCGTCAGTGGAAGTTGCTTCGGGGAAAAAAGTGACATTGATATTTTTTAACAGAGCATCTCGTAATCCTAAAATTTCCAGATTGATTTTACTTTTATCTTTTCTATTAACGAAAAGACACCCAGAGAGCATTGTCAAATGTCCTAAAAATGAAGTCGACTTAACTTCCAGAGAAGTTACAAAAGAGGAAGGCAAGAATGAAGAAATAATGAGTGCATCTAAATATGAGAGGTGATTGGCCACAATAAGGTAGTTTTTCGTTTTATCCAATGTTCCATTTATTCTAACTTTAATCCCTAAAATTTTAAGCCATGCAGTGGAAGTCCATGTAACAATATAATTAAGACTTTTTCTTGTTCTGTTTCTGAAAAAGAAAAGAAAAGGATATAGCGGAATAGTAAAAACAAAGAAAAGGCCAAGAATGATCAAAAAGAAAAACAATTTTATATATTTCATAAAAAATATTTGAGCAGCGAAAATGGAAAACGGATAGTCCTGAGAAAATAAGATAACAGAAAATTAACATGATCCTGACATTCGAGATTTTGTGCTGAGATAGGTATTCTCAAAAAAAGTGTGAGCTACTTACATCGAACACCTATCCAGCGAAAGAATAATATAAAAAGTGATTTTCAAAATAAAGTTAAGATTGTGTGGGCCAATCAGGCAATCATTTCGGAGGCTTTAATGGACGTTGCATTAATTAATTGGTAATTTTATTTCCCTATGAAAAATAAACTGCAAAAAAATCAATTTGAATCTCTTCAGTTCTTTGCCAAAAAAGCACTTGAAAAAAACTCCGTACATTTATTGAATGGACCAGTTTTGGTTGCAGGAAAAAATCAGTTCCGTTCAATGTGGACAAGAGATTTTTGCTTTGCTGCAAGAGGATTAATTGCGATCGGAAGTTTTGATGTTGTAAAAAATCACCTTCACTTTCTACTCCAAAATATTCGTCAAGATGGTCTTGTTCCTCGAACTGTTGACTCAATGCTGCCTAGATATCGAGTTACTAGGAATTCAATTCGATATCTTTTTGGATTTGGATCTATCCCTGAAATTACAGATCCATTAATTATCGAGTATAAAGATGAACATGGAACAGAGGCAATAGATTCAAACCTTTTGGTTATCTTGACGGCACTAACATATGTTGAAGTCTCAAAGGATCTTGACTGGCTTCGTGCACATGAGGAAGCTATTCTAAAAGCTTTCCATTTTTATGATAACAAAATGGATGATGGTTTAATTGTTCAGAAAAAATTTTCCGATTGGCAAGACAGTGTAAAAAGAGAAGGCAAAACTTTTTACACCAATCTCCTATACTGGATTGTTTGCAACAAACTCAGGCACTTTTCTCAATTTCAAATTCAAAGCGAAATGTTAGAGATATTAACAAAAAACCTCGTACTACATTTCTATGATTCAAAGAGTGGTCTTTTTCTATCCCTCATTAACGAGAAATACATTTCACTTGATGCAAATTTACTCGCTATCGAGTTTGGCTTTAGTGGTATTAATTCATTTGATCTTTATGAAGCTTTAAAAAAACACGAACTTTGGAACAAATATTCTTTACCTGGATTTAATACGGTTCCTAATTATCCTTCTTCATGGCGCCATCTCGCTGTAAAAATCGCAGGGCTAGGTCACTATCATGACGAGGTCTACTGGTCATGGTTAATGGCCTTGTCTTCAAAAGTTGCTTACAGGATGGGTGATAAACAAGAAGCCTTCAAGATTTTGAATCGTTTACAAGATATCGTTATTAGGGACCAAGCTGTTAGAGAAGTTTATCAAAATGAGGAAGAACTGCGTCCATGGGAGTCCTGGCTCTTTAAATCGGAAGAAGACTTTAGCTGGGGCTCAGGGATGATTTTGGATGCCATTTCTAAACATAATAACCTGATAGGCTGAGTTAATTTTTCAGATATTATTCTAACTCTTTATGACTTATTCGGCCAGCGCACCAACCTTTAGAAACCGTCTGAGTCATATGTATGATTATTTTGGAGGTACTCTTAAATAAGACCGTCCCGAA
>CAMASK010000104.1 GCA_945860895.1 Bacteriovorax stolpii
TATGAAATCAAAATGGGCCTCATTAATCCCATAGATAATTCTGCTTATTTAAGTCTTTCTTCACAAAATCAAATTTATCAAATTGATCCAATTGAAATGGCACTTGAAAGTTACGATCTCGCTCAGTTAGTAGAGTCAAGAGTTCTTGCGCTAAATCTTGAGACCCTCGCCTCCTTGGAGCTTTATGGCCCTGACGGACTCGAAGCCAAGCTCCTTAAAAAGGAAGAGAACTGGGTGGACCAGACCGGTACCCAGTTAAACGCTAACAAAGTAAAAAAGTACTTTGAACTTTTAGAAGATCTTAAAAGTTTTTCTATCCTAAATAATCTTTCAGGCACTCAACAGGAATTCATGGTAGCTGCCATGTCCAGTCCGGTTTATAGCTTAAAACTTATTTCAAATCAGGGTGTGCGTTCCTATATTTTGGCCGAAATAAAAAATGGCATTCCAGGAATGAATCTCGCAAAAAATAATTTTTACTCACTATCCACTGAGGAAAAAAAATCATTCGTCCTCTTGGACAAAGATCAATTGAGAGCATTCACTCTAAAAAGTAGCGAATTGAAATAAAAAAAGGACACTAAAAGTGTCCTTTTTTTATATAACTGACTTAATAAAGTTCAGATTACTTGATTTCTTTATGAACAGTGTGACGACGAAGATTTGGATTATATTTCTTCATCTCAAGACGCTCAGGTGTCGTCTTCTTGTTCTTAGTAGTTGTATAGCGAGAAGGTGATCCACCCTCTTTTTTAGCTTCTGTACATTCTAAAGTAACGATAACTCTTGGTCCCTTGGCCATATAACCCTCTCTTGCGGAAATAGCATTTACATAAAAGTGAGCACACTATAGACTACAAGCACAAGGTAAGACAACAATTTTATTATGGATTGACATATATATGCATAGCATAAACGCAAAAAACTGGACTTATACTCGCTACAATAAAGGCGACTTCATGGCCCTCATCACTTTTGGTGGAGACCCAGAAACTATGGAGCAGGACACACTTGAATATTATGTCACTGTGCTAGAGCACGAAATTCATGAGACTTATCAACAAAAATTCACCTCTTTAAGTGATGCCTGCATGTTTTTAAATGCTAATTACGGCGATTGGACTTTTGAAGACCAGACGGCGGCTAAAACTGGTTGCTCTACCTGCGCGGCCCATTAGCCTACTCCAACTTTACCGATTAATCGTTTCTTCTCTATTCTCTTCGGATGAAGAATCAAAATCATTTATCCCCAGAATTAAAGCATCTAGTCCGATTAAGCATGGAGGAATTGGGTCGTTGTTTTAAGGCCTATATCGATCCAAAAATTCACTCTGAACTTATGAATATTCGAAATCGAATGGTAAAACTTCGGGACCAGGATCTTCGGCCCACGATCAAGCGTCTGGAAAATGAACTCAAAAAGCTGAATGATTTTTCAAGCAAAGATCTTTTTGAGCTGACCAGAGGCTTTAGCCTAATGATGGAAGTGATGAACGTGTGTGAAAATGCCTACCGAGCGCACCGTTGGGCCGCCCAAAATATTCATATTGAAATAAGGCCGGAAAATAAAATCATCTGGGTTCTCACGGCCCATCCAACAGAATCAAGATCTCGCTCGACGGTGATTCTTTTGCAACAACTGCAGGAAGCTTTGAGTTTAAGTTTAGGCAGTTCATGGAAGAAGTGCATCAATCAAATCCAGTCTCTCATGACTTTAATTGTGACTGCTGAACTGGCCCCCCAGCATAAGCCTCTTCCCATTTATGAAGCTCAATACATTTATGAAATTTGTCTTCAGTACAATTGGCTAGACCGGGTGCTGGAATATCCATCATTAATCCAAAATTTCCGGCTCAGGACTTGGGTTGGTGGTGATAAGGATGGACATCCCGGTGTGGATGAAAGAGTTATGCGAAAATCCCTAGAACTCTCCCGACAAAAGTTACTTTCTTATCTGGAAAAAAAAGTAAAAGAATGGACAGACCTTTATAAGCTGCAAGGGAGTAAGGGACCGATTATTGAGACGGAATTTAAACGACAATTGAAAGGCCTCACAAAATTAGAAAAAGGTGACTATAAAAAAATAACTCATCTAAAAAAGACCCTTGAAAATTATTTCCATCAGCTAATCATTCCTGCGGCTCATCTACCTTATTCATCAAAAATACTAGGCCTCTTTGAACTTTTTCCTGCACTGGTGATTCCTCTTGAGTTGCGTGAATCCAGTGACGTCGTGGAGGAGTGTGTAAATGCCCCGGCCAAAAGCCGAAAAGATTTTGCAATTAATCGCATGGTGAAGTTGATTGCTGATTTTTCAACCGCTGAAACAGCGAGATTTTACGTTCAAGCCTTTATTGTGAGCATGACTCATTCTGAAAAACATTTACAGGATGCTTTAAAAATCACACTCTGGCATTTTAAAACTCCGGCCTTACCGATTGTTCCTCTTTTTGAAACTCATGAAGACCTTTCTCAAGCAGCACAATTAAGCCGAGCTTTTTTGAATAAAGAAACTACTTATAAAAAAATGATCAAAAAGCGCCACGATAATCGCATAGAAATTATGCTAGGTTATTCCGACTCATCCAAACAAGCAGGTGTTCTCTCAAGTAGAGTCTCAATCAAAGAGGCGATGCTTAGTATCGAGAAAGAATTCAAAAAAGACGGCATGGGGCCCCTTTTTTTTAATGGTAGCGGAGGCTCAGTAGCCCGGGGAGGAGGAAGCTTTGAGGAGCAGGCCATGACCATGGGGAAAGTAGCATTGACTAATTATAAGGCCACCATCCAGGGTGAAGTTATCTCAAGAACCTTTTCTTCGGCGGATATTTTCTTGAGTCAGGTAGCAAGAATAGCAAAAGTCCAAAACGCTAAAAAGAAATCTGAAAACTGCATTTCAACAGCGGTTAAAAAATGGTCCGAACTCACCAGAATGGAATATGAAAAAAAGGTCTCTGATCCATTTTTTTTGAATTTAATAAAAAAAGCCACTCTCTATCCCTATTTGCATGAACTAAAGATTGGCTCCAGACCCAGCAAAAGAAAAACTCTTCAAGGAGTACAAGATTTGCGGGCCATTCCCTGGGTGCTTTGCTGGACGCAGAACCGAGCACTTTTTTTAAACTGGTGGGGCCTGGGTAGTGCGTGGGAGAAATTAAGTACTCAGGAGAAAAAAGAAATACGAAAAAAATATCTTACCCAAGACCCTTTCATAACGGTCTTTTTAAAACAGCTGGGTTTTAGTTTAGCAAAAGTTGAGCTTTCAATCTGGAGTTTGCAACTAAAAGAACTAACGCAAAATAGTGATGAATTTGAACTGTGTGAAAATGAATTTTGTAAAACTCTCAGGGCCTTTCTTGAAATCACACAGGAAACAAATCTTCTATGGTTCAGACCCTGGTTAGGCGAAAGTATCTATTTAAGAAGTGCCTTAATTTTTCCATTAAATTTAATTCAAATTATTGCGATTAAAAGAAAAGATAAAAAATTAATCCGTGCCACCGTAACAGGAATCGCATCTGGCATGCTCACCACGGGTTAGTTAAAAAACTCTTTGAGAACTGATTTGTTGAAGTGAAAAATCAGGAAAAAGCCGCTCAAGCTCATTGATCTCGAAATAGGAAATAAGATTCTCCTTCATAAAAGGGATTTCTGTGTCCCCTTTTATAATACCTTTATGAATAAGGAGCGGGCCTTTTAGTGTGTCCAGACTAAATTGTGGAGTTTCTCCCCACAACCACTGCCAACCAGTGAGGTCCTGAAAACTCTTTTGGACTTCATTCTTTGATAAGAGTGATCCATCCAAAGTAAATGGTTTAGTATGAAAGTAATGGGCCACTAAATCAATCACATCCTGAATCTCAACTCCGGGATATTTATCCTTAAGCCTCGTCACTTGAGAGCGCACGGAAGGAATGGACTTGGAATCTTTTGAAACAATAGTGTGCTTGAGGCTTTGATTTAATTTTTCCAAGTCTGATGAAATTAAAAATGTTCCGTGATGAAACGAGGAATCCTTAATTTGTTTAAAAGCTGAACCCGAAATTTTCTTACCCTCAAGCCATAAATCATGCCGAGGAGAAATTTCAAGCTCAATGTCAGCTGCCTTAAAAGCTTTTTTTAAGACTTCTACACCTAGAGACCTATTAATCTTTGCTTCTGGATAAATAAAAGAATAATTTAAATTTCCTTCATCATGAAAAACACATCCTCCACCGCTTTGCCTTCTGACTAACCAGATATCATTTTTAACTAAATAAGGAAGATGGCATTCGAGCCATGGATTTTGAAATCGTCCTAAAACCACACATGCTCGATTAATGTAAAAAAAGACCAGAGGTAAATTGGAGGCATCCCTGAGAAAATAGTCTTCCAGCGCCAGATTGATAAAAGGATTAGTGAAGGGAGAAAGAAAGACATTCATGACTTAAAATGATAGCTTAAAATAGTGAAAGAACAAACCATCATTCTTCCTCAGCTGCCCATTGTAGGTAATTTAAAACTATCTTCCAGAGATGGTAAAAGCCTTTGTCACATCGATGTTGTCAGAAAACAAAAGGGTCACATTCCTACGGGCTTTTTTAAAGAATGCTTGGATGAATTTGAGTCTTTTCTTAACGCAAGAACGAGGCAGATAAACCTTCCTCTGGATTTTTCAGGATTGACGCCATTTCACGCTCGTTTACTTAGACAAATGGCGCAAATTCCTTATGGTAAGGTTGCAACGTATAAAGATCTTGCTGAAGCAATTAATTCAAAAGGCTTTCAGGCGGTAGGTACGGCGTGCGGCAAAAACCCTTTTATGTTGTTATGTCCCTGTCATAGAGTGGTAGGCTCTAAAGATTTAGGTGGCTTTGCTCATGGTCTGTTAATGAAAAAAAAGTTACTGCATCTAGAAGGTTCCCTGCCCCTGATGTAACCCTACACACAAAAAACTCCAGAAACATTTCAGCTATCATCGGCTATAATCTCGTATGACTGCAAATCAGACAAAAACGATTTTAGTTGTAGAGAAGCACTCACGAAAATATTTCTCTCATTTTTTTAGATCTCATGATGCCAGTCATGAATGGATGGGAGTTTTTGGACGCAATTAAAAAAGAATCAAGCTTCAAGCACATACCCGTGGTTGTTGTTTCTGCTTTTATTGAGAAGTCAAAAAAAATTAATTGTAATGAATTTCTGGAAAAGCCAATAGATCTCTCCCAACTTCTGGAACTGGCCGGAAAATACGTGCACTAATCGGTAAAACTAAACGGGTCAACTATTTCGATAACATTATAGAAACATCCTAAAAAGCCGACAAATAAGGAGATGAAGCCCAATTTCAAAAATTATACTCTTACTCTTTTGCCAATAAGTTTGGCGATACTTGCTGATCTGATTACAAAGAAATGGGCCAGGGGGTTATTACAACCTTTTGAATTGGGAATTTTTAAAATTCAACTGGTTTATAACCATGGCATGGTTATGGGAGTTTTTTCAGACTTATCCATCAATGCTAAGAGTTCTATTCTCTTCACATTGGGAAGTTTTATATTTGCTGCTTACATTTTTTGTTTGTGGCTTATACCTCTGAGGTCAAAAGCAACTATCACAGGTTTGTCATTTCTCATTGGGGGAATTTTTGGTAACATCATTGATCGCTTTGACGATCAGAGTGTTGTTGATTTTCTATCATTGAATTTAGGAAATAGTAATCTCCCCTATTTAAACCTTGCTGATTTATTC
>CAMASK010000105.1 GCA_945860895.1 Bacteriovorax stolpii
GGCATCAGACTGGCAGTTCTGCTAAATGAAGCGCTTAAATAAATACTATCAGGGGAAGAAAATTCCCCTTTTTGCCTCTTAAGCGAGCCACTCAAAACCTCGTACTAGAAAAGTCTGTTTTTCTAACCCTTGGAAATTTCAGTTAACACTCAGATAACCCCTTAGATTAACTATTTCGGTAGATAATAGCCTTAAGCATTTTTGATAATTAGACCGAAATATTTGTTCAGAGGATCAAGGAACATGGTCTACAAAATTTTATGGAAGAATTCAACTAACGTTATAACAGCGATGGCTTTTGTCATCTCAGGTTGCATGCCTTCCGACATACCTACTTCAACTCAAGGCTTAGCTCAAGCTCCTGTTGGTACAACCACATCAGGTTCCACTAGCGGAAGCAGCAGTGGAACTATCAATGGTCTTACAGGTCTATTACCAAAAGTTGAAATCAGGCATTTAATTGAGCCTAACTTATCTACTGATGCAAATTATTCTTCTGGAACTGGTTATGCTGGTGGAGGAAGTTACGTTCGCAAATTAACTCTTCCAAAAAACTTTCAAGGTCGTTTATATCTCGCAGGCATTAATATCAATGCCGTTAAAGATAGATTAGTTAAAGTTCGCTTCAAGTTTGGCGTTGGACGTGAATCGGTAACCATTCCAGCAACTGTTGCTCAGGCTCCAGGAATTACTCCACAAACAGACATTAATGTTCTAGTGATGGATATGAGAGGGGAGCCTTTCAGAAATGTCCGTCTTCCTTACGATCTTTTTGATTATAATGAATATGGTGCTTCTGAAAATCCTATTCAGGATAATCGCAATACCGGACTTTATTGTCGAGGATTGAGAGTTGAAGATGATCCAACATTCAATGGTGTTGGTCTGTGTGATGGTCTTCAGCCGGATGAAGAATGTCTTTATTCTTACGCGAAAGTTCTTGATCAGGGATTAATAAAAGATGTCGGTGGTGTTTATGTCCCCCTTACACCGACTCTTCCCCAAGTTAAAAGCTTTAGCGGGTCTTCCTTCTATCAAGACTTCATGGGCCAGCATCTTAAAAAATCTCTGGCTGATAATTACATGGGTCCTTTCAAGTTTAGTGAACTTGCTGTCCCTGCTCTTTACACCGATGCAGTAAATATGGATTTCGATTTAGATTCGGATCCAAATGTGGTGAACCTGGACTGGACTGCAAAAAATATTAATGGCTCGAATTATTATTATCGTGGCCCTTATCGCTTAGTTAATTCATCAGAGTGGCATTTTAGATTTTCTGATCCTGTAGGTACAAAGAGATTATTTAAAAATTTTCGTCCCTACACTGGTTTAACTGGTCCAACACCAATCAATAATACCGTTTATTTTGGTTCATACATGTTCCCTTTGGCCTCTCAATTAAACTTAACTTCCAATGTCACTCATCTAAGTTCGGCGGATTGGGATGCAGCTCGGTCTGAAAACACTCTCTCTGTTCCCGGTAAATCACTTTGGATGGATGGCTCAAATGTCAGGGCGAATAGTAAGAACGTTGACCTTGAACACATTGGTTCATGTAATGTCTCGGCTACAATCGAAATTATCGCTAAAGATGAAAACTTAAATGAATATATTATCGCAGTTTCTAAAGATGTAAAAATTCAGTTGGTTCGTCCAATCCAGTATTATACAGATTCTGGAAACGATGTTCTTTATACTAACTTTAAGACGTGTGCCTCAAATGCTAGCTGTGGTGGTAATGAGTGTTGTTTCAATAATCGTTGTTGGGATGAGACATTGGTTTCTCAATGCTATGATTCCGCTTCAATTCAAGGTAACAAACAAGTGGGTGAATCTTGTTTAACTGACATGGATTGCAGTAGTCTTTGCTGTAATCGTACGTCTGGTTTATGTTCTCCTCACAATACAAATTCTTCTCCACAAGTTCTGTGTAGTAAACCAATCGGAGATTTCTGTATTGCTAAAGAATGGTGTCAGAAAACGCCAGTCGTGAAATGTTTAATCGTTAAAACTGGTACTAATGCACTTGGTGAGGTGACTTGTCGTCAGCAGTGTTACACCACTAGTGAATACGGTGATTGTAAGGCCGGAAGCTGTTCAGCTCCTTTACAGGAAGTTATACCCGTCTTTAATCCTAACGCCCCAAACGCCTGTGATGCTGCTGTGCCGGCCCCTAATTTTTAATCATTGATCCCTAACAGAGAGATGAGGCATAATGGAATCCCAAGGGGAGTTTCAGATGTCTCTACCACTATCGAAAGATTGTATTCTCGATCATATTGCCATTGCTGTAAAAAGCATTCCATCGGCCCGTAAAATCTATGAAGACATGGGACTGAGCTTCGATGAGAAAATAGAAGAAGTTAAAGACCAAAAAGTTTTCACTGCTTTTGCACAAATTGATGAGAATGCACACATTGAACTGCTGCAGCCAACTTCCGATGAATCAACCATCCATAAATTTATTGAATCAAAAGGGGAAGGCATTCACCACTTGTGTTTTAAAGTTCCGGATGTGAAAAAGAAAACAGATGAACTGATTAAAAAAGGTTATAAATTTATT
This sequence comes from Bacteriovorax stolpii, assembly GCA_945860895.1. GTDB lineage: Bacteria > Bdellovibrionota > Bacteriovoracia > Bacteriovoracales > Bacteriovoracaceae > Peredibacter. The sequence continues at coordinate 2,564 of CAMASK010000105.1, forward strand.
TATCCTGAACCGCGCCTTGGAGCTGGAGGGTGTCTTGTGAATTTCATGCACCCTAAATCTACCGGTGGCGTATTAATTGAGATTTCACAAAGGCCCCTAGTATGAGTCAATATCAGTTCTCAGCACCACCACTCAGTAAAATAAATAAAATCATTCTTATTTCTACAGGTATTTGCTTTTTACTTTTCTCTATTCTTAAAGCCTTGGGCGCAATTAATCTCGTGGCGATTTTAGGTTTATCCGCTTCTGGTCTAATGAATGGTTTGATTTTTCAATTTTTAACTTATCCATTTATGGAAGTTACTTTGATGGGGGTTCTTTTTAACTCCCTGGTTGTTTGGTTTATTGGTTCGGAGTTAGAAAATCAATGGGGTCCTCGAGTTTATGTGAGATTCATGCTCATTAACACTTTAGGCGTGGGTTTCATTTTTACTTTAGTGAACCTTCTTTTTTTCTACGGTACATCTTATTACTCGACCCCAATTCACGGATTGTCAGGAATTAACTTTGCTATGCTGATGGCCTATTCTGTTTTGTATCCAGATCGCCAAATGTCGATGATGATGATTTTCCCAATGCGAGCTCGCACCTTTTGCTGGATTTTGGCAGGCATTGAGGCCTACATGGCACTTTTCTCAAATCTGGCAGCTTCCTGGGCCCATCTTCTGGCCATGGGGATAAGCTATTTAATTATTCATTTCCAGACTAAACCTCTTGTGCGCATGGCCCTTAATGCCACTTTTGCGACGAGGAAGCGTAGCAAAAATCACTTATATGTAGTGAAAGATGAGGAGATAAAGCCTCCAAAGTTTTGGCAATAAGCGTAAATTGTTGCTTTACCAAAAGCGCGGTGGTACAAAGAGCTTCGTTTAAAAGTGAGGACTTATGAAATTAAGATTGGCCCTTGAAGAAAAACTTCTTGATGTTCGCGTTCGTGACCGTTTGCTTGCTGAAGGCAAAATTAATAAAGAAGAAGTGAAGAAGTATCTTGATACTCTTTCAGATGAAACTAAGAATGCTGTTCCTCTAGATCACGAAGAAGTGAAGAACATTCAATAAGCTAACTGTTTTATTGAACTACAAATCCTGAGAAAAATATTTGTTTCACGACAGGTTGGCCCAATTTGGCGTTGACCTGTTTTTTGATTTTATTCTCTAGTAAAATTTTTCCCGACAAAGAATCCAATTCATCCGGCTCGAGCTGAGAAGCAACTTCAATCACGACATCTTTAAATATGTACTCATTTGCTTTGATCAGTTCTTTTTGATCGTTGTGAAAAGGCATGATGTTCATTTCAACATAAAGGTAACGAAGGCGAGTGCTGCTTGAGCGTATATTCACAACAAATTTCTTAATAGGAACTGCTTCAATTTGGGCCTGGGCCATGGCTTGTTTTTTAAGATTGTCAGTCTCTGCAGCTTGATTCGTTGGCTCAGGTTTAATCATTTTGTGGGAATAAACTACTAATCCAGCTCCACCTAGAACGACGACTAAATTAACGATTAGAAGAATTTTTTGAACCATACCCATGCATCAATCATAACATGGAGCTGAAAAATGAAAAGGGCCCGTTTACCGGGCCCTAAGGATTTAAAGATATTTATCTAACTGAAGTGGAGTATATGGAAGATCTAGATCGGTTGCCACTTGCTCATAAACCAGTTTGCCTTTGTAGATATTTACTCCCAAACGAAGTGGTTTATCTTTCATGATTGCACGGTCAACACCATCACGGGCAATCTTTCGGGCATATTTTAAGGTGACGTTTGTTAATGCAAAGGTCGATGTCCTTGCAACTGCTCCTGGCATATTGGCCACACAATAATGGATTACACCATCTACTACGAAAGTTGGATTTTCGTGAGTTGTGGCCTTACAGGTTTCGATACATCCGCCTTGATCGACTGCAATATCTACAACGACTGAACCTTTTTGCATTTTAGAGATCATTTCACGAGTCACTAGTTTTGGAGCTTTTGCACCAGGTACTAGAACTGCTCCAATAACTAAGTCTGAATGAATAACAGCTTCTTCTATATTTTGAGAGTTAGAGAAGATCGTGTTCACTTTATTTTCGAAAAGTTGATCAAGTTCAGCCAGACGTTTTGTTGATAAATCCACCAGCGTTACATCTGCACCCATACCAACCGCCATTTGGGCAGCATTTGTACCAGCAATACCACAACCAATAATAGTTACTTTTGCTCGACGAACACCAGGAACGCCTCCGAGAAGAATTCCTTTGCCACCTTTATCAAGCTGTAAATAAGAAGCACCTACTTGAACTGACATTCTTCCTGCGACTTCTGACATAGGAACTAAAAGTGGAAGTGAATTGTCCTCTAATTGAATAGTTTCATAAGCGATACAAGTTGCACCAGACTTCATCAAGCCTTCAGTTTGAGGCTTATCAGCTGCAAGATGTAGATATGTATAAAGAATATGATGCGGTTTAAGCAGAGCTATTTCATTTGGCTGAGGCTCTTTCACTTTAATAATCATTTCACCAACCGCAAAAGCTTCTTCAAGCGTATTAACGATCTTGGCCCCAGCTTTAGTATATTCATCATCAGAAATACCAATACCGATACCAGCATTATGTTGCACGAATACTTCATGACCATCTTGAACCAATTGACGAGCACCACTTGGAGTCAGTCCAACACGGTTTTCATTGTTTTTAATTTCTTTAGGAACTGCAATTTTCATGAGGACTCCTGTCTTTGAGCAATTTTTTAGTCTGATTAATTTGAATCATCTTACTTGTTTTTGTTTCTTAAGAATAGAGGAACGACTGGCCATCAATAGCAGGAAAAACATTATTAATGCCACGCCTCTGAAGTTGATTCATTAAATCAAGATAATCAATTTCATGTGCCATATGAGTCAAGAGGGCAGTTTTAGGGGCAATTTTTTGAATATATTCCAAGGAGAGGTCTAGATGCAAATGTGTTTGATGTGGTTCATAGCGCAAACAATCAATGATCAGTAACTCAAGCTTAGCGTCACAAAATTTTTTTAGAATGTTTTCCGGAATTTCACGGCAGTCTACGATATAGCCAAGTTTTTCATGGATCACACTTAAAGTGTATCCATGCCCATGAGGAAGTGCCCAGAAATGAAAATTCTCATTCTCAATTTGAAAGGGACCTTCT
>CAMASK010000106.1 GCA_945860895.1 Bacteriovorax stolpii
CGCAGCTTTGGTTTGGACAAGTCTTTCTCATGCCATGAGATAAGCAAAATCCATGACAGAGATCGAGAGAGTGAAGTGGTTAAAATCACAGCTACTTTCGTGCAGATAGTTAAATAAAATTCCAAAGTTATTGGAAAAAATTCTCTATCTTAAACACCAGTTAAAGCAGGCAGTTTTAATAAATTAAACAACTCTGACGCTGCTCCAGCCACTCGGCTTGATTTTTCTTCATGATGGCTTGGTATTCTTCTTCAGTGCCATTTTTTTCAACCCATAAACGCAGCTCATCTGTGCCATTAATTAGATCAACCGGAACTTTATGATACTCATATTCATAGGGAGGCTGCTTCCAGGCAAAATCACTTCCAAGTTCATGATACATTTCTTTCAGAAGATACTGACACAGCCTCCACGGCTCAAAAGTTTTTCGATTCGTCACATGTATTTGAAAACCACCGGTAGGCTTGCCTTGATGTTTTTGGAAAGTGGGTAAGAAAACCAATGGTCGCAGGATAAAACCTTTGAGATTTGCTCTTTCGAGAACTGGTTTCAATTTATCATGAAACCCAAAGGCTTCAATTTTTGGATGACCGATAGTTTCCAAAGAGCGAGTGGTTCCCCGTCCTTCAGAAATATTTGTGCCTTCATAAAGAACTGTCCCAACAAATGTATAAGCTGCTTCAATTGTCGCAAGATTTGGCGAAGGAATCACCCACGGAAGTTTTGTGTCTTCATAACTCATCTCCCGTTTATAACCCTTCATCTCAATCACTGTGAGTTTGCAATCTTTTCCGCCCCAGTAGCGTTGATGCATTTTCGCCACTTCTCCCATGGTTAATCCATGACGAACGGGAATAGGATGACGGCCAACAAACGAGGCATATTTTAAATCAAGAATATTTCCTTCGAGAGTTACGCAGTCAACGGGGTTTGGTCTATCGAGAATGACAACTTCAATGCCTTTTTTCTGACATGCTTCCATCAACAGAGTCATGGTGTAGATGTAAGTGTAAATGCGTGTTCCCACATCCTGCAGATCCACAAAAATATGATCCAGGCCTTCCAGCATTTCATCTGAAGGAATACGTGTTTCAGAATAAAGCGAGTAAACCGGAAGTTTAAAATAAGGATGAATGTAGTGGGTGGTTTCCACCATATTATCTTGAACGTCAGTCACGAATCCATGCTGGGGCCCAAATATTTTTGCCAGCTGATTTCCGAAGACGCGCTTCAAGGCAATTAGACCATGCTCTAAGTCTTTAGTTACAGAAGCACTGTGACAGAGATAACCAATTTTACCTTTAAACTTCCCTTGAAGTTCTTTTTCAGAAATTATGCGCTCTAAACCAGTTAAAACCGTACTCATCCAGACTCCTCTCAAAAATAATCATCTTATTTTAGTGATCTTCTCCTCTAGAAGCAATCAATGAAAAATGTCATTTTTTTGACCGAGAATGTTTGATTGAACAAGCTGTAGTGAAAATGCTAGAATTTTTAGTATCCACACACACCATAGGTCCTATGGACCCGGAGGCACCAATGAAGCAGTACCACGAACTCATGAAGCGAGTCCTGGCAGAGGGTGTAAAAAAAGAAGACCGCACCGGTACCGGTACCTTATCAGTTTTTGGCCATCAGATGCGTTTTAATCTGGCCGAAGGTTTTCCTCTGGTAACCACCAAAAAATGCCATGTGAAATCTGTAATCCATGAGCTCCTGTGGTTTTTGAAGGGAGATTCCAACATTAAATACTTAAAAGACAACGGCGTTTCCATTTGGAATGAATGGGCCGATGAGCTTGGAAATCTCGGTCCAGTGTATGGTGTTCAGTGGAGAAGCTGGAAAACAGCCGATGGCACAACTGTGGATCAAATTAAAAACTTGATTGAGATGATCAAAAAAAATCCTGACTCTCGTCGATTGATCGTAAACGCATGGAACGTGGCCGATGTGGATAAGATGGCGCTGCCTCCTTGTCACACCATGTTTCAATTTTATGTTGCTAATAATAAGCTCTCTTGTCAGCTCTATCAGCGCTCGGCCGATATTTTTTTAGGGGTGCCGTTTAATATTGGATCTTACGCACTTTTGACCATGATGGTGGCACAAGTTTGTAATCTTGAGTTAGGTGATTTTGTTCATACGCTGGGAGATGCTCATTTGTATTTAAATCACCTTGAGCAAACACAAGAGCAACTTTCAAGAACTCCTTTTGCTCTTCCAACCTTGAAGATTAATCCAGATGTAAAAGATATCTTCGCCTTTAAGTTTGAGGATTTTGAATTACAAAATTACCAGGCACATCCACACATTAAAGCACCAGTGGCGGTTTAAAATGAGAATTTCATTTATCGTAGCGAAAGCTGAGAACAACGTAATCGGAAAAAACAATGCTCTTCCTTGGCATTTAAGAGATGATCTTCAATTATTTAAAAAAATCACCATGGGTCACCACATACTTATGGGAAGAAAAACTTTTGAGTCCATTGGGCAAGCACTTCCGGGACGCATGAGTCTGGTGATCTCCACCGAGAATCACGCCAATTCAGAAAACGTATTGTGGTTTAACTCCATCATCCGGGCGATTAAGCAGGCCGAGAGAAACGGTGAGACGGAATTGTTTATTATTGGTGGTGAGAAAATTTTTAAAGCAGCTCTTTCTTTGGCAGATCGAATTTATCTCACGGAAGTTAAGGCGAAGGTTGAGGGAAATGTTTTCTTCCCGCCTCTTTCCATGAAGAACTGGAAGAAGGTGAGTGAACAGCATTTTGATAAGAATGCCGGCAATGATTATGAATTTTCAATGCAAATTTTAGATAGAAAATAATCAGGTATTTCTTTAGGAAAAATATAATTCACTGTTCTTTAACTTCTGACCTACACTGAAGCCATCTCGCAAGAGATGAAAGCATGAGGAAAAGCCGAGAGTTGTTAGAAAGTGATTTCAAACAGCAAGTGGTAATTCTGAATGCCGTAAAAACGGGCCACATAAGTGGCCCGTTTTATTTGTGTAATCTTCAATTTCTCATCATTTATAAATCCCAACAAAATCCTCAATCTTTAGTTGCCGAACGCTCCAGTATGTTTAGGTTGTCAAAAGTTTACACCAAGACCAATATCTTGTTATCCAAAAACATCAACGGAGGTTCTAGGATGGAACTAAATTCAGTCTGGAAAAATGTATTATTGTTAACTTTGGGTTCAGTCTTTGCACTTCATTTAAATTTAGCAATTGCTCAAGATGACACTACCAGCATTAAGACTAATGATGATGAAGAGGGTTGTGTGATCACGGATGATCAGTATAGCGGAATCAAGTATAATCTTATGTCTGGCTTAGGAAGAGACCAGTGATGATTATCGAGGGGGCCATCATGGGGTGGCCCTTTTTTTTCTTACTCGTTATAATGTTTAAATTGTTCGCAGGTAACTGAGGATCATATTAAATAAGAAAGGCTATTTTTTATGCCCCTTTTTTATTTAAGCAACAATTTTTTGTCTTGAGAATTGATAAGTGCGATTCATAAACTCGATCTCTTTCTTATCTAGTTTTACCTGCGTTTTTAATTTTCTTAATCTAAAAACTTCTTCAAACGTCATGATTTTGTCCGCCACCCCCACATACATTGCTGGGGACCATTCATGCGCGTTCGGGTCAAATTTATTCTTTTTAACAAATTTTGAATTCATGAAATTTCGATAAATTTTCATGAGCTGAAGTTTTTCAATCAGGGCCGCTTCATGCTTTTGAAAAGAAATCGTCTCTCGTTGTTGGGAGGAGAAATAATGGCGATAAAGACTGTGTAGACGATTAATAGGAAAGAGTGGATTTGAACTATCACGCCTTTTCTTGGAGCTGATTGTTTTTAAATCCATTAAACAATTAAAACTTCGATAAGCTCTCATGTAGGACTTGTGCTCGTCGGTAAAGAGAGTTCTGCCTGCGGCGAGAGCCGAGAGATTTCTCATCACGTAGATTGTCTCTTCGTAGACGGAACTTTGCGGATATAGTCCGTGCTTTTTAATAAGCTCCTGATTCTTTATTTTTTGTTCATTCGTCATTCGTCCCTTTCGATTTAATGGAGAAAAAGTGTTGTGATAAATGAACATTGAATGACTTCCAACAGCTGTATTCACATAGCACGGTGAAAACTGAGATCTGGTAAACGTCTCAAAACCATCATAGGCGACATCTTCCCGAATATTTACAGGGTAGTTTTCTTTTTCAAAGATCACTGATTGCCTCGCCATATCTTTAATTCGATCGCGAACCGTACCTTCCGAAACTTTAAGAAGCCTCGCTATCGAATTATTGCTCATTCCGTTTAAAGCATAATGAAGAATCTTCTCAGAAAGCTCAGTCACTCGTTTCCTAAAATCCAGTCCGAACGTATTGGAAGAAAACTGAATCTTACATTCAGCGCATTTGAACCTTTGATTACGAAAAGGTGGTTTGTCGGTGGTTGCAAATCCATTTTTGACATAGAACTTCTCGTTAGTCCCAAAGTGAAAGGAACAGCGTGGATTTGGGCAATAGGGAGGGATCAAATCGAATTGATCAACGAAATTAGTCATTGGGTATTGGCAATGCAAGAAAAAAGCTAACTTAAAAAAGAACTAGATCGTTGAAATTTAGGGTGGTTTTAAACAGAGTGTCAAAAAAAACACCGTCCTAAGAAGGTAAAAAGTGGAGACTTTATATCCTCACTTCGCTGCGAACAATTTAATGTTTACGCCAACGCCTTTAAGGGCGAAAGCTTTTCGAGCAAAGAAAATGGTTAGACCAAATTCCAAGCTTAAAGAGCATTTTTATTTTAAGTGATTTCAAAAATCATATCCCGACCCGCGATCACATTTCCCCTAAGACCCATAGTTCCCTGGGTATAAATTTTTATTTCACCCTGAGTATAATAGAGCATGGATAGATCATTTTGATAGGTACTCAAAATCGGTCCCGTGGCACTCACAAAGTGACAATTCATCCGATGATATACTTTAAAATGATCATGCTCCCTGATCATGGCAAGCATTAAATCCCCATGGGAAGTTTTCAGGACAAATATTAATTTTCCACCATCCTTTATCACATCAAATAGTATTCCCGGCATATCTCTGGCCCCGGCCGTAAAGATGCCGCGATCAAACTTCTGCTCTTGCCTAATTTCTTCCAACGCATCTCCAGGAATAACTTTTACTTGGGGCAGATCAAATCCTAGAAGATGTTTTCGGGCCGATAGGGCCATCTCAGGAATTATTTCATAACTAATAACTGATCCATTTTTTCCGACTAAATGACCCATGAGAGCGGCATTCCATCCACTTCCGGCCCCCACTTCAAAAACTCGCATGCCTTCGTGCAAATCCAAAAGATCCAAAAGGCGTAAAACAAATGAAGGCTGTGTGATAGTCGATACAAAACCATCCTTCTCATACAAAAGTAAAACCTTATCATCGTAGACAAGTGGAATTGTTTCTGGCGTCACACCCAACCCGTGATG
>CAMASK010000107.1 GCA_945860895.1 Bacteriovorax stolpii
GAATTCTGTGACTTAGTTAAGTTGAAAATCGCTAGCCCTAAAAAATCTCTCATAAAATGTTAAGAACCTTGTTTTATCGCTCTTAAGAAAAGTTTGATTCCATTAATGAAAAAGCTATACCAACACCATTGTAAGCGAGCAGTTCCGAAAACATAAAGTGAGCGTGTTAAATAAATAAAATTGGAGGATGGAGCTATAACTAATGCCCGCTCTTAATGTTTTTCAATTTCAGTTTTACTTATCTCTTCTTCAAAATTAACAAGGTCAACAAAGCTTTTTTTACCATCAACAGCAATTTCTTGCCAAAAAATGGGTAAAGTATCGTAAGCAATTGAGCCAATTAACAATCCAATGAAGAGACCCGGAAAACCCAAAAGTAAGGCCCCACCAATAACAAACACAAAACTCACAATAGGCGGTGTCTTAGATTCGCCGGATGAAGCTAGCCATGGTCTAAGAATATTATCAATCACGCCAGTAAAAGATCCAACCACTACCAAGATGATTGCTCCTGATTTGTTACCTTGAAAAAAAGCCACCACCGCAAAAAGAAATGCCATGGGAGATGCGCCTATGACAGGTACAAAGGAAAAAATTAAAGTCACAAAAAAAGTTAAAAACCAGTCCACACCGGTCACAAAATAGGCCCCCGTGGCTACAATTGAAGATTGAATTGCCCCAGTAATAATATTAGAGAGGTAAACCTGTCGTGAGTTTCTGATGAAGATATGAACTAGCTCTTCCATGCGTGCATTATTAAAGCCAAAAAGGATCTGAAAAAAATGGCGAACACTGGCGGCATTTTTAAGGAATGAAAAAGTGCAAAAAATCATGACTATCAAAAAGAGAATGACCATTGGTAAACTGGTAGCAAAATTCTGAAAAAAACCCAAAAGAAAAATATTAACGCTTTTGAAATATTGATCCAGCCTGGACTCTGTTAAAAAATTGGAAAGTGGGATTTTATCTGTAACTTTTTGAACTGCATGTATGATTTCAGATTTAATAGTAAGTAGTACTGATTGCACTCCCTGACTTTGGATCTTTTCGCCTACTGAAAAATGCTCCAACTGATCAATCACAACCAAGGTTCCCTTGGTTACAAAAAACAAAAAAGGAATTGAAATAACAAAAGTGAATAAAAGAGTGATTAATGCAGCAGCATGCTTTTTAGGCCAGTTTCTTGCCACCAGCCTTGCTTGCAACGGGAAAAGGGCCAGGGCCACAGTACCGGCAAGAACAACAGGAATGATGAAAGGCGAGATCATGAAAAAACTCAAAATAACGAGACAAATCACATAGAGGGCTCTGGGCATTTGGGTCATTGCTTTCTTTTTCATGAATACCTTCCTGGTAATGTTTTAGCTTAAACAGATGACGAAGAGAAGTTAAGGAGGGCATTGAACAATGCGCAAAGGGCTTAAGTCCTTGATTGCGCCCAATGAGATAATTTAGAACGATCGATTTTAATGTTATGCCTCACATCGACTGGGAAGCTTGGATGTAAAAAAAAATCTTTAATCTCATTGGTGTACTCAGAACTTGCCGCCAGAATTTTGAGTTCCTCATTAAATTTAAGTGTTAATTTTTCATCACCATCATTGCGCTCAATCGCTATGGCCGCAGTGATAATTCCATTTTTATTAATCTGAATTAGTGCAGTTCGCTTAATTGCCGGATGTAGATTAAAAATAGACTCAATTCGAATAGGATAAAAGGTTGTTCCATCCTGAGTGATTACCACATGATTTTTTCTTCCCAGAAACCATAGATTATTTTCTTCGTCCAAATATCCAACATCACCCACGCGATGCCAGAGCTTGTTCTCAAAAATGATTTTCGCCTTTGCCGTCTCATCAGGCATTTCAAAATAAGCTTCAGTTACTTGTTTTCCGCTTACGATGATTTCCCCAATTTCATTTCGTGGCCGTTCAATAATACTCAAACAAGGAATATCCGAAGCTTTATGGATTTTAATCTCAATACCCGCAACTGCCTTACCTACACAAGTTCCAGCTCCGGCTTGAGTTTTCGCTTTTTTGCCCTCCAAAATCTCAGAACCTGAAATCAAAGAAATAGGCAAACTTTCGGTAGCGCCGTAAGGAGTGTATGTATCTCCATTTAAAAGAATCTTTTTATACATTTCATGAATCTCGGCCCTCACAGGTGCTCCAAACATCACCACTTGCTTAATACTAGGAAGTTGAATCTTTTTCTCCAGACAAAATTGACCAACCTTCTCCCAAATCGAAGGCGAACCTGCGACAAAACTTATTTCATTATCAACAATATTTCTGACAATTTTGAGCGGATCACATTTGGCCGGCTTAGTAGGATCCATATCAGGAACCACTGATGTCATTCCCATGGCCAGTGTAAACAAGGCAAACAAAGGAAATCCAGGAAGATCACTCTGAGTTTCATCCAGATTGAACATTTTTTGCAGGGCGGTTGTTTGGGCATTTAAAATACCATGAGTGTAAACCACCCCCTTGGGAATTCCGGTTCCACCTGAAGTAAAAAGAATCGCTGAAGTTTCAGAATCTTTTGCAGGATAAGTTAAAAATGATTTCGATTCAGACTCTAGATTTTGATAAATCCAACGAGTAGAAAAACCGACTTTCTGCATGGAGAGTTTAATCTTTATATTCTTAAAGGGAGCTGGCCGAAATCTTCTTATCCAATGAACCATTCCAATGGAAATCATGGCCTGTGGCCGAACCTGATGAATGCTCTTCAATAAATTCCTCATCCCCATACCTGGATCTATAAGAACAGGAACAGCACCGATCTTAAAAAGAGCAAAAGTTATAATGGAGAAATCCAAACAAGGTCTGACAAAAAGCAAAGTTCTAGTTCCCGGGCCAATGCCAGCTTTCGTTAAAGTATTGGCAAACTGATTTGATCTCTCTTCAAACTCTTTGAAGGTGTAATAAGGATAGAGATACGAGCCATCAGATTGCCTTTCGGAAAATACCACTGATTTTTTTTCAGGCATTTTTTTTGAAATTTCCGAAATTCGTTTGGCAATATTCATATTATTTTATGAAATCCCAGATTTTTGCACTCACTTCATCCAATGCATCCTCCAGAACATAATGTCCGGCCTTCGCAAACCAATGTGCATCTGCATCCGGGTAGATACTTATCCATTTTTCAAAAAAATGATGATTGAAGCAAAAATCTTTACCACCCCAAAGGATTAATTTTGGATGCTTCAACGTTTTGAGTTTATCTTCAATCTCACTCAGTGTTTGAAATGTGGGATGACTCTTATCCATGGGAATGTCCTGAACAAAGCGAGCAACCGCAACCCGGTTATTCCAGGAATTATAAGGAAGTAAATAACCCTGTTTGATGGCTTTCGGTAAAGGTTTTTCGGTAGTCATAAAAGTCGCTGGCCAGGCAAATAAATTAAACTTTCTCGTCAACCACTCTCCGAAGCGGCCTTGTCGCAATAAATTAATAGTGGGAGGAATATGAGGGCTCGGATAGGCCGCTGTATTTAAAATAACAATCTTATCAAAAAGTTCCGGATATCTTGTAACCAGGCCAAATCCAATGGCCCCACCCCAGTCGTGCACCACGAGAATGATTTTTTTTAAATCCAGAAATCGAACTAATTTATAGGTATTCTGAATATGATTCTCGAGGGTATAGGCATAGTCTTGCGGCTTATCCGAAAGACCGCAACCGACATGATCTGGCACGATAGTTCTAAACTTAGGCTTGAACGTCTGAATTAAGTTTCTATAGTAAAATGACCACGTAGGATTTCCATGAAGCATAAGAATAGGTTGCCCAGATCCTTCGTCAATATAATGAAGATTATTTTCTTCTAACTGAAGAAACTGAGAGCGAAACGGATAAACATGATCGAGTCCCAATTCTTTAATTTTTATTTGCATATCATTCATGACCACTCCAATCCCAACATGGTGCTGGTCAGACCACTTCCAATTCCCAGCAAGGCCACTTTATCCTGAGGTTTAAAAAAATTTGCTTCTGCTGCTTTTATTAGTGTCAAGGGCAGAGCGGCCGATCCGGTATTTCCGAACATTTCAAAAGTCTGAAAGTCCCGATCAAGAGGAAGACCTAAAGAAGTTAACATTGCTTGACGATGGGCCACACCCACCTGATGAGGAATAATTTTCTGTACATCACTATTGGTCCAATTCAGAACTCCCAAACATTTATCCCAATTCTCTTTTGAAAGCTTGACCCCCGCTTTGAGTAGGGCCTCAGAATCAGTTTCCATCATAAGCCCATGCGTTGATCCATCACCCTGACATAGCAGTACACTTGAGGAATCAGTTAAACTTGAGCCACCCAATATCTTTGGCCCATTGGATAAACTGGCATGAGTTAATAAGATTGCCACGCCAGCAGAACCAATCGTTAAGGAAGCAATAAAAGGTTTGATGCGTTTACGATCCATAGTTGGATCATTTTTTAAAAAGTTAATGGTCTCCTCTAGAAGAGGTCCAGAATTTTCTCCAGAAACAATAAGTGCAGTCTGGATCACTCCTCGCTCAATCATTTGTCCTGCCAGTAAAATACTGGAAAGAACTCCTAAGCAAGCATTTGAGACATCACTAATCATACAATGTGGTGAAAGCTTTAAATTATAATGAACCTTGGCAGCAGTTGCGGGTTCTAAAAAATCTCGGCAAACCGAGGCATTTAAAAGGAGATCAACTTTATCGCGAGGAAAATTCTTTAGAATTTTTTCTGCTGCCAAACTGGCAATAGAACTCGGAGGTGTTCCCTTTTTCCAAAATCCCCTACGCTTAATTCCGGTTTGAAGCTCCAGACGTCCAGCAGGCAGTTTTGCGCGAGTATAGAGTTCAATGAGTTCCTGCTCAATATCATCGGTTGTCATAAATGCTTCAGGTTCTTCATAAGCATAAGAGTGAATTCTCAACGATTCAAATCTCATGCGTCACCTGAGGTCATGAGCCCGTGAAGATTGGCCATTGAAATCCCAGAAAGAATTGATCCCACTATGCCTAAAAATCCCTGATCAGTACCAATAATAAATAGGCCGAAAACTTTAGTGGTGCCATCTCGGGTTTTATCAATGGAGCCATAAACTGTTCCATTAAGATGCCAGGTATAGCGCTCAATCGTAAGAGGAGAAAAAATGTCTTTGAATAAAAGTTTTCCGTCAAAGCCGTGAGTTAATTTTTTTACCAGCTCAAGAGCAGTGTGAGCAACTTCATCTTTTTTTGCATCGTAATCGGTTCTGTTCAGCTCACGCCACTGTGAATAATTGGCCATAAAAGTAACCCTCACGACACCTTCGCCTTCTTTTTTATGGATTTCATA
>CAMASK010000108.1 GCA_945860895.1 Bacteriovorax stolpii
TGGAATCAAACTTTTCTTAAGAGCGATAAAACAAGGTTCTTAACATTTTATGAGAGATTTTTTAGGGCTAGCGATTTTCAACTTAACTAAGTCACAGAATTCAAAGGGGAATTTGAGATCCCAGCACCAATAATTTAGGGCAGTTTCAAACCAAAACGGCAGAAAACGATCATCAAGAAATCAAAAAACTTTTATCAAGATGGATAGTACTTGGATTGAAAACCCAATATGGGAGACAACTTTCCAAAAGCTAAAGAGTTGTTTTATAAAACATATCAACGACGAAGAAGCAGTCTTATTTAAAGAGGCAAAAGAAGATTTCCCAAAGGAAGAACTCAGTCAATTTGCCGAAGAATTTGTTGAAATAAAAAGTCATACTACAATTTGATAAATTACTTTCTACCCTTATGAAAAGGTCTTCTATGAGGGCGATGAGCAATGACAGAAGCCGGAACGAACTGCTTGTGGCTTAGTTGGTCTCTAATATTTTTAAAGATTTCTTTCAATATCTTGTTTATCATATAAACCTCCATTGAATTAAATCATAACTTGTTCTTTTTAAAAACTCATCTATATTAAAAATCAATATTCCATTCAACTGGAATGGTGCCTGAGAATAGTCTTGAAGGCAACTTACGATTATCATCATCAATCACTAGAAAAAAATTATCATCTTGAGCACAAAGGCCTTCTGCCTTTGAAGTTAATTCAAGTTCTTCAATTTTTAAAATTCCCCCCTTTGAGTTCATTAACCCTAAAAATGAACCAACAACATTACCATCGAGATAAGTTGAGTTTGAATCTTCTGCAACAGCAAGGAATAGAATATGTGAATTCCAATATGAGACATCTGTAAAAGAAAGGTTTACTCCCTGAAACTGGCCTAAAGAAATGTGCTGAATTTCAAGGATTGTCGGTTGTCCATCCATGCAGGAAACTAGCGTTGTTTTAACAATCCCATTCTCTCCAAGACTTCCATTGCCACGTTGAAAAAACCATACTTCTTCATTTATGACACAAGCCCCTTCAATATTTAATTCGCTAAAAGTCATCCTTAATTCTGCATAAAAATTTTGAAATGACAGGTCCTTTATTTTTGAGCCATCACCACGGAGCAAAGCTCCCCTGTCCCTGTTCAATGCAGAACCTGAGGGAACTGCCATAACTTTTGAACCAGGTAAATAAACCAGCGATTCAATGTCAGGTTTAATTTTTTTTCTTTTATGCAAATCCAGTGGTAGTTCACCAGGAAAAATCGGAATTGAAATTCCTGACTTTTTTTCCACGTCATATAAGGCAACAAAATTTTCATCGTCAGCAGCTATCATAAACTTAGCATTAACAATAGCAAGCCCACTAGCTGCAGCTATAAAGGGATTATCTAAAGTCAAAATAGTCTTGAGTTGGATCATAACTAATGTAAGTATTACTTCTTTCTGCGAAGACTTTTAATGACAACGCTATCCATTGGCACGTCGGAGTGCCTATTTAGGTTGCCCGTCTTAACCATTTTAATTCTGTTCACTACATGCATGCCTTGAGTAACTTTACCAAAAACAGCATATCCGAATCCGGCAGTCGAAGTGTTTTGGTGGTTGAGAAACGCATTATCCACAATATTAATAAAGAATTGGGCACTGGCCGAGTGAGGCTCGCTGGTTCTGGCCATGGCCAAAGTTGCTGCCTCATTTTTCAGACCATTGGTAGCCTCATTTTGTATGGGGTCATGAGTTTTCTTTTCCTGCATTTTTTCATCAAAACCACCACCTTGTATCATAAAATTGGTGATGACTCTGTGAAAGATGGTGTTATCGTAAAATTTTTCATCAACGTATTTTAAAAAATTTGCCACAGTAACAGGAGCTTTATCCTGAAACAATTCAATCTCAATAGAACCATGCGATGTATCCATCACAATTTTAGGGTTGGCGGCGAATGCAATGTTTAGAGAGACACAAAAAAGTGATGAAATAAAAACAATTTTTTTCATGAATTAGATCCTTTGATTTAATCGGTAACAAAAATAGAATATGCTATTTAGAGCAGTGGGGCCATAAGATTGGCGGCCCGAGTGGAGATTTTTTGCCATAAACTTAGATTTTTAAATTCACTAAGATCAACTTCTTTACATTGCTTAAAGTCTTGCTGGAGCATTTTTTCCACATCTTTGATAAACTTTTCTTCTTGCGCCACCAAAGTGATCTCAAAATTAATAAACATGGACCTAAAATCAAAATTCGCAGAACCCACAACGGCAAATAAATCATCAACCAGAATGACCTTCTCGTGCAAAAATCCTTCCCTATAGCGATAGACTTTCACTCCATGCTTAAGCAAACGAGCAACATAAACTTGACAGGCAATCATTACAATCCATGCATCACTATAGGAAGGTATGATAAATCGCACATCTACCCCTCTTAAGGCAGCTAGGAGAATGGCATCAAGAAGACTTTCTGGTGGTACGAGGTAAGGATTAGCTATCCATAATCTTTTTTGAGCGGCATTCACCATCGCAATGTGAGATAACAAACAATTATGTTTATTATCTGCTGGACCAGTTGGAAGTATTAAAATATTGGCTTCACCATTTGCAGGTTGAATCATCCAGTCTACATTCAAATCCTTTTGCGTACACCAAAACCAATCCTTAGCATGGGTCATTTGACAGGCAATGACCGAAGGTCCAGACATCATCACGTGGGTGTCTCTCCATGGACCTAAATCAGGCCATAATCCAAGGTAATCATCACCAATATTTAGTCCGCCTACAAAAGCAAATTGCCCATCAACAATAAGAATTTTTCGATGATTTCTAAAATTGATTTGAAAGTGCCCCTTTCCTCTTAGGGAATTGAAATGACAAACTTCAATTCCTGCGTCTTTCATCTCCTCTACTAATTCAGAAGGAATTTCTGTGCCAATTTCATCATATAGAAAATTAACTTTTACGCCTTGTCTTGCCTTTCTTATGAGGACTTCAGAAAACTTATAACCAATTGAATCCGCCCTAAAAACATAAAATTGAAAAATAATGTATTTTTCAGCCTTTTCTAGTTGTGTCAACATTGCAGAATAGGTTTCTTTTGCATCAATTAATAATTCAATCTTATTATGACGGGTAAATCCAGGTTTACAGAGACTAGATATTGAATTCATAACCTGATGAAGCTCATATGGCTGGGCTACATCCTGAAACAATTCATCTTGCATCAAGGTTAATTTTGCATTGATTTTTTTATCCAAAGATCTTCTTCGATTGGTATAGCCATAAAACTTACTATGACCAAAAACTATAAAAAGCGGGACAGTAAAAAAAGGCATGGTGATAAGACCTATCACCCAAGCCACTGCTCCCTGTGGAGTGCGCGATCGCAAAATCGCCAGAGTGGCACAAATAAAACCGAGAACATAAAAAACGATGATGGTAATACTAAAAACCGGGTTAGTTCCAAACATACACCATCTTAACATATGGAAAAGCATCAAGAATACGACAAGAGCGTTAGAATGATATTCCTGACAAGTGAGATTAAGGAAACATGAGTAGCTGAGGACTGGAACAAATACCTATAAACGAGCATTTTGGGTCATTGGCCATTGCAATCACCCAAGCATACACATCAGTACTTAATTTACCTGCAAGAAAAATTAAAACAACACCAGACATAGACATTACGAATCTCATTCTCTTTGGGTTTTCTAAAAGTGGTTTCATTATGGATGAAGAAAAAGATAATGCGAGAAACCATATAAGAGAAAAAAAGGCTGCCCCTAATCCAATCATCACACGTTGTGAAAGGAGATCATATTTCGTGGAAAATCCGCCAATCAAAACAATCGCATCAAGATAAGCGTGAGGATTGAGAAAACTAAATGTTACCGATAAGCCTATACTTTTTTTTAGAGAAGAATCTGACATTTCTAAAAAAAATGTCCTTGGATTTGAAAGACTGAGCCTTAGCTTGCTACAACCATAAAGCACCATAAAACAAATCCCCAACACCCCAAAAATTATTTTGATCTGATAAAATTGAGTTAACAATGTAGCCATACCGGTAACGCCAATCATTATTAGAATCAAATCACAAAGAAAGCAGGTGAAAGAAACAATCAAAGGATTCTGTCTTCTAAGACCAGACTCTAGCACGAAAAAATTTTGGGCACCTAAAGCAAAAATTAAACTTGCCTGCAAAAAAAGCCCTTCAAGGAAAATATGATTCATTTATTAAGGACTATCTGATGTAGCAGTCTCAGCATTTACACTGCGCTCAATTTTTCCGCAAGCAATTGGAAAAGTCCCGTATTCTGATCCTTCCCCTAAGCGTTGAATGGAGCCAGGTAAATAAAGATCCTCTGAAACACCTTGAATGACGATCACTTTACCAGAAAGAGTAAACTTCTCTTTTAGTGATAATTTAATAATATCATCCTTAAAATTGATATCAGGAGCTAATAAGTCATCTAAAAAAGAAGAAAAATATGCTTCCTGATAATAGTGATAATAACCCAGACCATTTGATAATGGAGAAATGTCCTCGCCAGCGAGCTGAGAATTCAAATCACCGTCAAGCGGAATGAGGACCCCACCTAAAACCCGGGAAGCTTCTAAAGGATCAATAAATCCGTCATCGTTTGAGTCATGAATAGTTTTGGGGCATTCGGTTGCAGAATAGATCTTCTGAGCATGAATCATTCTGGACGGGGTATTAAACATTTCTATCTTAATACTCAATTCACCACCTATTAGTTGGATATTTGCCAAACCAGAGGCAAGCCCACTCAGGGATGAATTCATCGTGAAAAGTTTTGCCTGATATCTTCCCTCAATGGATTCTTGAATCTCATTATTTTCGCTGCTCTTAACAGAAATGGTCTTTGCTCCGCACCCAAGGAATCCAAAAAGAAAAAATAAATTTAAAATGAGGACCGATGATTGTGTTAATGACATGCCCAATTCTCCTTAATGAAGCAAACTGTTTGAACAAGTAGCAAAAAAACCGCCAAAGACAAGTATCTGAATTTTGTTTTAAAATTTAAAAAGATGAGGTGAAATGCCACTAAGGATGAAAGAAGGATCAGGCATTTATGCACTGATCCTCAAAATCTCTATTAAGTTAAAACAATTTAGGGATTTTGGTTTTGCTTTGGCCCCCAATTGACTAGGCACCTTGTTTAATTTGTTTTTTATAGTCTAACGGGCTCATCATTCCAAGTCCAGAATGTGGCGCTTCTTCGTTATAATCCTTGAACCATCCCGGCAACATTTCTAAAACAGTATCGGCATCGAAG
>CAMASK010000109.1 GCA_945860895.1 Bacteriovorax stolpii
AGACTAGGTCGACTCTCCTTCCGTCCACTGACAGCAAAGTCTTCATAGAATTCGACATCTGTAATCCCCTTTTGCTTGAAATAAGTTTCCAAGGCTAATTTCTGTGATTCCAATCCTGACGTTTGCCTGTCTGTAGAGACTCTCAAATACGCGACGTACTTCTTAGACATAAGTCCTCCTGGTATGGGGATCTAAAAGACCCCCGGTGGCTCGAATGAAAAAATGCGTTTTGTTAATTTTCTAAAATGTGATCCAGGATTTTTGTCTAGAAAAAGGTCTTATATAAGAATTTGAGGTGGGCCAGAATTTTGGGCAGAGCTTCGCCGTCACTACAAAGGATCCATAAAATTGCTGAAGGAGAGGGAACGGAATCGTTTCCGATATTTTACACTCTTTCTCAGGATAAGTCATTTTCGACCCTGAAAATTCTTCACAGTAAGGCTTATATGAAGCAACTGACCGAAATGGAGAGGAGATGCTCTGATCAATCTGCAAAGATGTTTGCAGAACTAAGAAACAAAACCCGTCTGTCCCAGACAAAACTAGCAAGCAAAATGAATTTCAGCAGAAGCACAATTGCAAAGCGTGAAGCGCAAGGCGATTGCGAGCTACCTGCTCTAGTCCATCACTTTCAAGCTTTGGGATGCGACCCGTATGAATCGATCAGGGCACTCATCGAACACATTTTGAAAACGTAATATTCAAAATTAAAGATGCTTGGATCTCACGCAAAAAGAGTATGTCTACCTAAAGTAACAACTGCTCACTTTAAGTAACAACAAATTCAAACTTCACAAAAATAACTCTATTCATTCAATCAACAAACCAAAGGAGGTTTTATGGATTTCATTACGTTCGAAGCAAAGGGCAGACCTGTTACAGACCCAGTCGTTATTGAAACAAAGTCAGGAGCAAAAGGAGTGAAAGGATCGATTGCTATTAACAAGTTATCAAGAAAAGTTGGCAACAGTTTTGAAACAAAACCAATTTTCATGAATTATGAGTTCTGGGACATTGATTTTGAAGAAGCGCTTGCGAAGCTCGGCAAAGGACAAACTGTTCGCTTAACAGGAGACCTGAAAGAGGATGAATGGGAAAGCCCTAGCGGAGAAAAAAGAAAAAAGATCATTTTAAAAATCAAAACAGCTGTGAGGGAAAATCATGCGAATCCATAAACCAGTAGATCAACTTGTAAATCTAAACGTTCATTTTTTAAACTTTGCTAAAGATGAGGAGAGTAATACTACCTACGGCTTTCTAGAACTAACCACTCTAATGCTTGATACAAAAGTAATGGGACTATTCTCTAAAAGCCTCCCAATAATGTTTAGTTTAAGCAAAGAGAACTTCAATGAAATGCATGACGTTTTAGTTGAAAATAAACTTGAAAGTATCTTCGATGTAGAAGGGCGATTTACCGATGGAAGTTCTCAAGGAGGTTCCATGGTAAATGGAATCTATCTTCATCTGGAAGTATTTGAAGTAACAAAAATCAGAAGAGTTCGTGATGTAGTCAACGAGGAGCAAGAATGTCAGTCGTAGAAACCTGTAGCAACTACATTCAAGGAAGACGATTCAGGGATGAGCATGGAAATCAAAAGCTTCTATATGCAAATGAGTCTTTCTGGATGCGACAAGAAAACAAGTTTGTCCGCAGGTCTATGGATGAGATGTGTGACGATGTCCTATTATGGATGAATGAAGTCGGATGCGTTCCATCTAATTTCAAATTTTCCCACATTAAAGATATCGTTTATAACCTTAGGGCCATTTGTAAAACCTCTGATCTGATCCCAGGAACATTCCTGGGATCTCCAAACAATACTAATGAAGGCTTTATTCCTGTTAGCAATGGGGTATTAAAAATCCAAAGCCTCTTGGGGTACATGCACTTAGAGTTATTGCCTCACACTCCCCTTTTCTTTGCACCTTATATATTACCTTATCAATTCAATGAACGAGCTGGATGTAAGACATTCATAAATTTCTTAAGTGATACACTGGAAGAAGATCAAATTCAGCTCCTACAGGAGTGGTTTGGTTATAACCTTCTGCCAATCAATGTTGCTCAAAAGTTTATGATTTACTACGGCATGGGAGCAAACGGTAAATCAGTTATCTCCTTAATACAAAGACTACTTCTCGGTGAAGAGAATGTCTCATGTGTACCATTGCAAGCATTCATGCCGAATTCAAGATTTGGTCTCGCAAGCACAGAAGGAAAGCTTGCAAACATTGTTGAAGAGATAGATGAGTTAGACTCTGTACTTGCTGGTCAGTTTAAAAACTATATTGGCGGTGGCGAAATTTCCATCGAAAGGAAATTTCAAAGTCCTTACAAAATGGTTCCTACAGCTCGATTAACTTTTTCGACAAACTCTCTCCCAAGGTTTAAGGATGCGTCAGATGGGATCATGAGAAGGATTATGATTTTACATTTCATGAAGCAATTTCTTAACGAAGGTCTTCAAGACAAAAGACTGATCGATAAGAATTTCTGGATTGAGAGTGGAGAGTTGAGTGGTATTTTAAATTGGTCGCTACGAGGACTTAAAAGGCTAATGAGAAACCGATGGGAGTTTACGACACCTAGATCTTCAAGCGAAATCATTGAAACCTATAAACTAAGCACAAATCCAGCGATTCGATTTCTTCAAGATTATATCGAGACATCACAAGGTCAAGAATTACCGGGTACGCCTCTTTACCAAGCATACAGGAAATACTGCTCCAATAATGGATATTCTCATTGCGATGCGGATGTATTTGGCAAGTATGTTCCTAGAGTTTTCCCGACAGTGAGGACCTCCAAAAACTCTCTTTATAGGCAGGGTTTTAGAACGAAAGTTTGGTTTGGAATATCATACAAAGATAACCCTGAGTCTCGCGTGACACACCTGACACACGAGAATCCAATTAATTTAATAAGTGATGAACACTCAGGAGCCTTAAGACTAATTGAGGGTGAAGGATGCTCAAATGTTTCATAATACGTTACAGAATGATTCAATTTACATTTTTCAAGACAAGAGAAACTTAGTTCACTATATCTCTCAACAGCTCTTTCTCAACTTCATACTGTTACCAGGCACGACTGGACACCTCCTTGAGGTGCCACCATGCTAAGACGAGACACTCCAGCTCTTCAAAGCGATATTACAGAAATGCTTAAAAAGCCTTTCTGGACTATCCACGAAGCAGCCTATTTCACTGGCTTTAAAGTAAGAACAATCTACAACAAGGTCTCTCGCAAAGAGATGCCTTACAGAAAGCGCGGAAAGAGACTTTTCTTTATTCCTAACGAGATCATTAACTGGATCGACGAAGGAGATTAAGATGAAAGAAAATTCCACCTACATGTACCAAGCATTAAAAAATAATCCTGGTATATGGAAGCACAAGACCTCAGGTCAGTTTCTTGCAAGAAAGAAAATCCGTGGTAAGTCGTATAGGAAGACATTTAGGACTATCCGACAAGCCATTGAATGGAGAAACAACTTTGGTGAGCAAGAGGCCCTGACAAAAAAAGCGGTATGTTCCAAACTTAAAGATGTTTGGACCGAAATGCAAAGACAGCATTTTCCAATTTTAGCCGATTCCACACAAGAAATTTGGATCAGGAGGTATGCTCTTTTGAAAGATCTAGAAGATCTTCCAATGGATCGTATCACCTCATCCGTACTTAGTTCGTGGGTCGAGAGGCACGTCGGATATTTTAAAAGTGATTTCTATGAAAACGACTGTCGAGGACGAGCTAAAAGATGCGATCTGATCAATGAGCTTAACCTGTTAGTCACTATTTTTAATTGGTACAAAAGATCTGAAACGTTTGAGATTGAGTGTAAAGGCATATCAATACCTGTAGGCACCCATCATAAGAAGATGAGTTTTATAAGATCGAAGCCAGTTAAGAATTTAGCGATTACTATTGAACATGCTTTAAAGTTCTTTGCTCACGTTAAGCCACTATACGTTGAACTCTCCACTCTCCAATACTACACCGCTAGCCGTATCGGCGAAGTAGCAGGACTCCATTGGAGCCGAGTTGATTTTGAAAATAAGCGATTAGTGATCATGGAAACTTTGTGCTGGGATCAACAGACTAAGGTTTTCAAGAAAATCAATCCTCATCCTAAAAACAAAGTCCCTAGACCTATCTACATGACTCCCGAGATCGAAGCAATCCTTCGTGCAAGGCTCCCATTTAAGCAAAATGATTGCCCTCTCGTATTTCATGTAGAAGGCAAGCCTTTGAACTATGGGACTATCCAACTCAACTATCGTGAGGCACAAAGAAAAAGTGGTGTGCCATATACAGGAACCCACATTTTCAGACATGGTATGGCTAAGCTTGCTCGACGAGTAGGAGGTGGATTGGACGCAGTTATTGCGATGACAGGACACAAGGATTTCAAGCTTGCAGATCACTACTCTAAGCTCGACGAGGAATTTCATCAGGAGGTTTCTGAAAAAGTCATGTCCGCTATCAGATTAAAAATGGATCAACTTCCTGGAGAGTCTGAGTCTGACAATGTTGTTTCAATAAACCAGTTTAGGAGGAAAAGTATCCATGCTAATATCTAATCGGTGCTCTTTGGCGCTCTTGAGTTTCAGAGACACCAAATTTATCAACGATCTTAGAAGGTTATATTACAAGTGCCCGAACTACCCGAAGTCGAAACCATCCGCCTCCAACTCTCCCACTATCTGCCCCTCAAGATAGTTTCGGTTGCATCGACTCCTCAATTAAAACAAAACATCCTACACACAGAACTGCATTTAAAAAATAAAACGCTCACCACCATCAAACGCAAAGGCAAGATGTTGGATTTTATTTTCGACGACGGCTCACATCTGCTTTCCCATCTTGGAATGACTGGCACCTGGCTCGTCGGTGAGACTATTAAATCTGGAAAGCATACTCACCTCACTCTCAAAGGTGAAAAACATACCCTGGCCTATGATGATCCTCGTCGGTTTGGTCACATGTACTACTACACTGCTGAAGAGGCAGAAAAAAAACTCTCCGAACTCGGAATGGATCTGGCCGATCCAGATTTCTCACTTGAATATCTCACTCAAGCACTCAAACGCTTTCCAGAGCGAGCTCTGAAGGTCGCCCTGCTTGATCAAAAATATTTTGCTGGCTCTGGAAATTACATTGCCAATGAAATTTGTGCGCGTGCAGGGATTCGTCCAACTCGCAAAAATAAGAACATCAAAAAGGATG
>CAMASK010000110.1 GCA_945860895.1 Bacteriovorax stolpii
ATGGCCGTGACTTGGTTTGGTGATAACACCGCCAAGGAGATGGAGTATTGTGTACGCCATGAAGGTATAACTTCGTTTAAGACATTTATGGCCTATCGTGGGGCGATTGGTGTTGATGACACTGAGATGATCAAGGTCATGCAGACGGCAAAAAATTTAAACGCTCTTGTGACGGCCCACTGTGAGAATGGTGAGATGGTGGTGGCCCTTCAGGAAAAGCTTTTTAAAGAAGGCAAGATTGGTCCTAAATATCACGCTCAGTCTCGTCCGGCACCACTTGAAGGTGAAGCCACTGGTCGCGCCATCATGCTAGCTCGCATGACAGGAATCCCACTTTACATTGTTCACGTGACGGCTAAAGAAGCAGTCGAGGCCATTGATGAGGCCCGCCGACGTGGTCAGGTAGTATTTGGAGAAACTTGTCCTCAGTATCTTCTTCTGGATGATTCAGTTTATGATAAACCGGATTTTGAGGGTGCAGCCTATGTGATGAGTCCACCTATCAGACCTAAAGAGCACCAGGCTCCTTTATGGGCGGCACTTAAATCAGGAATCATTCAAACTGTGGCCACTGATCATTGCCCGTTTCATCAGCATAAGCAAAAAACTCTCGGCAAAAATGATTTCAGAAAAATCCCTAACGGAGCTGCTGGAATTCAAAACCGTCTGTCACTTATGTACACCTATGGTGTGCTAGAAAACAGAATTGATCTTCATCAGTTCGTAGAAGTGAACTGTGCACGTCCGGCAAAAATTTTCGGGATGTATCCTAGAAAAGGTGCCGTGATGGTGGGGTCTGATGCAGATCTCGTGATCTGGAATCCTGAAAAGGAAGACGTGATTTCTGCCAAGACTCATTTACATAAATGTGATCGTAATATTTTTGAAGGTTATAAAACTAAAGGTGCACCTACTTGGGTAGTTGTTAACGGCAAAGTTCAGTTCGACGAAGGGAAACTTAATGTTGAGCGCGGAGCTGGTCGCTATATCCCACGTAGTGGCATGTAAGAGGAGTTCGTTATGAGTAAAGACCTATCGATTGTGGTGAATGGTCTCAAATTTGAGAATCCATTTGTTATTGGCTCGGGGCCTCCAGGAACAA
Organism: Bacteriovorax stolpii; assembly: GCA_945860895.1. Lineage (GTDB taxonomy): Bacteria > Bdellovibrionota > Bacteriovoracia > Bacteriovoracales > Bacteriovoracaceae > Peredibacter. The sequence goes on from CAMASK010000110.1 coordinate 1,103, forward strand.
ACAAGGCAACCATTCTTAAAGCTTTTAAAGAGGGCTGGGGTGGGGTTGTGGCCAAGACATGTTCTTTGGATGCTTCTAAAGTTCATAACGTGGCCCCACGTTACGGAAAACTTTATTCTCGTGAAACAAAAGAAGTCATTGGCTTTCAAAATATTGAATTGATCTCAGACAGATCAATTGAAGATTGGATCAAGGACTTTAAAGAAATTAAAGCCGAGTGCCCTAAAGGTATTTTGATCGCTTCCATTATGGAAGAATACGACAAAGCGGCTTGGCAAAAACTTGTGATCCTCTGTCAGGAAGCTGGCGTTGATGCTTTTGAGTTGAATTTTTCTTGTCCTCACGGACTGCCTGAGAGAAAAATGGGTGCGGCCATGGGTGAGAACCCGGAGATCGTAGCAGAAGTGACTAAATGGGTGACTGAAGTAGCGACCATTCCTGTTTGGGCGAAGATGACTCCCAATGTGACTGATGTGAATGTTCCGGCCATGCGTGCGATTGGTTCAGGTGCCCATGGGATTTCACTTATTAATACTATTCTAGCTGTGATTGGTGTGGATCTTGATACTCTTCGTCCACTTCCGACAGTCAAAGGTTATTCTACTTACGGTGGATATTCCGCTCAAGCAGTGAGACCCATTGCCTTAAGACATGCTTCTAAACTGGCAAAAGCTTTAAAAGACGCAAGCATGAATAACATTTCCATTAGTGGAATGGGTGGTGTTGAAAAATCCAGTGACGCCATTGAGTTTATGCTATTGGGGTCACACACAGTTCAAAGCTGTACCGGCCCCATGCTTCAGGGATACAAAATGGTTCACGAACTTAAAGCAGGTCTTGAAGCATTTATGGAAAAACACAACTTCACTAATGTTTCTGATTTTGTAGGACATTCACTTCAGTATTTCACAACCCATGCCCATTTAAATGAATTGAAACAAGGTAAGTTTGAAGCCAAAGAGATTTCAAAAGACGCTCAGTGGTCTGGAGAGAATATCGATAAGCAGACAAACGATCTGGCAACGAATTAATAGTCCAAGGAGGACTTGTGAGCGAGTATCAAGATATCGTAGATAAAAATAAGCAATATACTTTTTTTTCCTGGTCGGCACAGGAAGCAGCAAATCCTATTGCCGTCGAAAAGGCCAAGGGGATTTATTTTTGGGACTATAGTGGAAAGCAGTATGCGGATTTTTCTTCGCAGTTAATCTGCACCAATATTGGTCATGGTGATGAGCGTGTAAATAAAGCGATCATGGATCAAATGAGTAAAATTCATTACGTCCAACCTACGAACGTGACTAAAGTTCGGGGGGAGCTTGGTGAGCTAATCTCAACTGTGACTCCCGGAGATTTAAACAAAACACTTTTTACTACTGGTGGAGCTGAAGCAGTTGAGAATGCGATGAAAATGGCGCGTCTCTATACTGGTAAGCAGAAAATTATTACTCGTTACCGCTCTTATCATGGAGGCACCTTTGCTGCCGCCGCCGCAGGGGGGGATCCTCGACGTATTCTAAATGAGCCGGGGATTGGCTGGATTGTGAGAATGCATGATCCTTATAGTTACCGCTCTCCTTTATATCGTCATTGTACTCCTGAAGAAGGTGACATGATCGTTTGCGATCTTCTGGAAGAGACGATTAAGATGGAAGGCCCCGGGACTGTGGCCGGTGTGCTTCTTGAAGGCTATTCAGGGTCATCAGGTGTCATTGCGCCTTCAACGGTTAAGTACTGGACTCGCGTCAGAGAAATCTGCGACAAGCACAACGTTGTCCTTATCGCTGATGAAGTTATGAGTGGATTTGGTAGAACAGGCAAATGGTTTGGTATTGATCACTACAATGTTGTTCCTGATATTATGGTCATGGCCAAAGGTATTACGTCGGCCTATTTGCCTTTAGGTGCAGTTACTGCCAATGATAAGATTGCTAAATTCTTTGACAAAAATATGCTTGCATGTGGACTTACATATAGTGCTCACGCTGTCTCTTGTGCTGCTGCCATTGCAACGATCAATGTTTATAAAGAAGATAAATTAGTTGAGAATGCGGCCATGCTCGGGGCGAAGCTTGAAAAGAAACTTCAGGTTCTTTCCGATAAGCATCCTTCAATAGGAGAAGCTCGTGGTAAGGGTTTGCACTGGTGTATTGAGCTTGTGAAAAATCGCAAGACTCGTGAAGAAATGAGTGAGTGGAATATGCCTATGTCTAAACCGATGATGGAGCTTTCAGCTTATTTAAAGAATAATGGCATCTCAACTTTTGTCAGATGGAACCAGGTTTATATTTGCCCTCCACTTTGCATTAATGAGAAGCAGATTGATGATGCCCTTGAGATTTACTCGAAGGCTTTTGAGATTACTGATAAAGCAGTTATGTAGAAATAAAAGAGGCTCCTTTTTATTTAACGATCAAGTCTACTACCGGCAGGCTCCCGCAAGGTGCGCAGTAATTCACTTGGACTCATGAATCTGTAATTGATTACTTCCTTTTGGCTCAATTGGACTTTCTGGATTCTTGAATTACCAACCAACCTCGCATCCCATTTGGCGACGTTGTTTCCATGCTTACCGTAATGTTCTCTAAACTCAATTATAGTTTTACCCGAACCAGTGAACTCAACTCTGGATGAAGCTGAGGTACTAACCATGATAATGGCCGCAAGTAAGAGTCTTTTCAATTTCTGCTCCTGATCATCAGAGGTTCTTCAGTATAAGATCAAAGATAAAAAAAACTAAAGGGGGGGAGTAAGTATCTATAATATGGAAAAGAAAATCGCCAAGAGACTGGAGCGAAAATGATTTTTAAGACAATTCCACTGATTATTGGCACTCAATTAGCATGGTGAATGATGAGATGGTCTTGTAAATAATACCTGCTTTTTTACATTTATTCTTAACCATTTCAAGGACATGTTATTTTTGTCCCCATGAAAACGCTTATTTCCTTTTTTTGGCTCTTGCTGGCCTTTGCCCCCTTAACTTCTCAAGCCCAGGGTCTGGATGAGGAAAATCCTTGCGGAACATTTAAAACTGAAATTCCGAAAGATTGGACTCAAGGGACTGTAATAGTTCCTGAAAATCCAGATGATTTGGATGGCAAAAAAATTAAAGTTTTTTATTATGGAAAAGTTCAAGCAAATAAAACGCCTGTGGTTTTTTTTAATGGTGGTCCTGGACAACACAGCCATGATGCTTTCTATTTATTGAGCCGAGGAAAAAATACCTTTGATCCGAAAAATGATCTTTCATTTGTATTCATTGATCAACGGGGGACAGGTTGTTCTGATTTTTATCCTCAAGGAAGCTCGGATGAGATTCTTGAGCGTTTAATCTATTATGGAAGCCTTGGGATTGTCGCTGACTCTGAGGCTGTAAGAAAGGCACTCATTGGGAACAAACCATGGATTATTTTTGGTCAGAGTTACGGTGCTCACATTGTTCATAAATACGTCACTCTTTATCCCAGTTCGGTTAAAGCTGCCTTTGCTCATGGGAACACAATTAATTCAAATCCTTTTGATCGCTTCAAATTTCGAATTGCTTCTCAGGTAAGAGTTTTAAATGAATATTTACGTCAATATCCTGAAGATGCTAGAGCAATTGAAGAGTTAACTTTTGGCCTGAAGCTTTCGATGTGTTTTAATTACGGTAAGCTCGATAGGCAAACAGCTTGTGGATATGAAATTTCCCAAGACATTATGTCCTCGTTTTTGGGTTCCTCAAACAACTGGTTTAAGATGCATCAGTGGCTCAACATCGTAGTTGATGAGAATGGACTTAATCATGATGGGCTAGCCTTCTATGTAAAAACATTTTTTGAAGAACCGAGTGAGAAATATTCTACTAGATGGGCCGATCGAGTGATCGGCTGGGTGGATCGTAATACTGCTCCCTATGATCTACGTCACTGCAAAGCTGCTGGCCTTGAGCTTTTTTTAGATGATGTGGATATTCAGGAAAATGCTTTTAATGAATGTGCATCCATCCTTCAAGACCCTGAATCGAACCTTGATTCTTACGGCAGAAAGATGGTAAAATTTTTACCGCAGGATATCTTGACCATTAAAGATTTCAATCGAGCTTTGGTTGAAAATTCTCAAATTAATTTTTATCTCTACTCT
>CAMASK010000111.1 GCA_945860895.1 Bacteriovorax stolpii
CATCAGACGCATGCACATGAAGTCCATCAACTGGCTTTTGGGTTTCAGTGATAGTGGCAAGTTTCCCTTCTTTTGAATGGATATCACCCTTATCGCCTAACTGACCGCCGCCTTCACCATAGAAAGGAGTTTTATCGAAAACGAGATAAAATTTACCGTCGATCTCTTCTTTGGCCAGAAGCTTGGCCTGACCAACTACTTCTTCGTAACCAATAAAATTCGTTTCACCAAATTTTTCTTTGATGCCGTAGAAGAGTTTAAGATTGTCTTCTTGAACACCAAATTTTTTATTTTTCTTAGAGAGTTCTCTCTGTTTACTCATCAATTCTTCGTAACCTTTCATATCGATAGAAAGACCGAGATCTTTTGCAAGTAATTCTAGTTCATCAATAGGAAAGCCAATTTCATCTTTCATCTTGAAAGCTACTTCGCCCGGGATTTCTTTAAGAGTTGGATTCTTAGTTGAGAAGTCATTGAAAATTTTAAAACCTTTTTCAAGTGTAGACTTAAAACGCTCTTCTTCTGACTTTAAAAGTTTTTCAGCTAAAGCTGAGCTGCTGGCATTATCAGGGTATTCTTTACCCAATGTTTCAAAAACGGCTGGAACAAGTTTATAGAAAGAAGTTTCAGTAACACCAAGTTTTAATAAGTGAGTTACTCCACGACGTATAATTTTTCTAAGTACGTAACCACGACCATCATTTGATGGTAGGCAACCATCAGTGATCAGCATTGTTGATGATCTGATGTGATCGGCTACCACTCTGAAAGAAGCTTTTATTTTTTCATCATTGGTTGATTCATATTTTTTACCAGAGAATTTACCAATAGTGTCCATAATAGGAGCGAAAACATCTGTATCGTAGTTGTAGTATTTACCTTGAAGAACTGCAGCCACGCGTTCAAGGCCCGCACCTGTATCAACTGAAGGTTTTGGAAGAGACTTTCTCTTGATCTCATTGCCTTCTTTATATTTTTCATACTGCATGAAAACTAAGTTCCAGATTTCTACGTATCTGCCTTCATCATCAATCTCTTGATGGCCGGCCGGTACCCCTGATGATCTCTCAGGACCATGATCATAAAAAATTTCTGAACAAGGACCACAAGGTCCAACGTCACCCATTTCCCAGAAGTTAGATTTATCGCCAAGTTTGAAAATTCGATCTAATGGAACACCAATATCTTTGTTCCAGATATTCATCGCCTCATCATCCGAGTCATGAACAGTAATAAGAAGTTTGTCTTTTGGAATTTTTAATTCAACAGTTAATAATTCCCAGGCAAACTTGATGGCTTCTTTCTTAAAGTAATCGCCAAAAGAAAAGTTACCAAGCATTTCAAAGAAAGTGTGGTGACGGGCGGTGAAACCAACGTTTTCTAAATCATTATGCTTACCACCAGCACGGACGCATTTTTGAATAGTCACTGCACGACGATTCTCCGGAGTCGCTTTACCGGTAAAATTATCTTTGAATTGATTCATTCCAGAATTGGCAAAAAGAATAGTTGGATCATTATGCGGGACCAAGCTGGAAGATTTTACTTTCAGATGTCCTTGCTTGATAAAATAATTTGAAAATGCATTCCGAATTTCTTGTGCACGCATAGCTTTCCCTTGGGCTGATTTAAGTCGGGATAGGCTAGCACAGAGGGTGTGAATTATCTATGAATGACATGCGGCAAAATTACTTCTTTACAACCGGATATCTAGTAAATCACTCCAAAGTGATTCAGGTGGGAGTGAAGGGGAGATAACTTTCATTTATTAGAAGTTAAAAGAAGCATTTTCAGATGTTACTGCCGATTTAGCCACTGCTTCAGTTGATTCAATCATTTCATTCTCAGAACCAAAAGCTCCGATTTCAACATTGTGAGTTTCGGCTAGATAATCTTGCTGAGCTTCTAAATTCTGAGCATCGCCAGAGAAGCGCATACGTGTACCTTCAAGTGGGCCATTTGTAAGGGTGATCATGTATGAATTTTGATCAACCTGGTACATCATACCAGCAAAAACATCACCATTAAGATCATATTGAAAAGTGTTACCAGTAAGTTCAGAGAAAGAGATATCGATCGCCATACCTTCTGGTAAATTCGCTTTTAGGCTTTCAATGATTCCATTGCTGGTTGCGATGGTTCCGTTGAAATCAGAGGCTTTAACACCAGCTTCCCATTTCTTAGGATTGATAACTTCAACTAATTTAAGATCAAGTGATTCAACGATAGCTGCTTCAGCTTCAAACTCAGAACTTGTAGATACAGAAGATTCAACTTTATTAATCAAAGCGACTGGAGAAGCTTTGATAGCTGTTTTAGAGACAACTTTCCAATTTGAAGTAACTGCAGGAGTTCTGCCTTCTTTTACGATGCCGTAAACTTCATCAAGTCTTTTAAAATTTTTGGCATCTTGAGCAGAAAGTAAAGAGTTTGAATTAATCATAAGGGCATTGTAAGTACCAACAAGAGCGAGTAGGCTTAAAGCGAAGGTAGCGATGTTTTTGTTATGATTCTTTTTCATTTTATTTCCCCTGTGCCTTATATATAGCAAGCCGAATGCCAAAAAACTTGAATCAAGTGCTTGATTTAATTGGAGAATTAGTAGATTAGGCTGTAGTTATTTCAGACAGTGTCTGATAGTTGGTCAGCTAGGATTTTGAGTGAGGGTTTATAGTACGGCTTTAGTTCTACAAGCCTAATGCAGTTGGAACCAGGGTCGGAATGATTGGGGCATCCAAAGTTTTATATTCAGTGCCTGCTGGAGTTCTAGAAGCTGAAGATTTTTTTCTCCAGAATGAATCTTCTAAAAAACCTTGGTATAGTTTGACGTCATTTAAATTAAGGCTGGATGCAGGCAACATAAAGACGATGGGATTTGCAGAACCATCGGTTTTATTAAAATTGTCATTGTTAGAGTAACCATAAACGTTTTTGAAGCTAAACACTTCAGAGTTGTAAGCAAATTTATAGTCTGCAGAAGTTGAGTCGTAGATCTTGTCTTCAATAACTGGCAAATCATTTTCAGTGTATTCTTCGCCGAAAACTCCGTTACCATTCAGATCAGGATTTAGAACACCATCCCAGTTAGCATCATAAAAATAAACTGAGGGTGGTATAAGTTTCTCATCAACCAAATACATATACAATTCTGAAGCTTGAAGTCCGTTCGCATTAATATCAAGTCCAGCAGTAATCATCGGATCAGGATAAAAAGCCGAAGAAGACAGCTTAGAGGCATCAAACACATCAGCATAGTTACCACTGTTGTCACCAATAATAGCACCAATGTTACTCGCTCCAGTCTCGTTCAACTCAGAAAAAGTAGTCTTGGCAAAAATATTTTCTAATATCAAACTTTTTGAATATCTCCATTTACCAATGAGACCACCTATTCCATAAGCTTTTTCACCTGGTAAGCCAAATTCAACATCAATCAGAATATTTTTAAAATTGATCTTAGTCTCTTGACTATTTAAGGATGCGACTAGACCGGCAAGTTGATATATACCTTCTGTTTTTTCTCCATCGAATTGAATGCTGCCTTGAACGTAGGTGTTTTTTACATTAAATGTTCCCCCATCATTATAGATAGCCGAGAACGCTAAACCTATATCGCCACTACCACCATAAGAATTATGATCTACTATGTTTAAATTTTTAATCACTAGCCCATCAACCAAAAAATTAACATCGCCAGCAAAATCAGTTTCACCGAATGTGCCAGTGGCCCATGCATTAGCGAATGAATCCAAAGCGCTTTCCATTTGGATGTTAGCAATATAATTATTTTTTAGCTCCCATGCAGACTCATACTAAGCACCTGTATAGCCTAAAAGAACTCCGTCAGAATATAAGGCAGAGACTGTCGTGAAATCTGAATTTACGACAATATTGTTGTTTATGTTGATACTAGAACCTTTTTGCATATCCCAAATACTAGCGGCAAGAATCGCGTTGGACCATTGGCTCTCATCTCCAAATGCATCAGTTCCACCAGCGGTGGTCGAGGAGTTATGGATTAAAATTCCGTCAAAAATATTATTAGAAATATTTAAAAGGCTTCCATAGGTATTAACCATCCCGATGCCTACGCCATTATTTTGAATGTAGTTTTGTTTTGAATATCTAGAAATAGATCCTTCTTTATTTGACTTGGGTCCTAAGATGAATTTAGTATTTTTAATTTTATTATTTTTAATTTGAACGGCAGTATTGCTTCCAGTAATAATGGCACTAACTAAAAGTCCATTCTCTGCATACGCACCTATTAAGGAAGAATTTTCAATTGTGATGTCAGAGATTTCAATTGTATTGTCATACACCGTTTCTGATAAAGCAGCTTCCCGAATTTCGTATATTTGTTTGTATAAAGTGGCTGATGGATGAAAATAATTTAGATAGTCCTCACTTGCAATAGCTGAAGCAACAAATGAATAGTTTGCAGCGCCTGGCTTATAAATATGCAAATCGCTAAAAATGAGATTCGAAACTTTGGCACCTTCCCCTAGTAAGGAAAAAAGACCAAATTGTTTACTAAAAGATGGAAATAAATTTCCGGATAGGGCGTAGCCATTGCCATTGAAGTTACCGGTGAATGCTGCTGGTATAAATGATAAGCCAGTTAAACCATCAGGAACAGCGATGAGTAAATCCATCATCTGTGAGCCAGAGGCATTAAAGACATGGAATGAATCCGTCACGTATTGCTCATATCGTTTTGAATTAACCGTAAGTTTATCGGCTGTTTTAACTGCTAATAAAGTACTACCGATTGGAAGGAATTCTGATTTGCACTGATAACCAAGATCTAGAGATGCGCCTAAAATAAAATTTCTATCCATGTAGGGATACGAAAGAACTCCATTGGAGAATTTACCCTTACCTATGTTTTGCAATTGCTCACAATCACAGATTACGAATGGATCATTTTTGTTCCCACTACCGCCATTAAAGTCCTGATCATCCACGATCGTTTTGCATTTTGTGGCCACTGATTTGTCTGACGCTGCTCCAACGATGCCGCTCTCTTCAAAAGTAGCAAATTGATGATCATTGCAACTTGCAATTATTGATAGGGTTCCCAAAAAAAAGTTGTTTTGATGAGATTTTGGACATAATTGCTACCTTAGAATTAAATCTATTTGATAGATATTATCGGTTAAATCATCTGTTAACTTGAGTAATTTGTTTCAAAGTGGCTTAAGTTT
>CAMASK010000112.1 GCA_945860895.1 Bacteriovorax stolpii
TACGTTGACTATTCTCTGAATCAATATTACAATTCTATAACATTCTTTATCAATAAACAAGATGGTTTTTATGGAAATGTTAAACAACTACTGGACAATAGTCCTTTTAAGTTTATGGTTCTCGTACAAGTGGTGGAATTCAAAAAAAATCATCGCAATGCTTCCGGAACTAAAAATACAAGGTGCGATCTATGTAGACGTCAGATCACAAGGTGAATTTGCTGCCGCCAATGCGCCTGGGACCATCAATATCCCCCTTCAGGAACTAAAAAATCGGCTTAATGAAATCCCTAAAAAAACTCCTGTTGTTTTGTGTTGTGCCAGCGGAACAAGAAGTGGCATGGCAAAAATGCTGCTTAAGAAAAATGGCTTCCAGAAGGTCTACAATATTGGAGCATGGACTAAATTTTTAAACTAAGAAAATGTAATACCTAATTGAGCTCCGCATACAACAAAATCATTCCATAAGATATCTGAAATTTTCCAGATCTAAAATCTTCATCAATGAATCGAAGGATCTCAGAAGTTTCAGGATCAGAAGCTGCCCTACCGCTCATTCTGGAATAACAAAGCACTTCTTGCCTTAAATAGAGTGCTAGTTCTTCAATGGATATAGTTCGAGTGGAGAAAGGCAAATTTTCAGATGTGATCTTCTCAAAATTTAATTTCTGAAGAAGAGGTAAAACTTTTTGTCCCCCCATAGAATCAACTGAAATCTTTGAGCAGAAGTCCTTCACAAGAGAGGTAAGCTTATCAAAAGTCTCACTATGAGGTTCACAAGTAAATTGAGACCAATCCAGATCAATGATCCAAAACCTTGAAGGTCTCTTTGAATTTAATTTAAATAGCTCTAGAATCTTTTGAGCATGATCAACATGCAGTAAGAAATACCTCATCAAGATTCCATCAAAACGTGAAAAGTCCATGATGATTTTCTTAGAAAACATATCAACTTGCATGACGTCTAGGTTTTTAGCCAGCATATTTTGGCAGCTATCAACACATTGCCTGCGCTTATCTATTCCGACGAAATGAATGTTTGGGTGATCTTGGGCCAAGCGTTTTAGAAACGTACCATTTCCCGTACCGACATCCAAGACTTGAGTGCACTTGAGTAAATTATGACGGATTAAAAAATCATGATGTTCATTATAGGAAATCTTCACTTGGAGGTTTAGATGGCTTTCGACGAATGGATCTAGCATATGTCGATAATTTTCACTCTAATCGCTGACAGTCCTTTAGGTCCTTCACTTACTTCAAACTCCACGATGTCTTTATCGCTTGGAACACCTTCCATGCAGGCAGATTGATGAAAAAATAAATCCTCCATTTCCTCATGAGGCTCAATGAATCCAAACCCTTTTTCAATATCAAAAAACTTCACTATTCCGGTAAAAGTTTCGACTTGCTCAATCTTGGTTTCATCCCAAGTGATTTCACGAATATCCACTACTTTTTCGCCTTTATGAATTCGTTCAAGTTGCGCCCTGACGGCTTTCTCGCTTTTATCGTCGACCAGCATGTCTTTACGATTACGGTTTTTCGTTTTGGTCATATCGTATTTTACTGAAAGGACTTTTATTTTTTTCATAGTTCTCTCTCATACCATTACGCAAATCAAATGTCTCTGAGTGTTCTCATGGTTAAGGAATATCTTTCTACTTTCAAAGGTGGAATATGATGTTGCCAATTCCAACGACTCTCACCCGTCATGATTGAGAAATTGATGAATCATATGGTAAGAGATTCAATTGCTCAGGCATTTTATGGTCCATCCCCATAAAATATATTTTTCTTCCAGACTTGATAAGAGGCAAGCTCAATAAACCCGATCATAGATTACTCATACAAATAATTCTATTAGTTAAATCATTATGGTAAAATAAAATATGCAAGTCACTCTTATACTTATTTCCGCACTTACTTTTATCTTCTACGGCCTTGTTTGCCTTTTGACTGATCATATGAAATTGGAGTTCGGACGCTACGGTCTTTCTCAATTTCGTAAACTTACAGGTACTTTAGAGCTACTAGGTGGTATTGGCATTTTGGTAGGGCTCTATTTTACTCCTCTTCTCGTTATAAGTTCTGGCGGACTAGCACTTCTGATGCTTCTCGGGATTATCGTAAGGCTAAAAATCAAGGATCAATTTTTAGCAATCCTACCCGCTTTGATTTTGATGATAATAAATCTGAAGATTTTGTTTTCTATTTGAAGTGTTTTTTGTACCTCAACAGATTAATATTTTTTCATACATTGGTGAAGACAGCAAAATCTTGTATGCCACGCCAAGTTCTTGATTATGCAGCATTAAAATAATAACATTAAGACCTTATCCTATAAATGACGATAATAGAAAAACACAGAGACTAAGGCCTTTATGAAAATTGGTAAATATATCGTTCTCGCCTCCATAACTGTCTTATTCTTTATTTTTCAAAATTTCACGACAGCTGATCAAATTAAAAGTGATAGTAAAGGGACTTACATTAATGTCGAAGATTTTCGGGCAGTTGGAGATGGTAAAACTGACGATACATTGGCAATTCAAAAGGCAATAGATTTTGCGTTCGCGAACAAGGTTCAACGATTAGTCTTTCAGAAAAAAGAGTATGCACTTGCATCAGACAATGCTTTTAATGTGATTGCACTTTATGGGGAAAATTTAATTCTTGAAGGTCATGGTGCAACTTTTATTAAATCCTCTAAGACTGGTGGTATCACTGGTGATGCATTTATTGTTGCAGGTCTGATCCCAGGGGCTCAGCATCCTCATACAAGAGAAACAAATCCACACCCCTTGGTGCCGGCAAAAAAAATTGTTATTTCTGACATCAAAATTATTATCAAAAAAAAACCAACAAATATGAATTGTATTGGAATCTTTAATGTCGATGGTCTTCTCATAAAGAATGTGACTTGCGAAAATGCTCCCCAGACTTCTTTTGCCATCATTTCAGACGATACCCACGACGGAAAATATATAATGAAGGCAAAGAACATTATTTTGGATAACACTCATTCTATCAATTCATTTAAACATGCCTATAGGGTGATCTCTTTTAGCGATAATGGTTCTAAAGAAATAGAACATGAACTCGATGTCACGATTAAAAATTGCACCTCAAAAGGAGTTAGAGAAGCTGAATCTAACGAAAAAAACAAAGAAACTTTTGGCTTTAAAATAAATCTTTGGTATCGACCGGCATACAATAAGGCAAAGCTTACAGTTATGAACTGCAAATTTGATCAGAGTGGAAAGGTGGTAGTGTCAGGTGCTAAGGTTGGTTCTTTAAAGCTGTCAAACAATGTTATCAATGGCGGGCTGTTTATCAGCAAGGGCAGCACCAAAATAAATATCGAAAAGAACAAGATTCAATGTGCTTACTCAGATGGATCGCCTGCTATTTTCTTGAAGGGAATGCAGTCTGAAAGCACTTTTGTAAATAACCAATTGTTTAATTATAACCGAGGCTGCGTACAGGATAGTTCAATTGAGAATTTTGAACACTCTCCTAATCAAGTTATGAGTCGATATTTCGAGATGATTCATCCTAGTTCTGAGCTCAATGACTTCAACTCTAAAAGTTATTAACCAGGGTCTCCCCTGATAGCAGCTGTCATCCTTTGGGTTATGCTCGAAGCTTGCTGTCTTCGATATTAATCAGGGTAAATTCATTGAACATAATGCACTGATCATCCTTTTCAATTCGCCCTTTAAATCGAAACGTGTTCTCAAGCTTATCAATCATCTCCACCTTAATGGTTAAAGTCTCACCTGGCCGGGCAAAAGTTTTATATTTCGCCAGATGTACGGCCCTGAGAACGCCTAAGGCCCAACCACGAGTTGATTCAGAATCATAATCCGCAACTGGTGAATAGTGCTCAGTGATCAGAAGTCCCGCAGCCTGAGTGGTCATCTCTTGCATCATGGCGCCGGGAACAACCGGTGTGCCAGGAAAATGTCCCTTGAGATAAAACTCCTCTCCCGTTGGCGTCACCATCGTCGAAATGGAGTCAGGACTATGCTCAAGTACCTTGTCCACCATCAAATAGGGAGGTCTGTGATGTAAGCGTTTAAGAATATTCATGATTCTTTGCCTTTTATAGTTAGTTCCCAATTGAATACAGATGATTTTATGACTATTCAGTCATGTAGTCTAGGCCAATATCTTGACTTGTCTTTTCTGCTCGTTGAACGCTTTAGAAAAAAGAATTGAAACCGCAAAGGCCGTCAGTAACCAGCTTCCATAATAAGAAGCGACATCATGGTGTATATGTCCTGGGGCAATATTTTTTAGGCCCATCCCAAGCATGAACAAAAAAGAAACATAGGGGGTAATCATTGCAAAGCCGTGTCTTACTACCCACTTTCTTTCGGCCACGGTTACAAAGGCATAGGATAGGATATTACCACCGAAGAAAAAGATACTTGCGCAAAAAATGCCACAGATAACCGGGCCGTAGCTCATAATAACATTCATTACTTCTGCACTAAAAGCGAATGGACCGAATCCATATTGAGGGCAAATGGTAAGTGTTGCAAGTGCTCCAATAAGATTCAAAGTGAAGAACTTAATTATCAGAGGTTTCGGATTCAAGCTTATTTGGGATAGTTTTAAAGTATCCCTATAGAGTGAATTTGGGACTTTTTCAGTATTATCTATAAAGTCTTTCAAATCATTATTCATCACCAACTCCTTTCTTAAGCAAGGCCAATGCCCGGCTCATTCTCTTTCTAAGCGACACTTCAGTCAGCTCATATCTGTCCGCAAGTTCCTTGTACGACCAGCCTTCCTTGAAAAACTCAGTTAAGAGCTTCGAGGCTTCAGCTGACATATTCCCGGTCTTCACGGTTAGCAGTGGGTGGCACTGAATCAGGACTGATTTAATCAAGAAGCAGGCATAGAAAATTCTCAAGTAAAATTAGATTACCACATCAAATTTTATAAAGGAGTTCCCATGCCTAATCAAAGCCTAGCACAAGATTTAC
>CAMASK010000113.1 GCA_945860895.1 Bacteriovorax stolpii
TCTGGAAATTTAACGGTTCAAAATACTTCCACCATTGTTCAAGGTTCGACCTCTGAATTATCTACTCCAGGGCAAGAGTACTCAATTGAGATTCGGGCAGCGAACTACACGCAAAGTTCTGACTCAAGTATTAGAGCTGATGGTAAAGGTTATTATGCGAAGAACTATTTAAAATGCCAGACTGTAGGTAACCGAGAGGTTGCGAACTCAACTCCCTATGCTGGCTCTTATGGTGGTAATGGCGGTAGCTCGAATACCTATGGTAATTTCATGGACCCTTACTATTCTGGAGAGTCTTGTTTTTGTAATAACTCTACAGATGGCAATAACTCTCGTGGCGCTGGCGGAGGGATTGTTCGAATTGATGTGGGATCCGGCAGCTTGACAGTTAATGGTCCAATTAACGTGAATGGTGAGTATGGTGGAGTCGGGCACTATTGTAGTAATGGTGGCGCCGGTGGATCAATTTACCTGAATGCTGGTACATTGAATGGATCTGGAACTCTCTCTTCAATCGGTGGTGGAGCTTCATCTGGGAATAATAACGGAAATGGCGGCGGTGGTGGTCGAATTGCTCTTCATGCTTCTACATTTGCTGGAAACTTCACTGGAGTCACAAATCAGGTAACATATCTCAACGCCTGGGGCGGAAGAGGTAATACCAGACATGGCTCTGCTGGGACCATTTACATTAAAGATCTTGATGATACCCATGGTGATTTACTTGTAAACAATAATGGGAATACCAAGAATTTCACAACCCCAATTAAAGTTCCTAGCGGCACTGTTGTTGCAAGAGGTACGGGCTATCTTGAAATGAATGCCGTCCAGACAGAAGTTGGTTATGAAACTTCATTTATTAAAGGACTTTATTTAGACCCAAATACTAATCAAAACTCCACTCCAAGTTCCAGTGATGATCAGATTTTTAAAGTAGTAGATCACAGTGGAGTTGAGCTTGACTTTGATGGAGATCCAACTTCTGTTTCACAAGCTGGAAATTCATTTAGTTTAGTGGCCATTTTAAATCGTCTTGAAGTCAGAGGACTTGCCAGTGTAGAGATACTAAATGGTGGTCATCTAAGAGTTAACAATGGAGACTTTGCTGGTGCTGCCACAAGCAGTTTAAGTATTCCACTTTCTGGAATAACCGGGACTGGTAAGATTGATACCACAAACGTGCTCAATACGAGTTATAACAATATAGATCCATCCTCAGGTCTTCATTTCATCATGGGAAATAATACTTATTTCAATAACTCAAATTTTTCATCCTATAATCTCATGAGAAGTGAGGGGAACGTTTATCTTGATGGTACAAACCTGACCGTCTATCGTCAGATTAAAAATCAGGCCTTTCAGGTGGCGGGAAATTTTATTCTGCAAAACCTTTCGAGTATTATTCAGGCACCGACGAGTGCACTGATAAATGCAGGAGAAGAATATACAGTTGAAATCTCGGCAGGTAATTTTTCTTTAAGTAATGATTCTTCAATCAATGCACTTGGAAAAGGTTACTCTGCTAGAAACTATTTAAAATGTCAGACTGTAGGTAACAGAGAAGTTACCAACCCCACATGGTATTCGGCTTCACATGGCGGAAATGGGGGAAGTGCAAATACCTATGGGTCTTTTGCAAATCCTTATTTTTCAGGTGAGTCTTGCTTTTGTGGCTATACAAGCGATTCGAATAATTCCAGAGGTGCCGGAGGTGGTGTCGTACGAATTAGCACTGGCAGCGGCAATATCGTTGTGAATGGTTCGATCAATGTGAACGGAGCATCTGGGACTGGTTCACATCACTGCGGTACAGGTGGCGCAGGTGGTTCCATTTATTTAAATGGGGGCGCCGTATCTGGTAGCGGAACTCTTTCTTCAGTTGGTGGTATTGGGACATCAAATGTTATTGGCGCCGGAGGTGGTGGTGGTCGTATTGCCATTCACGCGACTTCATTGGGTGGTAGCTTCTCCGGGATCAGCAATCAAATTGCAAAATTAAATGCCTGGGGTGGTACCGGTGGTTCAAAACATGCTTCCGCTGGTACAATTTATGTCAGAAATAAAGGCAATCTTTATGGAGACTTAATTATTAATAACAACTCCAATACAAAGCACTACACAACTCCATTAAGAACTCCGGCCGGTGGGTTCATCGAGCAGATTACGAATTCTACAGCTAATCTAACACACAATCATCGTGAGTTTACTTGGGATACGCGCTTGATTGAAGGTCTCTATATCAATCCGAATATAGCCCAGAGCAATCGTTTTGAAGTCCTGACTCACCTTGTGGATGATATTACTACAACCTCAGGACTTGTGACTGTAGGACAGGGTGCAGTGAATGCCAGCTATTCGCTTTCTGCTATCTTTAATAATCTTTATATCTATAACAACGGGTCTTTAGAAACTGTTGGAACTGGGGTATTGGAATTGGTAAATCCGGTCACTTACTCCGGAGCGGTGGGGCCAGTAACAGGGCAGGCAACTCTAGTTATTCCTCCTTAGGTCAAATAGATATAAAGACAAAAAGCGCTCTTAAAAAAGTATCAAAAACATCGAATGCTGACATAAAAGTCAGCATTCGATGTTTTTAACAAATGATTAACTTCAATGATGTATCCCGTATTCGTTCGCGAATTTTTTAATTTTCTTTTGATCACTTTGGGCATTCTTAGCGCTGGTATGGGTCTGAAAGGATTTCTTTTTTCCAGTAACTTTATTGATGGTGGAGTTACTGGTGTTTTGATTTTTGTTGTCGCCATAGCCATTCTAGGCATTGAACCAGCACTTTACTCAATCCTTACCTATATAACTGCTGCCCGCACTCAGAATTTTGTGAAAAAATCACAAACACGCTTGGACATGGAGTGACAATTTTGAAGGGTTCTGGAAGCTTTACAAAAGATGAAAAAGAAATTTTATAATGTGTTGTTACACGCCTGGAAATTGGAAAAATTAAGAAACTTACAAAAAATATCGACGAAAAAGCCTTTATCACCATCCATTCATTGGGAGATGTTGTTGGAGGATCAGTTAGAAGAAGTGCTTCTAAAAATAATTCTCGCTAAAATCATCGTCCTGATGATTTTCAACTACTTTTTTAAATATCATGATCTTATCAAGTAATTTTTTTGGGGAATAATTTTCCCTTTCATCCTCTTCAGTTCAAATTTCTGATCGAATCTTAAATCAATCCTCACAAAGCCGATGAAGGTCTTAACTTATCATGTTTTCTAACTGGAGAAAAATCATGGATAGATTTTTAATTCCCGCCTTATTTATAATTCTTTCATTTAACATCTCTAATGCTGAGGCAAAAAGAGTTCTATTTGCTTCTCAATTTAGTCTCATTCCTTTAAACGAAGCTCACCGCACCTTAGGTCATGCCCAGGGAGGGGAATTAGATCCTAGATCAATGAAGGTTCTCACATGGAACATTAAAAAAGGTCAGGAGAGGGGTCTTAATATTGATTTGCCCAGACTTGGTGGCGACAGAGATTTAATTTTACTCTCAGAGGGGTACTTGAAGCCTGACCTTGTTAGTCTTTTTGAGTCATTTGAGGGAATTGTATGGGATTTTGGAATTAGTTTCCTTTATAAAAAAGACCATAACTATGCCACAGGTACCATGATCGGTTCAAAAGTAAATCCTTCGGATGTGATCATCACCCATACTGTTGACTTAGAGCCTTTAATTTATACTCCCAAGGCCCATACCATGGCCAAATATCCTATCAAGGGCCAAAACAAGGAATTGCTAGTTATCTCTGTTCACGGGATTAATATGGCCAATCACGATGCTTTTGTACGCCACATGGATCAAGCCTTTTTTGAAATAGATCATCATGACGGCCCAGTTTTATTTGCAGGTGATTTTAATACGCGCACTAAAAAAAGAATCACTCATCTTTTTCAAGAAAATTTGAAGCGTGGTTTTCAATCCGTAGATTTCATTAATGGTCATAAGCGTTCTAAAGGTTTTGGTGGTAACTTTTTAGATTGGGTTTTTGTAAGAGGACTTAAAGTAAAAAATCCTAATGTGTATTCTGTAAAATCTTCAGATCATCAGCCAATGCATTTTGAGATGGCGATGGAATAGTTTAAATAAAAAAAAGCCGCTTACTGATCTATACGCGGCTTTTTTTTATGATAAAATCAATTTTGATCTAAAACATTAATCTTCATCCACTTCTAGCTCTGACTTTTCCTGATACAAGTCCTTTGGACTATCATGATTAGTGAGTTTTCCCACCATGTTATCTAATGAGCGAAGAAGCTTATTTGAAGCCACTTCTATGGCCACATGAATATTGTCTGCATGATGGCTCACAACAATGGGCTGATGATTAGCAATCCTAGCTTCAAGTAAACAACGTTTATCCCCCACACCAAACTTTCCGGCATTTTCATCTGATAGATGAACTTCGATTCGTGTTATGGCATTTTTAAATCGAGCAAAATGTTCGACCAAAAGGCTTTCGACATATTTATTAAGTTCTGCACTGCCTTCAATATTATGATCGGTACGGACTTGAACGTTCATGGAAGCTCCTTGTTTTAGATACAATAGAATTATACTCCTACGGAGGTGCGAAAGGCAAATACTTGATTGTCCACGTCGGCAATCTAAACTTTGGGGACAGGCACATTGCTAAATGCAATTTATCAAAACGAGAATATAGGCACTATGAATGATGCCAAAAAATCTGATCATCAATTGGCCCAAGTTTTAAAATCCAAAAAAAATGAGATCATAGATCTTTGGAGAAAAAAAGTTCGCGAAATAAATCCAGCGGCGAGGAAAAAAAGTGAACCAGCATTAATCGAATCACTTCCTATTTTCATGGATGAAATAATTAATAATTTGATTAATCCAAAATCAAAAGAGAAATTGATCCAAATTTCTCAGATCCATGGAGAGG
>CAMASK010000114.1 GCA_945860895.1 Bacteriovorax stolpii
ATGAAAAAACATCGCAAATTTAACCTTAATGAAAACTATAACTATATGAAAAAGCTTCTCGATCATATTGTTAAAGATCTTCCCATTTATGCTTACGAGGATGAATTTGAAAATACACCAGTTCTGCTTCATCAGATTAAGGTGATCCAGGGGCTTGAGGAAAAAAAGCTTGAAGTGGCTAAACATCATTGGGATTTATTGCAGGCCACTTCACCTAAGATTTACAGTGAAAATTTTCAGTATGCAGGGCCAAAGTGTCTTTTCTCAATTTGTTTAAATAAAAATCTTCAGAAAATTATTGATAAATCATCCATAAAGATTAGCTCTGGTACCAATAAGCTTGATTCCCTTATTTCCTTGCTCCAAGGCCATAAAGCTCCTCTTCCTGCAGGACTGATCTATGAGATGATTTGGGGGACCCCTCCAACAGAGAAAGAAGACCTGAAGAAAATAAGTCGGCTCATTTCTCGTGCAAAAAAAGAAAAAAACCTCAATATTGTGTATCGAAAAGGATCATACGAACTCAAAGCCGATCATGCCAAAAAGACAGCTTAGATAAATTACTTACCTCAAACGTTTTCATTATTAACAACTTAGGCCATTGGAACATTTTTCCTGCCACTTCATGAAATGCTCATTTATTCTCTCACTAATTTAAGAATGCAATCATTGAGGAATTCAAATGAAAAAGACGATTTTAACCAGCGCACTTACTTTATCAATCTTAAGTTCAGCCTTTGCTGACTGCCGCTCTGATTATAAGGCCAAAGGAAGAAATCAGGCATTGAATGACGACCTCGTAGGGACAGTCTTTGGGGCCTCAGGCACTTATGGCATCCTTGTGGGAGTCTCTTCCCCTGTTGTATTCGCTATCGCGATTCCGGTAAGTATTGGCGCCCCAATCGCCATAAACGCCTTGAGATCTGCTCCGTACTACCAAATGGTGAAAATAATTGATCAGGCCTATCGACTGCGCAATTCTCAATATTTGAAATCAGACAAGCTCCTCGTGAAGACCTTCTCAAGAATAAAAAACTCTTCAATGAGTTTAAATGAATTCGCAGATGCCATTATTGAAGGCAATGAGAGTAAAGAACTCTGCAGAGAAATCCGAAATATGGCCGATCTCAAAAGAGACCTCGCCGATGGAAAGTTAAACATGGTGAATGTGGACATTGATGAAAGTGCTCAATGCAGAGTTATAGCCCAGCCTACCAGTAAGGGAATGTTTAATCTTGAAACTTCACGTCGGGAAGATACGCTAGAACATTATGCTATAGAGAATGGACTTCATTTGATCGCCACTGGTGTCAAACCAAATGAGATTCAAAAAGCTAGTTTTGACTATGCAATAGTTAAAAGGGCTTCAGACGTTAAGCGCTATAAAAATATTCTGGGCCACAAAAAGCATGAGAGAACATTTTTCTTTGATATTTTAGATAATTCAGGAAAAACTTTGGACTCTGTTGAAATCATTACTTCTGATAAAGTTCGTCCAAAAACTTATTTTGACAATTTTGAAAGTAAGGCCATTAAAAATGTCATGTCTAAGATCAGTACAATTTGTCGATCGAAATAGGACTTTTAGTCTACGCTTATTTTTTGAATCCTATAGGTATTTTTTAATAATACTTCTTTGGGGATAAAAATATTTCCATCCACACATTGATAGTCTTGATCATAGCTACTGCAACTTTTTCCCCAGGAATTTCGAACAACATAAGAGCATCGACCCTTTTTATCTCTGGCCGTTCCAATGATAAGTGAAGCATGAGGACCACACCTTTTATCATCGGTAACAGATTTTCCTTGAGCTTTAAAATTTCGATCTGAAAGTACTGCCGAACAATAGGATATGCCCAAAGGATACCCCTCACCAATCCATTCATCTACTTTGGACGAAGCAGGAACTGAATAATCGCGGCAAGACGCCATAAAAGGCGCTTTTTCCCGTTTACAAATTCCGTTAAAGAAACTGACGTAAAAACTTTCAAGATTTTGACTATTTTTTATATTATTCCATTTTAAATGATCCAAAAGCTCGGACTCCGAAGTCCGGCAATCATCCAGAGGGCCAGTTAAATCCAGACTGGTCCAAAGCCTTTTAAGTTCTTCCCATTTTTTTTCCTGATACAAACTTCCAATCACGTACAAATAGTCCAAAACATGATCATTTGGCTCAATCCTAAACCCAACAGAATCAAAAGCAATCTGACTTTTTGACCAAGACATATACCAGGAAGTTTTTCGAGTTTTACCAGAGGGATTAAAACTTTTAATGATGGAATTTTCTATCTCTTGGGCATCACAAAATCCATTTTTCATCTGAGAATTAAAACCCAAACAAGTACGGCCTGATGCCATGGGATCCTGACAGGTAGTTATATCCCCAGTTTCGGCAAGTTTATAATCAATGGCCGCCATTAAGGGAGACCCATAGGTTTGCTGACGCCCCATTTTAAATCTTCTCATGTAATCAATCATTGAACTGGTGGCATGCGCGTAACAAGTTCCCTGCGATCTTTGATCCAGAACTGGAACTTTATCCACTCCAGGTAAGATACCCGGGCCACACTCAAAATCACTTAAGGTCTCCTCATAATCTTCTAAATTCAGCATGATTCGACTTCTGAGCGTTTTATTATTTTCGCCGTATATTTTACCTTTTTTATTTGTGTTGATCTGATTAGCTGTAACAGATTGATCACGATTACTTCTTTTTGCCATCAAATTGTTCTGAAAAAATGACAATCTTCTATCAGGATCAACAAACTTTTTTTGGAGAAGTAAATTATCTGGAGAACTCCAAACCTGCGTCCAAATTTCCTTTAATTCATCACAAGCATTTTGATTAGTCGTTTTGGCCAGAAGAAGAACATTAGCACCCGATTTCACGTAACAATCAATAACGTACTTTTTGTACTCTTCTTCAACGATATTGCATGCCTTCTTAAAGGCTTTCTCGTTTAAATCGGATCTGACACAACCATATCTAGCTTGATTCGGATAACAAGGCTTCTTGCCCTTTGAGCACGCAGTAATCACAACCTCAGATAATTCTTGAGTTTCAATGCTAGAAAACTCAAAATCTCCAGGACCCTGAGCAAGGAGGTTGAAACTAAAAAGAGTTAATCCTAATAAGATAAACATACACGCTCATTATAATCAAATATGCTTCTTTTCCCAAAAAACCTTGGTAGGCAAAAAAGGCCAGGAACTGCTCGCTTACAATGGTGTTGGTATAGCTTTTTCATTAATGGAATCAAACTTTTCTTACGAGCGATAAAACAAGGTTCTTAACATTTTATGAGAGATTTTTTAGCATCTAAGATAAGGCTAGCGATTTTCAACTTAACTAAGTCACAGAATTCACAGGGGAATTTGAGATCCCAGCACCAATAATTTAGGGCAGTTTTATAAGATATGAAAAAAAGAATTCGCGATTTGATCACAAAAAGGAAAAATTTATTATCTCAGTTTTTACAGCATTTATTTACTGTAACAATAGCCGTGGAGGGCTGAGAAATTGTAGACGTAGAGGTGGTAGTGCAAGATGGTGTCCCTGAAAAACAATTTCCAGACCATCCAATACCAAAGGCACTACAATTTGCCGAATTCATGTCTTGACCCCCACAAATGGCCCCAGCATTCTGAGTTGCAGTAATGGTACACACAGGACCATTAAAACTCGAATATTCAGTATAAGAGAATTCACAGCAGCCAATACTTTTACGAGTGTATGGAGTGTAACAAGATCGATTATAAACTGTCACATTTGTTGTGGTATTTTTAGTTACACTATAATCAGCCGTTTTATTGGGATATAAACCTGTACAAGGCTCCTCACTAAGAACACATTGTGGAAGAGAATTAGATAAAGCAGTTAACAGACCTTCAAGGGTCAAACCGTTAAATAAGCACTGAGAAGTATTCTCATCATAAGTTCCACCTAAATTTACACATGACATCTCAGAGACATTTCCAATATCAACGCCTGCCCCACCCTGTGACTGACAAAAACGTATGATATTCCCCGAAATATTAGAACAATCCTGACATACACCCCATTTACTATTATTCCAATCGTATGGTCCTTGTATTAATTTTTTACCGGATCCTGTACATTGAGACAGAATCGCACTGCTCGTCGCTCCTGTGAGGATATTTTTCAGGCATAGATTCACATTCAAACTAATTTCTTTTTTAATATCCTGACCACCAAAAACGCTACCGATTTTATTAAAAGAAACTTCCAATGTTGAAAGCCCCTGACTTCCGTTTCCATTAGCGTTTACGGATTTAACTTTCATGGCTTTAATTTCAACTTTGCCACCAATTTTCTGGCCGATGGAAAACTTAGCTGAAGGAGCACCGTTGATCATTTGATAAATAAATGGGACATTTGTTCCAATGGTTTTTCCAGATAAACTTGCCTCGCAACTATTGGGGCTAGCAAGTACATCACTAATTTGTCTATGGAGTTGTGAAATCTCGTCTTTAACTTCAATCGATCTGGCTGCCTTATTTGAATTCTCCATGAGCTTCATTATACCTAATGACATGACTCCTAAAACTCCAAGAGTAACCATCATCTCTACAATTGAAAAGCCCACTTGTTTCGTAAACGCTCCATCATGACCGTCAATTTACGATCTTGACTGGCAACAATTCTAAAAAATCATTTTCAGTCTGAGCCCGAGGC
>CAMASK010000115.1 GCA_945860895.1 Bacteriovorax stolpii
GACCCGACAGAAAGGGCCATCATTAAATCATCTGCTCAAGAGAGATTGCTCATCTCATTTGGGAAGTCGCTTTTTGAAAGAGATAAAGGTCAGGGGATTCCGATCGGTAATCTTACAAGTCAGTTCGGTGCGAATGTATATCTTAATTCTTTAGATCATTTTGTCAGTCGAAACTTGAGGCCAGGAAGTTATCAGCGCTATATGGATGATCTTTTGCTCATGGATACAAGTCGGGAAAAACTCATGAATTGTATCGCACCTATTGAGGAGTGGGTTCAGGCCAATCGTAAGCAGTCGTTGAATCCGAGTAAGACCGTGCTGGGTTCTTTTAGAGTTGTGAGTATGAATTATCTTGGTTACCGCCTTTCGGAAAAACAAGGTGAACTTATATTGTTTCCTCAAGCAGAAAAGAAGTGGAAGCTTATTCAAAAAGTTAGAGGCTTGGAGAATGAGCACCATGGGACACCAGTAAGAATCCACCCGTTGTATCCGGGCAAAGAAGTGATCTATGGTTTTGATAAGAGTTTGGCGAGAGTTCGTTCTGGGCTTGGATATTTTCATCATTCAAAATCGTTTTTCTTTAAGAAGGTGCTGATAGGAAAAGCAGAAACGAAGCTTCAGTTCAGGACAGACTTTTTTGGAATGAAGAAATGCAAAATATAAAAAAGTAATATGCTGCTTTATGATGAATGATCCTTTTTATGCCTGATCGCTGCTTCATGTTCTTCATGATTTCTTATAGTTGGGGTTTGGGAAATCTTTAAAAGTATAGGATACTATACTTTTAGGAAGGCTCGTGGTAAATATACAGTAGCTGACAAAACCGAGGTCGCGAATGGATGTTGTTCTTTTTAGAGATGTTAATGATGAGGAAATAAAGTTGGCCGGTGGGGTTTGGGAAGATCACATTAAAGTTGATCACCCTGAGATGACCTTAGAAATAATAGGGGAGGTAATTAAAAAGCCTTCCGTTGTTTGTACGAGCCAACACGAAAACATGAGTCATTACAAATTGTATTACAAAGGGCCATGGAAAAATATGATGGAGAAAGACCGATATTTCCGTGTTGTCGTTAAGATGTGCGATGATGGGAATTGGATTTCAACGGCGCATACTAGATCCAGTGTTTCATGTGGGATTATATTATTTCAGGAAGGTAAGTAATGAAAGTGTCATACGATTTGAAAACAGATTTTTTGGCCATCCGTTTTGAGTCTGAGACCAGCACCTATGTTGACGACTTTGGAAATGGGGTTGATGTAGTTAAGGCGGAAGCTGATGACCGAATTGTTGGTTATGACTTGTACAATGCACGAGTCGCAATTTTGGATTTTAAGGAAGTGACTACCTCTCAAAAGTTCGCCATCTTGGTGAAAATATATCGAAAGTGTTCCGGCATGACCCAAGAGGACTTGGGCAGACTTAGCAACATTCCTCTTCCAACGATTAAGATCATTGAGAAAGGTGACAGTGAGACAGGTGTTGAGAATGTCTCTCGATTAAAGAGAGTTTTGCCTGAGATTGATCTTAACTCGATTTCCATTTCTAAGGTGGCAAGTTAGCTTCAGTTTACGCGTGTGCTTGGTTGCAATTTGGTTACACTTTTGCCAAATATCGCCTAAAACGGCCTACTAATGCCAAAATGAAGAAATCAGAATAAGACCTTGTTTTCAGAGGGGAATCTTTGATTTTGATAGGGTTTTTAAAGACTGTTGAAACACTCAGAAGGGAGCCAAGCAGGGGCTCCCTTTTTTTATGTCTTCAAGTTTCAAATTGTTAATTATACGATCTACAAATTCTCTACATTGATTCCTTGGTTACACTTTTTTAAAAAGCTTTTCTGCAGAAAGAAAAACTCCCATCACTTTTTTATTCTTATCCAGTGTTTCATGTGGAATTATTTTATTTCAGGAAGGTAAGTAATGAAAGTGTCATACGATTTGAAAACAGATTTTTTGGCCATCCGTTTTGAGTCTGAGGCCAGCACTTATGTTGACGACTTTGGAAACGGGGTTGATGTAGTTAAGGCGGAAGCTGATGACCGAATAGTTGGTTATGATTTGTACAATGCACGGGTCGCAATCTTAGATTTTAAGGAAGTGACTACATCTCAAAAAGTTTGCCATCCTTGTGAAAATATATCGGAAGTGTTCAGGCAGGACCCAAGAGGACTTGGGCAGACTTAGTAATATTCCTCTTCCAACGATTGAGATCATTGAGAAAGGTGATAGTGAGACTGGTGTTGAGAATGTCTCTCGATTAAAGAGAGTTTTACCTGAGATTGATCTTAACTCGATTTCTAAGGTGGCGAGTTAGTTCCAGTTAACGCGTGTGCTTGGTTGCAATTTGGTTACACTTTTGCCAAAAATTGCCAACAACTGCGCCTACCAGACAGGCAATGCATACTGACCATAACGATTTTTGTTCACTCATAATTCTCCTTTTTGTTTTAGCTTTGAGTGTTGGACAATAGACGATCCTCGCATCATTTTTCTGATTCACCTCCTGATTTTAAATTTCGAGGGATTAATTAAGCGAATATAAAATTTTGGACGTAAAAATCCTAATGGAAGATAAAACCCGATTTAAAACAATCTGGGCTTACTAGGCCTGTGTGGGTGTGAGTTTAAAGGCAAGTTTCAACGATTTCATCATGAAAAAGGGTGGCGCTGGGGCCACCCTTGGTACGTCGATATTTGCTAGCGATTCGATTTGCAGAGCTAGTTGAAAACTAGGGTTTCATTACTGAACTTCATATGCCTTCCTTCAAGTCTTAGATAGAAGAGTAATTGCGTAAAGACTATTTTCTCTTGTTACTAACATAGGAGAAAATATGACTGATGACTTTAGAATTGAAATTCCATTTGAAACAAGACCACCTCGCTTGAAAGATCTCATAAACAATCATGTGATGGGTGATGTCTGGGTAAGAGATACTCCATTTGGGCCAGTGACAGATTCACTAAGAATTGCTGAAAAATTTCAAATGGAGCACAAGCACGTTTTGCGAGCTATCAAAAAATGCATAGATGAGCTTTCCATTCAGCCCAAATTTGGGCTGAATAAAAACATCATAGAAAACAGCTACTTAGGAGGTGCAAAGGGTAAAGAACGGCAGAGTCTTAAATACGACATAACCGAGTTTGGCCTTGCACTCTTGCTGCTTTATATCAACACTCCGAAGGCTAGATTAATTTCCGCAGAAATCCTCTACCGCTTCTTTATTCTAAAAACCTATTTGTCTGATATGGGTGAAAATCAAATCGGTGCTATTAAAGGGCATTACCGAAAGAAGATGAAGTAGACCTTGACCAGCCGGGAGTTTCCATACCACTATCAAGACTATAATTACATGGCAAGCTTCTCCCAGTCTGGTGCAACAGTTTCTGGTACCGGACTTCTAAATCCTAAGCTTTGATGTGGTCTGATTGTGTTGTACTGCCGCCTCCATTTCTCAATAATTATCTGCGCTTCCTTAAGGGTGTAAAAAAGTTCTCCGTCTAAAAGTTCATATCTCATTTTTCCATTGAACGATTCGCAATAACCATTCTCCCAGGGACTTCCTGGTTCAATAAATAGTGGAGCTATATCCAAGGTTTTAAACCAGCGAAGAAGAAGTTTTGCAATAAACTCTGGTCCGTTATCAGACCGAATATGTGTCGGGCATCCTCTCTTGATAAAAAGATCTGCCAAGATGAAAACTATTTCTCTCGAAGTGATTCTTCGAGCAACATGAGCACAAATACATTCCTTGGTAAATTCATCGATGATGTTCAGAATCTTTATAGGACGACCGTCACGAGTTCTATCGGCAACAAAATCATAAGACCAAACGTGATTAGGATATTCGGGACGTAATCGAATACAGGATCCATCGTTAAACCATAGGCGTGATCTCTTGGGCTGCTTCTGCGGAATTTGCAGTCCCTCTTGTCGCCAAATGGTATAGACCCGATCTTTTCCGACATCAAATCCATCCATATTCAAAAGCCCTGTCACTTTCCGATAACCGTATCTTCCATAAAGCTTGGCAAAATAAATCACTCGTTCCCTGAGTTTTTCATCAAAAGGATCTTTCTTTTCTTCGTAGCGCTGAGTGAAGCGATTTTGTCCTAGCACTTTACAGGCCCGACGTTCTGAAACGTCGAGCTTGTCCATAACATGATTCACGGCAATCGTTTTTCGTGCAGGGCCTAGTAGTTTCCCGAAAGGGCTTCCTTCATAATGGAATTGTCCAACGCTTGATCGGCAATGATCCTTTTAAGCCTGCCATTTTCTTTTTCAAGCTCTTTAAGTCGTTTTGCCTGATCTAGCTGAAGACCGCCGTATTCGCGTTTCCACTTGGCCAGGGTAACGGCATGAACCCCGACAGATCGGGCGACCTCCTCCATGGATTTACCCTTTGCTCGTTCAATTTCCATGGTTCTGAGATGCTTGATAATCTCTTCTGTTGCATAAGCCTTGCGTGCCATAACTGCTCCTTATTGAATAGGTCCAGTATAGCATAAGCTCTGGACCGGTTTTACCCGGTCAGGTCAAAACTATCAAAAGTAAAATCTGAACCTTTCATTGTCACATGAAAGGTGTGCTCATACGCATTCCCACATTGATCACATTTTTCCATACTTTTCTCCTTAGCTGAGAAATTCGTTTAATTGAATAAGTAGCAAAGTTCATACCATTGGAA
>CAMASK010000116.1 GCA_945860895.1 Bacteriovorax stolpii
CGCTCGTCTATAAAACACTGGATCCACTTATGGTGGCACAAAAAGGAGCCAGTGCCTAAGGCATTTAATTGACACCACTTTCAAAGATTTTCCAATACTTTCAGTCAACTAGTCAATTTTGGCTTAAAGAAAATTTGTCTTTGTTGTGATAAGTACGAATGTGACTTACTCTTGAAGAGTAGGTTAATTCCAATGGAGGTACGTATGTCGAAGAATGCGAAGATGAAAAAACTAGGCGCGGATACTCAAAAGAAAGTACGTGGTGGTCAAGTAGCAAAAAAGATTGCTGCACCTTCACGTCACGCTGATGGTGTCGTAGCCGATCCAAATCGGAAAGGTAAATTCCGTATTGTGAGCGATAAAGAAGCCAAGCTCAATGCAAGACTTGCGGCTTGCTGGCACATGTATGGATGTCCATTCTGTAGTAGCTACTCAGCAGATCGAAAGGACGCAGTCGATCAATAAAAAATAGTTTTATGAGAATAGATCGCAAGTTAATACTTGCGATCTATTCTGAATTCATTTGTTTACCTCCTCACTCTTGAGGGAGGCACTACGGGTACTATAGTCCTCATAGGGGCGACCACAATTGTTCTGAAAGCATAATTAAGAAATAGTTTATTGAAATGAAGCCTCTTGAAATGTGGATGCTAAGTGAAAAGGCTTCAAACAAGAAAACTGTTGATAAGAAAGCATGCACCAAATGGTACGTAAAGCCCGGCGCAAATCGGCTAAGCGGTACGTAGGCAGATATATTTCAATCAAATTGTCTTTTCCCTAAGTAACCAAGAACAGAATAGCTGAGATGACTTAGATCAAGCTGTTCGTTAAATTTGAGATAGCTCATCCACTCAGATGCATTGTCAGGTGGCTCTCCATCTTCGTAAGTGCTTGTATCAAGACCTTCATTTTTTAAGGCCTCGCCAATAACGTTGGCAAGATTTTGAGCATTTCCCGTTTGCGAACCAAAAAAAAATGTTGATCTGTTTCATTGATTTGCGATAGATCTTAACCGCTTCATACCCAGCTTTTTTTATGGCCGCTTTCACTTCAGCATCAGAAACTTTCTTGCCCTTTACTTCTTCAAAGTAAGCTTTTTTTATGTTCGAGGCTAATCGAAATCTTCTGGGCTATTTCAGTCTCTTTAAGTTCTCTGGTAATGGCTTACTCACATGCCACGAACATCAACTTCCACTTTGGCAGCAAATACATCAAGAGTTATTCAGAAACTGATCAACAGGGCCGTGATTTTCGTGCTTAACCTCTATGATTCAGACGTTTAGAGCATTCTCTTTATAAACGATGATTTCTAAGTCGTGTATAATCAAACTATGAAAAAAATTGTTTGGGACCGGCTCGGGATAGTCTTTTCTTCCGCCTGTGCAATCCACTGTGTGATGGTGGCATTTCTGCCTTTATTTTTTCCAATTGTCATTCAATATGCGCATTCGTCTTGGATTCATATTGTCGTTGTGACCATTATATTGTTTACGTCTCCGCTTGCTTTCGTTCCAGGCTATCGTAAACACGGCATTACTTGGATACTTGGTACGGCAATCTTGGGACTGATGCTAGTCTTTATGGGAATTTTATTAGAAGACAAGGTTTCAGATCAAATCAGCCATGGGATTTCAATTTGTGGAAGTTTATTTTTAGTCTTTGCTCATGCAAAAAATTTACAGCATACTCACCGACGTTCTCATCAAAAAGGCCATCAACAGGACTGCTGCTAGCTCTTTGCTTACTCTATCTTCCCTTTTTAGGAATCGGATGACCTTCGGTCTCACTATTAAAGAAAACCTTCATTGAACCACTCATTGCATACCAGTAGACAAGAGTTGCGAAAACAATAACATCACTTTCCAACATAATCTCGACTATCTTGAGAAAATCATCTTCTTTGCCATAGCCGTCATATGAGTTTGGTAAAACTTAATACTTTAACAAATCGATAGAAGTGTATTCTGAGAATGATAAATGCTTTTCAATTACTTTGAAAGTATTTGATTCTGTGCGGGCCGATCCTAAGATAACTAAAACCTTACTCATCCTACTTTCTTTTCTTCCACAAAAACTTTGCGAAGGACGTCGTTAATTAGTATTGTATAAGAGACATGATGCTTCTCCGCTAAGTCTCTAATTGCTGCCAAGACATCTGAATCCAAATTGGCCGTAATCTTCACCCTCGATATCTTCTTCAAACAAGGAAGAGTTGAAAGATCAACATCGATCTTGCCAAAAAGTTTATTAGGTAATCTATCTACTTTTTTTTAAGCTTGCTTTAGATTTGGTTTTTTGATTTTTGCCATGGAGCGCCTCCCAACATTTCCAGAGATATTCATAATTCTCATGGAGGCCAAGTGCGGCTTCCTTTCATCGGTTCTTTATGGACTCCAGAGGGTACTGGAAAATATGATTCCGGTTGGTTTAATGAAGGACGTGCGAAAATGTACGTGAGCCGAGGACTAGGAAATTCTATCTTACCGATTCGCTTTAATTGCAAGCCAGAAATCGCCTTTATTAAAGTAAAATATTAAGCAGCTGAATCATCATCCAAGCTTTCACGCAAAAGGATCTTTATGAGCGATTGATAAGGAACATCTCGCTTATTCGCTAAAACTTTTATCTCTTCCAAAAGATCTTCAGGTAAACGAATTGAAATCGTCTGAGTAGATGGTTTAAGATTTGGTAAGTTCATCTTTTTTCCACTCTTAACGTCAAAGTAGTCTGTAACATCATTTTTTGACCAAAACGCACGTTCTTGATCTTCAGATTTAAACTTTGGGATTTTTTTAGTTTTATTCTTCATAGGCCCTCCTTTCTTTTCGACTCATATCTCTAGCAGAAATGACTCGAATTAATTTTTTCTTCCTAACCGTAAAAATGACAGTGAGAAATCTTCCTTCATTTGTTACACCTAGGGCAAGAAATCGCATTTCTTCGTTCTGAGCGTACGTATCAAATACTAACAAAGGTTGATTAAAAAATAACTGCTCTGCCTCAGTCTTCTTAACAGAATGAATCTCCCAGTTTTTTAACTCGTTCCCTTTATCCCAGTCACATCCTTCGCAACTTTTCAGTAGATCTTCAACATTCATTTCTGTATATTACCATGATATACGTAAAGTCACAGCAAGAATAATAAAATGCTGCCTAGGCCTAATGCCCGAACCGTTTTTATTACATTGAGAAGACACGTTTTATTAAGGACTTAAGTCGGACAAGTATTCCTAAAAATATTATTAAATTCAATAGTTTGATAAGCAATGCCCGAACTGCCCGAAGTGGGTTAAGTGCAACTAAGCTCTGAGTCTTTTCAGTGTTTTGAGAGTGAAAACGAGTCTGCTCTTTTCTTTGTTACTTACCGATCTTTACCGAAGTTTACTGGCGTTTACTAATCATCTCGCCCTTCTCGCCCCTGAGTTTTTTTGTGATTAGTTATTCATTTTAACGAAGGTGTTTAAAGTTCCCTTTTTGTAGGTCTTTAAATTCTCATACCCCAAAGAAGTATAAAATTTCATTTGCTTCTCTTCATCATCAGTAAGCAACATGTGGGTTCTCACATGCGAATACCGTTTCAGAACGTTATCCAGGAGTCTGCGGCCAATGCCTTTATATTGATGAGAAGGTCTTACAAGTATGTCCTGAAGATAATGTATAGATACGTCATCCGACAATGAACGTAATGCAGCTACAACAACATTGCCCTCTTTAACTATAAGAACATAAGAGGAATTTGTGAAAGCCTTTAAAAGACTTTCCTTATCTTTGGTGTAAGCGTTCCAACCGACAGAATTGTATAAGGACACGATGTCATTAAAATCTACTGATCTCCAATCCTCCCTAATATTAAACATCGACTTAACCAACCTTGAGTTTAAGATCAGGATCAAGTTTTGAATAAAGGGCAATCAGTCGATCAGTAGAGAATTCATCAATACGATGATGAAGAATTTTACTTATCTTAGCTTCATCAACCTCAAGAAGTTCAGCTAGCTGCTTTTGATTATGACTATGAGCTTTTTTATACTTAATAAATTTCTGACATAAATCCCAACGGAATTTTTCAAGTGTTGAAGCGTCAGGCCCAAGGGCCAATGTACCATCACTCTTTTCTAATTTTTTAAGTGCTCTCTCTATTTCATTTTTATTTGGAAATCCCATACTTATCTCCTGTAAGCGTTTATCACGCCAATATAGATTTCATGATCTTCTAAAAGCCAAATGAGCTTATATGCTTTGTCATTCAGCAGAATATTGTCAGTAACAAAGTAAGAATAAGGAGGCTTCTCATCATCTGGTTCAAAATTTTGGCCATCGAGAGTCTTTACCAAACTAAGGATAATGTCATCGTTAACGCTTTCAGAGTGCTTTGCTTCATAATGCGTGTCTATGATAACTTTGGTTATCAGGATTTCATTCACAGTGATGCTAATTGAGTATTCACGTCGATCCATAATGATAAGCTATCACTTGTTGCCATATTTGGCAAGAAACATCCTAAAAGTTATACAAGACGAACCTTTTCGCCCTTGTATTACCAATAAAAATCAATAATTATATATACTTGAGGTCACATGCCAGAACTACCCGA
>CAMASK010000117.1 GCA_945860895.1 Bacteriovorax stolpii
TGTTGGTTGATGGCGACTTCACTTCGGGTAGTTCGGGCATAGGGATATTATCTAAGACTTTTCTAAGAATTCCCAAATAAAAAATGTGACATGGTGCAATTTTAATAAATGACAATCGGTGTTCAAAGAAAATAGTAAAATGTTTATCAATGCTATGCTAGAATTTTTAGATGATTCGTTTGTTTTTAACGACTATCATCTCTTTATTAATTTCTTTTGGAGCAATTTCCAAAACTCTTCTTGCGTCTGAATTGCTTAATCATATTACCCAAGAACACACTTCGAAGACCCATTCTCATCATTATGAACATAAGCACATTGCACATGATCACCGCACTGATGATTCTGATGACGATGAAACAACTGATCCAAAACATTCACATTCATTTGAAATTTCTTTTTTGTCACTCACTTTGAATTTATCAGCTCCCCAAGTTCTAACAGTCTCAGCTCTTTCAACTCAGTCAGAACGTAGAGTTGAAAGTTACGTAACAAAGCTTAACATTTGCTACTTTTCTGATTCAGTCTTTCGGCCCCCCATAGCCTAATTTAGCCCAAAAAATTCGTTATTATCTTTTTTTAAGGTTTAGAAATGCTTAATTCGATTATTAGGTTCTCACTCAACAATCGTTTGGTGATTGTTATTACATCCATAGCACTCATGATTTATGGAGGTTGGATTACGGCCAACTTACCTGTGGATGTTTTTCCTGACCTCAATAGACCAATGGTTACTGTTATTACCGAATCCCATGGACTAGCACCTGAGGAAGTTGAAACATTAGTCACCTTGCCCATTGAGACTTCTTTAAATGGTATTCCCGGTGTGACTAGAATCCGCTCTAGCAGTGGTATTGGTATCTCTATCATTTATGTAGAATTTGATTGGGGCACCGAAATCTTTCGTAACAGGCAATTAATCGCAGAGAGACTCCAACTAGCAAAAGAAAGATTACCCGAGGGATTAAGCCCAATCATGGGTCCAGTTAGTTCAATCATGGGTGAAATTCAGTTTGTCGGACTTGTTAGTCCTGATAACTCAGTTAATCCCATGGAGCTTAGAACTACTGCTGACTGGTTTGTGAGACCGAGATTAATGACGATTCCTGGAATCAGCCAAGTTGTTGTGATGGGTGGTGAGCTCAAGCAATATCAAATTCTGGTATCAAGTGAAAAACTTCAGGCGAAGATGATCTCCCTTGAAGATCTAAAGCATGCCTTGTCAGAAATCAGTGAAAATACCACAGGTGGATTCATTGACATTGATGATAAAGAATTTCTCATTCGTCCAATTGGACGAGTCGAGACGTTAGAAGAAATTAAAGACTCGGTTGTTGGAATGCATCTCGGTCTTCCAGTCTACGTAAAAGACATTGCCACTGTAAAAATTGGTCCAAAGTTTAAACGCGGTGAAGGTAGTATTAATGGCAAACATTCTGTCATTATGACGATTCAAAAACAACCAGGTGCCAGCACCATTGAACTCACAGAAAAAATTGATGTAATGCTTGCGAATCTTAAGAAAACGCTACCTAAGGGCGTTGAGATTCAAAGTGATTTATTTAAGCAATCTCGTTTTATTGAAGCTTCTATTTCAAACGTTGAAGAAGCATTAAGAGATGGCGCTATTATGGTTGCCATCATCCTTTTCTTATTCCTCTTAAATATTAGAACTACCGCTATCACTTTAATATCTATTCCTCTTTCTTTGGTTATTACTTTCATTATTTTCAAAATCGCGGGCCTCTCTATTAACACCATGACTTTAGGTGGTCTTGCTATTGCTATTGGCGAGTTAGTTGATGATGCTATTGTGGATGTTGAAAACGTATTTAGGCGATTAAAAGAAAATAGAAGTGCTGCAAATCCAAAACATCCACTGCTTGTTATTTATCAGGCTTCCTCGGAAGTTAGGAACTCGATCGTATTCTCAACTTTCATTGTCGTTTTAGTTTTTATCCCTCTCTTTGCCTTAAATGGAATCGAAGGGAAACTATTTGCTCCATTAGGAATTGCTTATATTATTTCTTTACTTGCATCTCTTGTTGTTTCTCTAACGATTACTCCCGTTCTTTGTTATTACTTTGTTGCGCGCTCAAAAGTCTTAGAACATAAAGAGGATGGGCCAATCGTTAAGAAGCTTAAATTCTGGGATGAAAAGCTCCTTAGAAAAACGATTCATCACCCTAAAAGAATCATGGTCTTTTGTGGGATACTTTTCTTAGGCTCTTTAGCACTGCTTCCTTTAATGGGATCAAATTTCTTACCAGCTTTCAATGAGGGAACTGCCACTATTGGTGTCGCTGCTTATCCTGGAATTTCACTTAAGGCTTCTGATGAACTCGGTACTAAGATTGAGAATGCGATACTTTCAGTCCCAGAAGCCAAGTCAACGATTCGAAGAACTGGACGGGCCGAAATGGATGAGCACGCCGAGGGAGTTCATTGGAGTGAAATTGATGTGGATTTTAAAGAAGGTGGTAGAGAACGCTCTATCGTTTTGCAAGAAATCCGTAAAAGGATTGAAACTGTAGGTGATGTTTACGTGAATATTGGCCAACCAATCGGTCATCGCTTGGATCACTTACTTTCGGGAGTTCGAGCACAGATTGCGATTAAAGTTTTTGGTTCAGATATGACAGAGCTCCGTCAATTAGGGATTGCAGTAGAGGATACTCTCAAAGACATACCGGGAATTGTTGATCTTCAACTTGAACCATTAGTGATGATTCCTCAGCTTAAGGTTCTCGTCGATCGTGAATTAGCGGGTAAGTATGTAATAGCTCCTGGAAGAATTGCACAAGATCTAGAAATGGCATTAAATGGGACTACAGTTGCTCAGTTTATTGAGGAGCAAAGGCTCTATTATATTTTTATGCGCTTAGATGATTCTTCAAGAGAAAAGGCAGAAACAATTAATTCAACGATTATCAAAACAAGACCTAATGGTGAGCGTATCAGAGTAAAAGATGTGGCCGAGGTGTATGAAAGTGATGGCCCTAACATGATCAATCGTGAAAATCTTCAACGCAGAATTGTTATTTCCGCCAACTCCAATGAAAGAGACTTGGGAAGCTTAATAAAAGAAATCAAAGAGAAGATTAATAAGAATGTTGTCCTGCCCGAAGGTTATTTCATAGAGTACGGTGGCCAATTTGAAAGCCAAGAAAAAGCCTCCAAGTTAATCCTGTTTCTGGGTATTCTCTCGCTTTTGGGTGTCTTCTTTGTTCTCTTCATTCACTTCAAGTCAATTGCTCTGACCTTACAGATCATGCTGAATATACCTTTGGCCCTGATTGGAAGTGTGGTAGCAATTTATCTCACAGAAAGAGAACTATCTGTCGCCACGATGATTGCTTTCATTACTCTTTGTGGAATTGCTTCTCGAAATGGAATCATGATGATCAGTCACTATATCCATCTCGTAAAAGAAGAAGGAGAAACTTTTTCAGAACAAATGATCATTCGAGGTTCGTTAGAAAGATTAGTTCCAGTTCTGATGACGGCCTTATCAGCAATTCTTGCCTTGACCCCATTAGTTTTTGCAAAAGGGGAGCCTGGAAAAGAAATTCTTTACCCCGTCGCCATCGTAATTATTGGAGGACTTCTTTCATCCACACTATTGGATATCTTCGTCACGCCATCAATATTCTTCAAATACGGGAAACGTTCTTTGGATAAATTAATAAGTTCATCAAATAGCGATGACTACAAACTCAAAGGAGAGGAAAAATGAAAATATTAACCGTACTGCTTCTCGCTTTTTTCATGAATGCTTTTTCTCATGATGAAGGTCATGGACCTAAGCTTAAAGATGTTGGAAAAAAAGGAGGACGAGTGACTTCAGTTGTTCTTTCCAAGGATGCTGGAAAAGGAGCTGCTGCGGAACTAGTTTATAAAGGTGAAATCATTCGTTCTAAAGATGGTAAAATTAAAATTTACTTCTATGACAAAGATATGAGTCCTCTTAAACTTGAAAAATTTGCAAAAGCGGCCAAGGCAACTTTGATCTCTGGTAAGGCAGGCAAAGCCACGGAAAAAGTTTTTGACCTCGCATTTGTAACAGATCACTTCGAAGGAATGATCCCACTGCCAATTCCTAGACGCTATAACATTGATGTGAGAGTTTCTGAGGGCGATAAAGAACTTTTAGCGGCATTTGATAATTTAGATTAATTTTTATACTGACCAGGACAACCTATGTACTTTTTTATCTCTGTGATCGTATTTTTTATGAGCTCAGGCCATGCTCAATCTCATGGCGAGCTTCAAAACAACTTATCCATTCTAAGTTTTGAAAAGGCTCAAGAGGCAGAAAAAATTAAAACAGGTTTTCTTGGTCGGTCTTTTTTACCTTATTTAACGTTTGAAGTGGGCCAGGAGAGATTTCAGACGGGTCGATATCAATCTTATAGTAACCCTTATGGAATGTTAGAAGCAAAATTCAACTTATTCAGAGGTGGAAGAGATAAATTAGAGTCAGGTGTGCGTGATCAGCAGGCAAAGATCGGTGTGTTTAATTTAGACTCAGCAATGAGAGAGGAATTAAATAAAATTCGAAAACTTCA
>CAMASK010000118.1 GCA_945860895.1 Bacteriovorax stolpii
AAGGGACAGTATCTGATTTTTGAGGCGGGAGTATTTAACGTTCGCGCTCATTCTGGATATGAAGTTACTATCGAAGGATAAAATGCAAACGAATCAGCCTAAAACAATCTTTCTTAAAGACTACAAGCCCTCTGCTTTTTTCATTGATACGATTTCGTTAAATGTGGATATTTTTGAGACCCATACCTTAGTGAGCTCCACGATGGTGATTAAAAAATCACTTGAATTCAACGGCAAGAGTACGAATCTGGAACTCAACGGAGAGAATACTGAACTCAAATTCATTAAACTTAATGGGAAGATTCTCTCATCAGATAAATTTCAATTATCCAATGAGAAGTTGGTCATTCTGAATGTGGATGAAAATGAACTGACGCTAGAAATTCAAAATCAAATAGATCCCGCTAACAATAAGGCCAACGAAGGCTTTTACCAATCAGGCGAGCAGCTTTGTACTCAATGTGAGCCGGAGGGATTCAGAAAAATCACTTATTTCATTGATCGTCCGGATGTGATGGCAAAGTTTAAAACTCGTATGACTGGTGATAAAAAGAAATTTCCGTTTCTTTTATCTAACGGCAACAGGATGGCGTCAGGTGATTTGCCCGATGGTCGACATTTTATTGAATGGGAAGATCCTTTCCGCAAGCCCTGTTATTTATTTGCCATGGTGGCCGGAGATTTTGATGTGGCCCGGGATCAGTTCACAACTATGCGCGGTCGAAAGGTTGATATTGAAATCTATGTAGATAAGGGCAATTTAAATAAAACTCATCATGCTATGGAGTCTTTAAAAAAATCCATGAAGTGGGATGAAGATACTTTTGGTCTTGAATACGATCTGGGTATTTACATGATCGTGGCGGTTGATTCATTCAACATGGGGGCCATGGAGAATAAAGGTCTTAATATTTTTAACTCTACTTACACTCTGGCCTCTGAAGTCAGTGCCACTGATCACGATTTTCAAAATATTGAAGGCGTTATTGGCCATGAATATTTTCACAACTGGACTGGCAATAGAGTGACTTGCCGTGATTGGTTTCAGTTAACTTTAAAAGAAGGATTAACGGTCTATAGAGACCAGGAATTCTCCTCGGACATGCTGTCACGAGCTGTCAAACGACTAGAGGATGTGCGTGGTTTGAAAGAGTCTCAATTTGCGGAAGATGCTGGACCTCTAAGTCATCCTATTCGTCCTTCAAGCTACATAGAAATTAATAATTTTTATACCCGCACAGTTTATGAAAAAGGTGCCGAAGTTATTAGGATGATTGAGACACTTATTGGAAAGCAAAATTTCCGCAAAGGCATGGATAAATACTTCGAACTCTACGATGGTCAGGCCGTTACGACTGAGGATTTTCTTAATGCCATGGAACTCGCCTCAGGCAAGGATCTTTCTCAATTTAAAAATTGGTACTCTCGACCGGGAACACCTACGCTTAAAATCCAAACTAAGTTAGAGTCTGGAGAATTGAAACTTGAGATTGAACAGAAATATCCACCTACAACTTTAAAAGTTGAAGAAGGTAATGTTCTTCATATGCCATTCAAAATTGGGATTTTGACGGATGGTAAGATCCTTGAACATTCTGTGGAATTAAAAAAACTCAAAGAATCATTTTCTTTTGGAGTAGGCTCAAAACCAATTCTTTCATTGAATCGAGGCTTCTGTGCCCCTGTGTTAATTGATTACACTCATGATTTTTCTGATCTCCTAAGTCTCATGAGTTATGATAACGATGCTTATTGTCGTTATGAGGCGACTCAGCAAGTTTATGATTCCATCTTCAAGTCAGAATTTAATTTGTATAAAGCCTCAGGAAATCTTTCCTCTGAACTAAATTCTGAGTTCAAAGATGCATTTGAAAAACTTTTGAATGATGAAAAAATTGATTATTCATTTAAATCTTATCTTTTGGATCTGCCAACAATGAGCGGAATTGCTCAGGAAATCTTTGAGCCAGACTTTGATGCCATTCACGCTGTTCACCGCAATTTACAAAAGAAGCTAGGTCTTTCATTTCAGAACTGGTTTCTGAATCAGCATGAAAAACTTTCACAAAATAAAAAGTTCGAATTAACCCCTAGTGGTTATGGAGAACGTGCGCTTAAGAATCAAGCCCTCAATTATCTTGTAGCCTCTGAAACAATCCAGGCAATGGATATCTTAAAAAATCATTATACCCGTGCAACTAACATGACTGAAGAAATCTATGGGCTTCATCAATATGTTTTAAGTGGAGTGTCACTAGATCATTTTTCAATCCAAGGATTTTATGAAAAATGGAAACACGATGGTTTGGTGATGTTGAAGTGGTTTGGATCCATTGCCAGCTATTCACCAAAGGCTGAAACACTGAAGCGTGTTGAAATTCTTGAAAATGATAAACTATTCCAGAAAGATGTTCCGAATTATTTACGGTCACTTTATTTGCAATTTGCCCGGAATAATTTAAATGCCTTTCATTCAAAAGAAGGCGAGGGATACCGTTTCATGGCGGACAGAATTAAAAAGATTGATAGCTATAATCCACAAGTCGCGAGCCGGGCAGCGGTTGCTTTTTCTTTAATTAATAAATTAGATCCTCAGAGGAAGAACTCAATGAAGCTTGCACTCAATTCAATCATGGAGGGCAGGCCCTCACGTGATACTTATGAGGTCATTTCTAAATACTTGGCTCAGTGACGACGACGACGATTTGCTGGCACTGTGTTGTAAATCATGTTTCTAGAGTGCAGACTGATAACTGCATACGTGGCCAAGATTAAAGTTGAGGCGAGGATAAGGTAATGCATTAGAAGCTCCTTCCTTTTAGGGGTATCTCCTTGTCGGAAATCTCTCTGTATTTATTATGGATCCAAATGCTGATGGTGCTTTTTTTTTCTCTTCAAAAAGCCCAAAATGATGATAAACTTAAACTCATTTCCGTAAAATCAAGTTCTTAAGGATGGATAACGGCCATGCTAGATTCTCTCTCTCTTAGACAGAAAGCTCTAAAAATTAACCTCGCTAAGCGTTTTTATGGCACTTTTGCCGAAATCGGTGCTGGTCAGGAAGTTGCCCGCTATTTTTTTCAGGCCGGTGGAGCAAGTGGCTCAATAGCTAAAACCATATCCGCCTATGACATGACAGTGTCCGATCACATCTATGGGCGCGAGGCTTCGGGACGTTATGTTTGCGAGTCTCGATTAATCAAAATGCTCGAAAAAGAGTATTCACTTTTAGAGGAACGCTTAGGCGGCACTCGTGGAAAAGATCATCAGTTTTTTGCTTTTTCAAATACTGTTTCGGCCTTGAATTTTTCTCGATCAAATGAATCTCATGGTTGGCTGGGTGTGCGTTTTCAGCATTGCCCGGGAACTGAGATCTCTGAAGTCGTTATTCACGTAAGAATGCTGGACCCTCAGAATGTGCTTCAACAGGATGCTCTTGGTATCATTGGTGTGAATCTGATTTATGCCTGTTTCTTTTTACAACGTGATCCTGAAGCTTTCATAAACTCATTAGTGGATCACTTAGATAATTCTCGAATTGAAGTGAATTTTATCCGTTTTGGCGGTAAAGCTTTTGAAGATGTAGATAATCGTCTGATGAATCTACATTTGTTAAAGCAGGGCATGACTCATGCAATTATGTTTGATGAGAAGGGTAATGTCGTGTTGCCGAGTGATCATCTCCATAAAAAAGATGTTCTCGTAGTGCGTGGTTCATTCAGACCGCCCACGCTGGTAAGTTTC
Organism: Bacteriovorax stolpii; assembly: GCA_945860895.1. GTDB lineage: Bacteria > Bdellovibrionota > Bacteriovoracia > Bacteriovoracales > Bacteriovoracaceae > Peredibacter. The sequence continues at coordinate 3,745 of CAMASK010000118.1, forward strand.
GATATGATTAAGTCTGGTCTGGCCGATTTTGCTAAAAGTATTAATAAGCCAGAATCCTCAGTCGTAGCGATTTCCGAAATTACGATATCAACTCTTAAAGCCGATGCTGGAGTTGTCACTAAAGAGGATTTTTTGGCGCGGGTGGATTTGCTCTGTGCTTTAGGTCAAAAAACACTCATCACGAATTATCCTCAATATTATAAACTCGCTAACTATTTTGCTAGTTTAAATGTTCCTCATTTGGGATTAGTTTTGGGGATTTATAACTTCAATCAAGTTTTCACAGACTCTGAATATTCCAATGTGGAAGGCGGAATTTTGTCGGCCTTGGGCCAGCTCTTCAGGGACAATGTGAAAGTTTATATCTATCCTTATCAATCTGAAAAAGGTGCAGTGGAATCTCTGGTCAATTTAAAAGTACCCATCAACTTGGAGCACATTTTTAATCACCTGAAAGAAAACCAAAAAATTGTAGATGTTGAGCATCCCAACAAAGATCTTCTTCACATTTATTCATCTAAAGTTTTGCAGATGATTGTGTCTAATGAGCCAGGTTGGGAAAAAATGGTTCCTCCAGTCATTGCAAAAGAAATTAATGAAAAATGTCTTTTTGGGCATCCTTGTTTTATTGGTCAAAAAAATGAATGAAATGTTTTATAACTGCTCGCCTACAATGGTGTTAAAGCTTTTTTAAGTAAGTTCTGATTATAAAAATACATAAAGATGTCCAGATGATCTTTAAGTCTTGCTGGATCCTTAGTTGTGCACCAGGTTTTGCGAATCAATCGATTCACATTTGCTCGCAAAAGCGCAC
>CAMASK010000119.1 GCA_945860895.1 Bacteriovorax stolpii
TTGAATAAATTCTGGCCTCACAATTTCCACTTATATGAAGTGTCAGCATAGGACCACAATTAGGAACATTTTCCTCAGAGACTTTCAAGCCTAAGACCTCTGTATAAAATATTTTTGCCCGAGTCAGATCATTTACAGAAAAACTAAAATAAGGTTTTGAATATTCAAACATAGAATCCCCCCTTGATTTATAACTTAGGTTACTAAATGTTTTTCTTATCAGTCACATGCACACCTGACATGCTTGAGTAGTAATGCAGTGTTTTTTTAGTATGCATGCCATGCGGCACCACAATTACTGACTATTTATGGCAACTAAAAAAGATTCCTTAGAGTCCCATAGAAGAAGTGTAAGGAATTTGCTAAGATAATAAAAAAATTATGGAGATTCTATGGGAAGCTTAAAAGATGAATTGCTCAAGGCCGGACTCAAGGCGACTCAAGCACCAAAGCCTGCGAAGGCGCAGAATGAGCGTGAGCAAATCAAAAAAAAGCATGTGACCGAAGCCATCATTCATCAGGAACAAAGAAATTTCTGCGAAGAATGTAATCAAGTCAGACCAGACGTAGAACTCTACTATCACCGCAACCCTACTACTGAAGCAGAATGGATTTGCGTAAAATGTGCCGATCAATTAAAAATTGCCGATAGCTTCCGCCAGACTGCCCAGAGTGATACTTCCATTAGAAAAATGTTTCGAAGAGAACATGGGGCCACAAGGGCCGCTACAGAATTCAAAGCGCCACAAAAAAACACAGGTCCGCGTGGTCCAATTGACGGAAACCGCTAAGGTCAAATTGGACTATTAAAAAAATTATCATTCGAGTAAGAATCAAATTCAAGTTTGAGACTTCCCAAATATCTCATAAAGAAGAGATTAGGTAATTTTTCTAAAAGTTTAATTTCCTTAACTTTATTGTGACCAAAATTAAAATTTTTAAATGGTGAAATGAATGTTGAAACATTTGTGATTTTTTTAAAATGCATAAATGGTATATGCGGATGAAGCAACGTTGCACTTTTTATATTAAGCGTGGCGGCAAGATCTTCCTGCAGATGGCGCAGCTCACGAGAATTTTGCACACCAATCCACAACATTTCAGCCTTTTCTTGAGATGGATAGGATTGTAAACCAGAAAGCTTAAGTGTGAAGGGTTTATGGTGAGGGAGAATTTTTTTTAAGGATTCTTTTAACCCGATGTATGAGTATTTTGCCACATCCGGTATTTGAATCAGAGGAATATTTAAATGATTTACAGGCACAGCATAATAATCAATTTTTCCTTTCTCAAGATTCTGAATTAATTTAGAAAACCGAATATCTTCAAAAGAAAGGTCGCTGACATTTAACGATAAGAAAAGTTGCATAAAGCCTCTCCTGAGTAAGCTTTAAGCACATACAATGCCAAATTAAAAAGATTGCTGAATGCTCTGAGTAGTTATTAAGGTGGGTCCATCAAGGAGTTGTGCATGAAATTTCTGCCATTATTTTTATGCCTTTCAATCTCTACACTGACTTTTGCCGGAGAGACTGGCCAAAAGATCAAATCAGGAATTCAGAACACTGCTGAAAAAATCGATGCTGGCACACGCAAACTCATAAAAAAATCAAAAAGCCAATTAAAGCAAAGACAAGAGGCTAGACGAAAAAAGAAGAAGATGCAAAAGGACAAAAAAAAGATTCATTCAGAAAAAACGAGTAACTAAAGCGATGTGTTTGACTTCTTCAGCTGCTATTTGTGCGAAAATGAGAGCTGTCTTGGGATCCCGGGATTTAAGCACTTCGGCAAATCTTTCGGCCCCAACTCTGCCTCTTTCTTCCGCATCTGCAATATACAAGGCGAACTCTTTAGCAGAGTTGCATCTTGCAAAACTGTCATAAAGATTTAAGCAGACTGGTACAGAGCTTAAAGTCTGACCCATTTCTTCCAGACGACTGACTAGCCATGTTTCATGCTTTTGTTCTTCAAGTGCAACCCACTTCCATGCCTCAAGTAATTCCTGAGGAGCCTCACAGAAGCGCTCTGAAGCCTCAAGAAATGCGTGATAGGCTTGCCTTTCTGCAAAGGCAATAAGACGTAAACGATCACCAAGTCCTTCTGCTGTTTGAAGTGGGCGAACCTTTGGAGGAGATCCGACGTTGTAAGGCCACCATTTATCCATGATTAAAACTCCTTAAAGAATTGCCACCGGCGCAAATCCTCCACCCAGCGTCCTGAACTTAGTTGTCTGCCCCTCATATAATCGGGCAGCAAGGAGCTGAATTTTACCATAAGGCGATTATAGACCATGGAAACTTTCTGATCCTCATACCAGAGGGCATTGTCTTTAAAAACTAAATCAACTGGATCTGCAATCACAGCTTTAAACCCATGGTCTTTGAATAATTTTTCAAACAAAAGAAATTCAGGATAAAGAGACTGTTCTTGCGGACTATCATCTACGATGGCAATCAATTCAGGTGTGGAATTTGGATGCTGAAGCTTCCATTCATTGAGAAACATTTCCATCAGATCATTTTTAGTGCAACCAACATGAATATTAGTATTACAGCACTGTTCCTGGGCCTGTCCTAATACAAGATTAATTAACGTCCCTCCAGCATTAGTATTGATCTCAATAATAAATGGACCTTCATCAGAAAGATGAAAATCATAGGCAGTGAAGGCTCCCTTAGCTCCAGGGTCAAAGCTGGCAATTGAAGGTGCTGTGCTGAGTGCTTTTTGTTGATAGTAAGGAGTATTAATCGCTTTTTCACAAACAGTGATTAAGGCAGCCATTTTAGCGTACTGAATCTCAGAAATAAACACAGTTGTTGAACTGAATAAATTGAGTCTTTGGATAAAAAGATTTTTGAGTCTTTCATCCATTTGCTTTTCCAAAACATGCCGATCAAATGTTTGGCATGCGCATAACTTATTGAGAAGTTTCGCACTGGGAAGAGTTTCCGATTTTTTATCAATTGCCATGGCAAACCCATAATATTTAGAGAAATTCCATTACAGTCATGTTATCTAAAAGCGGACGAAATACCTATCAAGAAAACTTAATTCATTAGGAAAGAATGCATGATTGAAATCAGAATGGTTGACCTTGAAACAAGATTTGCTCACCTGGAAAACTTTATTGAACAATTAAATGCAGTGGTGACGGACCAGCAAAAAACTATCGAAAGGCTGCAAAAAGAAATTTCAGACGTTAAACATAATAGCAATGTTGACATGGGTATTAGCAGTACCCGCAGTTTGAAAGACGACAAACCACCGCATTATTAATCAAATCAAAAACTTAAAAAAAAGCCACCCGAAGGTGGCCTCATAAAGCTTAAAGTCTGATGTCCATAGATGGGTCGCCAAACATATGGTAAGTTTCCCAGTAGTAGGAAGAAAAACCTTCGCCATCGTAAAACTTAGCAAATTCAGTCAAAGCATTTTGAGTAATATCTCCAAAGATGACTTTATTATCTTTAAAAATACCATCGAACATTCTCTTTTCAAGAATATCATCCTCATCCCAATAAGTTGAATCCATAGAGCCCCAGAACATGACAGCTCCCCACTGATGGCGCTGCCAAGTTTCTGCGAACGATTCATCCTCTCGAAAATCTCCAGTGATACAAGCGTTTGAGATCACAAAAGGGAGTGAAGAATAATTAAGAGAGCGGACATTCTCCTGAGAAATTTCAGGACCGGCCCAATAAGTTGTGGCCCCATGGCCTGAATAGTTAACAATACTGCGGCCTTTGAGAAGTGAATTCATCACGTCTTTAGTTTGCGCATGATGAGTGATGGCATAAAGCTTATCACCACCCGCTTCTTTGGCCTTTGGGAATGAGCCAGTATAACCGCGCTCCTTAGTGTAAGTATCAATGACATAATTATGTGTACCTTCTGCCACTAAATAACGATCATCTGTTGCAAGAAAGGCAACTTGATTAACCCAATTCATACTAGTGAAGCTACCTTTAATATAAAGAGAATATTTTTCGACTAAAACTGAAAGTTCTTTTTCAGAAGTTACTGAGAAGCGCCCAACACTTAGATCTGGGGTCAAAATATCAGAAGAGTAATCAGAGGTATTGATAGCAGCATAAAAGTGATCAGTCACACCATTAATAACTTCAGACTCTTTAGAAGCAACATCTTCATTGTCACCGACCAAAATCACATATTTCAGTTGAGATTTACGGGCATAAAGTTCTTTGATCGCTGAGCGAATTTCTTCTGCCGTTTTGCCACCTGCATCTATTTGATCTATTTCAAAGCCTAAAGACATTTTAAGTGAAATATATTTTGCAAGAGAAGGTGAAGATTTGAATTTAGAACCAACCACAAAGACGAGTCCCTTGGCGACGTCTGTCTTTGTTTTAGCATTTTTAACTTCCACCCCAAACGAGCTAGTGATACGAAGAGAATTAT
>CAMASK010000120.1 GCA_945860895.1 Bacteriovorax stolpii
AAGGAGCCTTTCAAATTACTTTTTAATTTTTTTCTGAAGATTATGATTGATGGCTTCAAGGAAAGCTTCAGTTGTAAGATATTTATCTGAACTAACTTTATCTCCGTGAATACAAGCAGCCAGATCTTTTGTCATTTTGCCTTCTTCCACAGTTTGAATGCAAACTGCTTCTAAAGTTTCACAAAAATCCTGGAGTTCTTTATTTCCATCTAACTTTCCACGATGATTTAAGCCACGAGTCCAGGCAAAAATAGAAGCCATAGGATTGGTTGAAGTTGGTTTACCTTGCTGATGTAGACGGTAGTGTCGAGTCACTGTCCCATGAGCGGCTTCAGCTTCTAATGTTTTACCATCGGGAGTGAGAAGAACTGAAGTCATAAGACCAAGGGAACCAAAACCCTGAGCAACAGTATCAGACTGAACATCACCATCGTAGTTTTTGCAGGCCCAAACAAATCCGCCAGACCATTTCATACAGGCAGCAACCATGTCATCGATCAAACGATGTTCATACGTGATACCTTTAGCTTCAAACTTTTTCTTATAATCTTTTTCATAGATTTCATTAAAGATATCTTTGAACTGACCATCATATTTTTTTAGGATGGTATTTTTAGTAGAAAGATAAAGTGGCCAGCCTTTAACCAGGGCCATGTTAAAACATGACTGAGCGAACCCACGGATTGACTCCTCTGTATTGTACATGCACATGGCCACGCCGTTGCCCTTGAAGTTGTAAACTTCCCATTCCTGAACTTTTCCATCTTCCGCAGTGAAACTCATTTTTAGAGTTCCTTTGCCTTTGATAACTGTATCAGTAGCTTTGTATTGATCTCCGAAAGCATGACGGCCAATAACGATTGGCTTAGTCCACCCTGGCACTAGGCGAGGGATGTTTTTAATGATGATTGGTTCACGGAAAACAGTTCCATCCAGAATATTTCTGATGGTTCCATTGGGTGACTTCCACATTTGTTTAAGATGAAATTCTTCAACACGCTTTTCATCAGGAGTGATAGTGGCGCACTTAATACCAACGTTATATTTTTTGATAGCTTCAGCTGCTTCAATAGTGACCTTATCATCTGTCTTGTCACGATTCTCCATACCCAAGTCAAAATACTTAATATCAAGATCTAAGTATGGATTAATGAGTTTTTCTTTGATGAATGTCCAAATAATTCGAGTCATTTCATCACCATCAAGTTCGACCACAGGATTGGCCACTTTAATTTTTGCCATTTGTATCTCCAAGGAACAGTTAAAAGTTCTTCTATAATGGGTAAAGTGAGAGAGTTTGTCGACCATTAATGCGTCGCCAAAAGGCTTATCTTGCTTGTACTGTCTCTTTCAAGACCTCAAGCCTGACGTCAAATCCCCTGGCCTTGAGAGATTGGTACTGCTTGACGACAGTTGCGGGGGAAGTATTCAAGGAAAGCATTTTTAAAGGTGCGTGGTAATAGAATTCTGACATTCCTTCTGCCTTGAATTGATCTCTTTCTGATGAATCAATCCCTCTCAAATGAAGGATATTGGAAATCGGGAAGAGCTTTTGCCTTGAGGCATTGAAGGCCACAGGATAACCAGGCTGATTGGAATGATTTGGTTTAAAGAACACAAAATATTTGTCTTCTTTAATTTTTTTTCCGAACTTAGGGGAATAAGCAGTTTTGTGAATAGCATTTAAATTTTCCACCAATTGAAAAGATTTTCCAATTCTAAGAGCTCCTGGAGAAATCATAATACCTTCGAGCTTTTGTGGTTTAGAAGCTTTATTGATGGAGGGCGGTCTACGATTATATTTTACTACCGGTGGAAATTTTCTCGTAGGGTATGGTGATAGCATATTTTTATTCTCTGAAGTCTTTATTTGACTATTTTTTTTTGAAGAAGTTTGGCGTACTTGCAAATAGCCAAATATGATTAAACTAACTGTCACTAACCCAATGAATAAACGTTTCATTGCCAACTCACAAGCCAGGAATTAGAAACCAATAGTGAAGCATCTTCCGAATAATCGATGGCCCTTATGTTGTAGTAGTAAGTAGTGTTGTTGGTAAGATCAAGATCAGTTAACTGAACATCTGTATCTTCTAAACCAACAGATGTCCAATCGGCCACATCAGTTGAACCGGGGGAAGTTCCCACTGAAATTTCGTATCTGATAACATCATTCATTCCGGTATGATTGAAAGTAATGGGTGGAGTGGTTTTATTAGATAAGTAAATAGTAGGAATACCGGAATCAAGAATGACGGGCTCCGGAAGAGAATCATCGCTGTCAATTCTGTGACCATTAACTCTAATCTGCCAGTTATCCAGAGTTCCTAATTCGGTTCCACTGCCATCTACAACTTTTAAAGTCCAACGTCCCAATGATGATTCACTATAAAAAGCGTTGGATAACATTAATTTGTCAGCTGGAATTTCTGTCGCATAAACTCCATTATTCATATTCAGTAAACGGCTCTCTGTCCCTTTGGGAGAAATCAAACTGATTCCTAAATCTGATGGCAGTGAGTGAGTAATATTTACTTTCACCTGTACTGATTCAATAATTAAATTGTGAAGAACCAAAATGTCACTGGTTGTTCCAAGTTCATCGCCGTCAGGAATAGGAGCAGGCTCAGCATAAGAAATATAATACCAATCCCCATTTTGTGGGTTAGAAGTTTTCACATAGGTGCCTAGGGTACCTAACTCATAAGTATTCGCATAAAGAATCGCATTGAGAGCATTGACTCGGCCAAAACCATACCAGTTTGAATAATCAATCCCAGCATTATTTTGAATCCAAGTGTAATCATAAACATAATTTTCTAAAATGTTTCCCAATGGGTTAATAAGTGGCGCACCTACTGCATAGGATCCATTTGAGGTAACTTCTGTACCGGTCATAGAGTAATCTACTTTGTCTGCTGTCATGGCCAAAATATGTTTTACATCTCGCCAGGTAAGCAGAGGTTGAGCTTCCAGCATCAGAGCAATCACTCCTGTCACCACTGGGGCCGCAGAAGATGTCCCATTCATTAAACTAGTGTAGTTACATTTTTTATTTTCTGTGGAAGTACCTTCATTAAAAGTATCCAGCATAAACGAAGTTTGACTGTATCCATGAGTACAACCTGATATATCGGTGGTTAGCATCGCAGGCTCTGTATCTCCGTATTCGCCACCCGGAGCTGTTAGCCAAATCCCACTTCCAGGAGTTGAGTAGCTGGATTTTTCGCCATTAGCATTCACTGCACCTACAATAATTTTTTCAGGAACGGCCAGATCATCAGAGAAGTTTGTGTTACCCGTATAGCCCGATGTTAGATTTTCATATCCTGTACAATTATCAAGAGTGTCTGAGTATGAGTTACCGGCGGACTGAACGTAATTTGCACCAAGAGCATTCCGAAGTGTTAAAGCACCGACTTCAATTGCTTCAAGTACCAAAGGGTCTTCTTCCACAAAGTAGCATTGTTCATAGCCATAAGAATAATTAAAAATATCAAAATCTCCATCGGCTTGATCTACTGCTCGAGCAACAATTGAATTTTGAGACGTTGAAGCTGAATAATCGATGATAAATCTAAATGCGCCAAATTTAGCTCCATACGCAACGCCTTGAGAGCCGAGCCCGTTCCAGCCCACTGCTGCTGTTAAACCAACAGTGGCGGTTCCATGAGCATCATCAAGCAGAGGTGTAGGATCGTTGTTTCTCCAAAATGACGAGTTCATGAAAACATAATTACGATGTTGTCCCGCAATCTGATTGCCAGTTAAATCTTCATGGTTAATATCGGTCCCACTGTCTGAAAAAGCTATTTTAATATCTTTACCAGTAAAACCTTCTTCCATTGCATCTCTTAAAGAAATATCTTCTCCCGCAATTCCACCACTACTGCTGTATGTGGTTTGACCGGTATTATTCAAATGCCATGCCTTTGAGGCCAGGGGATCAATAACGCCGGGAACTCCTGGCGTATCTAAAACATTGTTAGGAATAACTCTAACTTCTTCTTTTAAACAAGAAGAGACAATCAGGAGAAAAACAAGAGAAACTAGGAGTTGCTTCATCTACTGACTTATCGATACTTAAATAAAAATTTCAAGGTGTTTTAACTCTTGATTGTCTTAGGCGGGTATCAAACGAATTCTGGTCTCACGACATAAACATCACAAGGTGCAAATTTCACCATCTGATCTGTAAAAGAACTATGAAAGAGACCACTAAAACCATGTTTTCCTCTGGTCGGTCTTCACGGTTAGCAGTGGGTGGCACTGAATCAGGACTGATTTAATCAAGAAGCAGGCATAGAAAATTCTCAAGTAAAATTAGATTACCACATCAAATTTTATAAAGGAGTTCCCA
>CAMASK010000121.1 GCA_945860895.1 Bacteriovorax stolpii
AATCACGAGCAGGGAGTGTGAAATTTTCATCGGAAATCCTTTTCCAGAAGTTTTTTCTCAAAATCTTGAGCCATTTAGAATTCTGTCAAATTTTCAACAACTCCGTAAAATGAAATAAACTTACAAATAAGCTTGGAAATTCTGCGGTATTTTTTGACTGGGCTGCAAGGAAGTGAATCGCCATACCCGACCATCGGGATCAACCAAGCTACAAAGATCATTGTCGGCCCCTAAGAACAAAAAACGAGTTGGGCCAACACGATAATAGAAAAAACTCACTCTTTGCTTAAGCGCTTCATACTCTTCTGAACTCAAGGAGAACTCAACATTTGTCGCAAGCTGATGAGGGGCCACCGGAACTTTTTTAATTTCGAGCCAAGTCTCGACTAAATCGAGGCGCATTGAAATATCTGTCAATTCCTGAAGCTCTAATTCCAATACTTCAGTCAAAAATGAAAGATAGTCTTCAAAATAAATAGTTTCTAGAGTTAGTCCTGAAAGCTTCATCTGTGTATTATACAAATTTAAAAGACCTGTCGTAAACTCTTCCTATGAAACAATTTAACTTGGGAGGATTAATTCTGGACGATGAGTTCTCACCCAGACTTCGCCTTGGGCCTTGAGAAGAACTTTTTCTAAAATCTCACCATGAACCTTGTCTAATTGCTCTTTGTCTTTTTTATCTTTTAGATCAAGATTGAATTTTTTGCGCAAAAATGATTTGCGGGAAAAACCCAGAAGCCACCTATCATGTTTAATATTTTTCTGAAATTTCCCAAAATGATCCAGGATGTACCAATTCTCATCATATGTTTTCGAAAATCCCAGACATGGATCAAAGATCACTTTCTCATGAATGTAAGGAGCAAAAAAATCACGCAGCTCTTCTTCAATGTGCCCGTCTTCTTTGCCTACATAGTCCATATGCTTGGCGGCCAACTCTCTTAAAGGAGCGCGATTATGGCAATAGACGTACTCAAAGCGACTTCCCTCTTTCAGATAATCTCTCACTGCCCCGTCAAACTTTCCTGAAACGTCATTCCAAAACAAAGAATAAAGGAGCTTATTGTCTTTCCAGTATTTCACTAACTCAAAAATAGTTTCGGGATGATAGGTATCGGCACTCACTACATGCTTGAGTTGTGTGAATAAGGGCAATACCAACTGCCAACGCCGCCACTCTTCTTGCCAGGTAATGGCCTGATTCATGGGTGCAGTAGACTCCGCACCAATATCCAAAGCATGAATCATCCCAAAGCTTTTAAGTTTATCCTGAATTTTTTGAGGGGTATCAAGCTCTCCACCATCGGAGAAAGAATCGGGGGTGATGTTCATCACCCCCATGGATCTTAGTCGCATTAGAATTTAAGCCGGAGACGCTTTACCAGTAAACATCGGATTGGCACCTACTACGGTTCCAGAGGGTGGAACATCAGTTGGTGTCTTTGTCATAACAGGAAGACCAATATCAATGCCTGCTACGATATTACGAATCTGCTCGGCATCCAAAGTTTCCCAAACCACCAGGGCCAGGGCCACACGGTGAAGGGCTTCAATATTATCATTCAAAATCTTCTTAGCGACTTCATAGTTTGTGTGGACAAAATTGGCGATTTCCATGTCAATCTTGCGGCTTGTCTCATCCGAGAAAGACACACTCTCACCACCATAAACCATGCCAGCATTTTGTTTCGCATAATTAATAGGTCCGAGCTTATCCGACATACCCCAGTTACAAACCATGGAACGGGCCAGATCAGTGGCACGCTCAATATCGTTTGAAGCACCGTTAGTCATTTCACCGTAAACAATTTCTTCCGCAACACGCCCACCCATTAGAAAAGAAATAAAGTTTTCACCTTTTTCTTTAGAGAGGTTCAACATGTCTTCATTTGGAAGAGTCATGGTAACACCCAGGGCCTGACCACGAGGAATAATCGAGACTTTATGAATTGGATCTGTTTGAGGAAGGTGCATACCAACTAAAGTATGTCCTGCTTCATGGTAGGCCGTAAGTTTTTTCTCTTTCTCAGAGATCATCATTGATTTTCGAGCAACACCCATCAGAACTTTATCTTTAGCATTTTCAAAATCAATCATCGATAAAGCTTTCTTGCCGTAACGAGCAGCAAGTAATGCAGCTTCATTCACAAGATTTGCAAGATCCGCCCCGGTAAATCCAGGAGTTCCTTTCGCAATAATTTCTAAATCAACATCTCCAGACAATGGAGTCTTACGAGTATGTACTTTAATAATTTCATGACGACCACGAACATCCGGACGACCCACAGTCACGCGTCTATCAAAACGACCTGGACGAAGTAGGGCCGGATCCAGCACATCCATACGGTTAGTGGCGGCCATAATAATGACGCCTTCATTTGATTCAAAACCATCCATCTCAACAAGGAGTTGGTTAAGAGTCTGCTCACGCTCATCGTGACCACCGCCCATGCCGGCACCACGGTGGCGACCTACGGCATCGATTTCATCGATGAAGATGATACAAGGAGCGTGCTTTTTACCTTGTTCAAATAGGTCACGAACACGACTTGCACCCACACCCACAAACATTTCTACGAAGTCCGATCCTGAAATCGAGAAGAATGGTACACCCGCCTCACCAGCAACGGCTCGAGCTAGTAAAGTCTTACCAGTTCCCGGAGGACCAACGAGTAAACATCCTTTAGGAATTTTACCGCCCAAAGTTGTATATTTTTTTGGATCTTTTAAGAAGTCTACAATCTCAACCAATTCTTCTTTGGCCTCTTCCACACCTGCAACATCAACGAAAGTAATTCTCTTGTCGTTTTCAGTTAGCATTTTAGCTTTTGATTTACCAAAGCTCATGGCCTTGCCGCCGCCTGACTGAAGTTGACGAAGAAAGAAAAAGAAAAATAAGAACAAGAGAATCATCGGCAACCAGTTAATTAATAATGTGGCCAGAAAACCTTGTTTCTCTTCTTTTTTATAATCAGGAATGATTCCGGCATTTTTAAGGATACGAAACGTTTCATCTCCTGTGTTACCAGTTAACTCAAAGCGAGCTCCTCCATCGTAACCATCTTTAAATTTTCCCTGAATTGTGTTGTCGCCTTGAAAAGTGACTTCTTCCACTTTTCCAGATTCAACTGCAGTAATAAAGTTTGAAAATTTAATATTCTTAATTTGAACATTTTTTGTCTCTAGAACTTTCATGACGAATGCCATGATCAGAATGACCACAATCCATAGCATGAGAGTTTTTTGTTGTTTACGCATAAGTGACCTTTTTTAGACTCGAAAAATTTGTGTAATGAAAACCGTCAAAACGGCTGAGATCAGTATACGGGAGGGAATTATTCTTGGAAAGAAAAGAGATTAGACAATGTCCAAAGAGGCAACAACCTGATCATTTCAGGCAGGTTCTTTTTTTTCTTCTGCCATGTTTCAAGACATTTCAGGGAGCTAATAAAGCAAAAATTGCGGTCTTTGCATACCCTGGACACCTCGGGAAAAAGGGGATCATAGACGGAAGTGTTAAAAGTTTTTCTAATTGAATTTCGATCGCATAATAATACCAGCCCAGGCATGTTAAGCATCGCATCTGAGGATCGCTTGAGATTTTCCCACGCTCGCAAAAGATCATTTCTAGAAAAGAGCGCAAGACTCCCTATCTCCTCATCAGAGATCGTTCGCAGTACTGCGGCAATAGCTGCATCATAATTTTTAAATTTTTGCTGGTAGATCATGAGCAACTGATGAGAGTGATAAATTTCTGTCCCTCCGCTAAAATGAAAAGGTCCTTTTTTTCCATTATCAATCGCCTTTAACATTCTCAGAATTTGCGAACTGATTTCCCCTCTCTGTGAATGAGAAAAAGAATGTAAAAGTTCTTGCACTTGAAATTGCGAAAAATGATTTCCTTCAATAATCGCCCCTTGCTCGTATACGTGAATTTGATTTCCATTTACGCGATTGGAAATATTCAGATGAAGGATCATCGCCATGTAGTTGGCGTGATTTACATAGTGTTTTAAATATTTGGGATATTTTTTTTTAATAATCGGAATCAGTTCATGCCTTAAAAAGTTTCGATCATATGTTACGTCTTCATTTGTAG
>CAMASK010000122.1 GCA_945860895.1 Bacteriovorax stolpii
CAACGGCCTTGCGTTTGGTTTCTTCGGGATACTTGATCTTTTTGCCTGACATTTCTGACTCCTTATAACCATTATACTGGTTTTTATGAAGTCAGCTGATTTGCCGGATTAAGCTAAAAAGATTCCACTATTTTCACCGCAGTCCACATCCCAGTATTTACGAACTGTACCTCGATCGATTTTTAAAAGTTTGGAAACCTCGGCCCTTGAATGACCTAGCCCTTTGAGGCGCAAAATTTCTTTCTGATCAACCATATGAATTTTCATCCTTGCCATTTAGACACCTCGTTTTTGAGGTGAATCTTACAACTAGGAATCGATTGATGACCTGGTGAATTACAAACTTTATTTAACGTGGGGAATTAGGCCTTTATTCGCCAATCGATAAGGTATTTCGCTTTCACGACCTCAGACATACTTTCGCCTCTCATTTCATGATGAACGGAGGGAACATTTATGATCTGCAAAAGATCTTAGGTCACACCAGTTTAGAGATGACTCAAAGATACGCGCATCTTGCTCCTGAACATTTAGTTCGAGCATCGAATGTTGTGAGCTTTGGAAGTAAATTTGAGAGAGTAAACTTAGAGGTTAGCGCCTATTTAGCGCCAACCGAGATTCATGAAGCGTAAGTTGAGGATTTTAAAAGCTATTCCGTAAATGGTGCCCCTTAGTGTCTCAGTTTAGAACCAGCATCATCGAAAGTATTGCCCAAGGTATTGATTTTCATATCAAAAGAAGAACAGACTAGAGGATATTTCGAACTCCAAATACAAGTACAAACTTGGCAGTATAGAGACTGAATCATGACTCATCATCGGGTCCCCACTCCTTTAAATAACCAGATATAAGATCAGCAATCTTAGTACCTTTCTCAAGACGAGTCCATTTCGGCTGGCCCCGTGTAAAGAACTCAATCCATTCATCTTGGCAAATAATTACGTATTCAAATATATGCTCAGGATTCTTTTCATGCTCAGCTAACATAAGCCCGCTGCAATAAGTGTCTTTCGCATAAGGGGTATTCCAAACTTTAAAAGTACGACTTTTCTGAAGTTCATCCCCCTTAGGTCCTTTGCCATCAAAAAAATATTCGTTCGTTTTCCAACCCTGATTTTCTTCGGTCACTTTATAAGAATTCCCTGTAGAAATCGCCAACTCATAAAGTTCTTTTTCTTCATTAAATCTTCCTGCAAAAAAAAAGCGGACATGCCGACTATCCTGCAAAATGGTTAAAAGATATAATCTTGACTCCTTTACTGGCGTTTCCCAAAATTCATACGAGATATCTTCATTTGCTGTTGCTTGAGTTTTCATGGATACCTCACCTTTATTCTTATATCAGAATCAATCCCTGAATGACTTATTGGTTGAACTTCCAAAGTTGCATCACGAGGCTTCTCTCCCGTTTTCTTTGGAGCTTTGACAATTCTCGTTCCATCTGGATAAGCTTTGTACTCCACACCATCAGTCTTACTCTTAATGGATTTTCCTGGCAATTTATCAAAGTCTTTCTGTAGCTGCTCTTCTCCTCCATCTTTGGTATACTCTCTCACCTCTCCATTCTTTTTATCTGAAGTATTTTTTGATTTTCCACTAATAATACCAGCTTCTTTCAGAGGCTTCTCTAACTTGTCATGCTCTTTACTTAAGGCCTGCATCCCTCTATCAATTTCTTTTTTTACGTCACGATCATTCGTATCCTGTAAAAGGTCTTGAAGGTCAAAGAAGGCATCCCAATCAATGTATTTTGCACTTAATACCGCTGCCAATAGCAATGCTCCGGCCAATGGATGTCGAGATAATGCTGGGGTAAGGGTAACCGTTCCTGCAATTCCATACAAAGGAGAAAATGAAAGTGGTTGGATATCATTAGAGTTTGGATTTGCCAGTAAAGAAACCAAGTCTAAAACTTCTTGTTTATCATCTGCGGAGTTTATCTCTCGACCAGAATTAGTTGATAGTACTCTGACCTGGAGATAACCAATCTCTCCAAAGCTTCCTTCTGTGATGAATCTGCCGTACACATTGTGTGAGATTTTAGACCACGCCGTACCACCTCTTACTTCTGAACGAGCTGCCGTGTCGATCAGCTCACTAAGCTGGACATAGTCATAACCAAACTCACGAAGACGCTCCCTGAACTCCCGCATTTCTCGGATTCGTTTTCCAAGTTCTCCAAGCTCATCTTCAAGATTTTCAGCACTCTCGTTAAATGAAGGTAGCATTCCTGCAGACAGATCTGAAGCCTGATTCCATTTTCTTTCTATTTGAGTGAGAACGGATTCCTTAAGCTCCGATTTATAATGAGGGAGCACACTATCAACCATCTCCTGTCCCGACTTGCCCAGTTCTTCATAAGAAAGACCATTTTGCAGACTCCATGAAAGCATTTGAATCTCATCAGCAAAATACTTTGCTGGGGCAAGTAAATTAAGTTCTCGGATTATTTTTGCTCGCTTACCTTCCAACTTACTTAAAGAATAGATATGTCCTGCTGGGCTCGAAGCTGACGAGTTCATACAATAGGCCATGACGGGGAAAACATAGTCCCCGGGGGATAAAACGAGATGACCTTTTGAATCGTAGGTAAATAAAGATCTTATTGTCTCACGAGCAACGAAAGGACTTCCTGAAAACTTTTGAACAAGTGGATAAGTACTTTTCTCCGGATGATTAAGAGGACTTTCCTGCAAGAGAATTTTTTCAAGACCTGGCCTTACTTTCTGGAGCACACGTTCAATTGTCTCGTCACGACTCTTGGGCAATTGAGAACATGAACTCAATAAAGCTATGCATACAATTAAAAAAAAATTATTCATCACTGTACTTTACTAAAAACTCATCAAGATAAAAAGATCATTTTTGATAGGCAGAATCATGATCCGGATGCAAAGATATAAATCTCATAAAGACACCGTCTCTAATAACTCTTGCTCTGAATTTCTTGGTAATACGAATTGAGGCAACTTGCTTCCCATCATGGGTTAGCTGGCCTTGAATTGGTTCCCAGTTAAGTCCTCTCTTCTGACTCTTGGATGATGTTGCATAAATTTGGGCCCAAGTCATGGATTCAATTTTTTCGAGAGAGCTAAAAAAAGAATCAAGCTCATCTTTTTCAAGGTCCTCGATTTCTTTATTGAGTGAAGGAAAGCTTAGATCTATTTGCACTAATTCATTTTGAGTAGAATTAGTTTTTCTTTTTGTCATCAAGTTTTTCTTTTAGTTTTTTCAAGTCAGCTTTTTTGGGTGGATTTTTTGTAGACCAATTATTAAAGCTATCTAATTTATTTTTTGCTTCTTTGGTAAAGAAAGTAGCATTTGCGTCAGGTATAAATGTTCCTGATGAGATATGGATCTCAGAATCATTAATCTCTTCAATGACAATTTCTTTGCCTGCCCATTTTTTTCCTATACTAATTTGGCCATTTATTGGAACTGTTAAAAGTTTTCTTGCTCCCATGCATTCCTCCAATAGCAGATATTCTCACCTACTACGCTTCATAATATCATATATTACAACTTTAGGAAATAACTAATTTAGGATAAGATAAATTAAAATCTAGAAATGAGAGAGAAAAAGGTACTCTCAAGCTAAAAGCTCCATGCCAATCATTTGAATTTACATTTGAAACTGCTCTTTGCTGTTTGAAAAAGATCAAAGAATTTAAGGAGTTAAAACCCAGAATGGTTCGAGCACTTATAAATTTTAGTGATGATTTAGGCCGGAGAATGTTTGACCGTTTTTATTTAATGGTGCCCAGGACTGGACTTGAACCAGCACGCCCTTTCGAGCGCTACCACCTCAAGGTAGTGCGTCTGCCATTTCGCCACCTGGGCACTTGAGATGAAAAACTGAATCTTTAAATTAAGAGAATTGGGAGGAGTTTGTCTAGATTTATCTAGGCAGTAAATCCTCTAAATCTGACATATAAAACTTAAGGCGCAACATGCTTTGGTTTAAGCTCGCTAGCTGTTGCTCTAGTGTATAGATTGATTGATCCGGAAACTGTTCGAAAGAGACTAAAATTCGTTTGGCCTGGGAAGCAAGCCTTTCTTCGAGATCCCAGTCTATTTCGCCTTCCATCAAGAGTTCCTG
>CAMASK010000123.1 GCA_945860895.1 Bacteriovorax stolpii
CATGCGTCTGATGATGCAGATGCACTTACTGTTGGGGAATCTTATACTCTTAAAGTGAATCATGAAGAGCGTGAGCTTATTAAACGTAACCACTCTGCAACTCACTTACTTCAATCTGCACTTATTAAAGTTTTAGGTCCTCACGTTAAACAAGCGGGATCATCAGTAGGTCCAGATCGTTTGCGTTTCGACTTCACACATAATGAGGCACTTAAGCCTGAAGAATTGGCCAAGGTTGAAGAACTGGTTAACACTGCAGTAGCATCTTCACTTCCAGTAACTGCAGCCCAAATGACAAAAGATGAAGCCGTTAAAAAAGGTGCCATGGCCCTTTTTGGTGAGAAATACGGAAACAATGTTCGGGTTTTAACTATGGGTAATTTTTCTTGCGAGCTTTGCGGTGGTACTCATGTGAATAACACCGCAGAAATAGGGTTATTCAAAATCATCGTAGAAACGTCACTGGCTTCTGGCGTCAGAAGAATTGAAGCCATCACATCTACCAATGCAATTGATTATCTTTTAAACCGTTCTAAAATTCTGGGAGAAGTTGAAAAGCATTTCTCTGTAAAAGAAGAAAAAGTTCTTGAGAAGATTTCAGCACTTTTTGCAGATGTTAAAGATAAAAACAAACAATTAGAAAATTTGAATGACAAGCTTCAAAGCTTTGAGTCTCAAAACCTCTTCATTGATCAAAAGGCGATTAAGGCCGGAATGACACTGACTATTGCGAAAGCTCCCAATGCTGATCAAGGCAATATGAGAAAGCTGGGTGACATCTTCGTAGAAAAATTCCCGAAAGGTGTTTTATTTTTATATGCAGTTGAAGCTGATAAAGTTTCTTTCATCATGAAAACAAATAGAACAAACACTGGTGTTGATTGTTCCGCAATATTGAAGCAACTCATGCCGATCGTTAATGGTCGTGGTGGTGGTAAGCCAGATAATGCTCAAGGCTCAGGTGATGCAAATAAAACTCAGGAATTGATCCAATCCGTTGAAGGAGCTCTTAAGTGAAGTATCTTGCCTTAGCTATCCTCGTTTTAGTTACTGCATGTACTAAAAATTCCAATAAGTCTGACACCATTGAAATTTCCCTCAGTGGAGAGATCTCAACCTTGGATCCTTCGGCTTGTTACGATACAATTTGTTACATACCAGTTGCTCAGGTTTATGAAACACTTTATGAATTTGATTATCTAAAGCGACCATACTCTCTCAGGCCACTTTTGGCAGAAGCTTTGCCTCAAGTTTCGCCAGACGGACTGACTTATACTTTTAAAATCAAAAAAGACATCCCTTACCATTCATCAGAATTTATTCCAAAGAACAGAGTTGTTAAGTCCCAGGATTTTATTAATCAAATTAAACGCCTTGCCTTCATGGGAACAAATTCTCGTGGCTTCTGGTTATTTGATGGTAAAGTAAAAGGTTTAAATGAATGGAGAAATAAAGTTCAATCTGATTTGGATTTATTCTTCTCTACCCCAGTTGATGGCTTAAGTGCACCAGATGATCAAACACTGGTTATAAAACTAATAAGTCCATCACCTCAGTTACTTTACGCTTTGGCGATGAACTTCACTTCACCTATTCCAGAAGAAGCTATAAGACCTGCTAACAATGATTTTTCCATGAAAGAAGTTGGAACGGGCGCTTATTACGTCACTAATTACAACTCAACTCAGGGTGCAGATCTTAAGAAATTTGAAAATTATAAATCCAGCACCTATCCAACTGAAGGTGACCGCTTTGCCAATGAACAGGGCTTCTTAAAAGATGCAGGTGCTAAACTTCCTTTCATGGATAATGTTCGCCTGGTAGTAATTAAAGAGGCACAAACCGATTGGTTGAATTTCTTAAAAAAGAAAATTGATATGATTAATTTAACAAAAGATCATTATCATGTCGCTTTGACTCCGGAAGGAAAACTCAAGCCAGAAATCATTAAAGATCAGATTGAACTTCAAGCCTCACCTACTCTCATTTACTGGTGGATCGCCTTCAACTTAAAGGATCCAATCGTTGGAAAAAATCTTAATCTCAGAAAGGCTATCGCGCACGGTGTGAACATCGATAAATACATCGAGCTCTTCACTTATAACGTGGCCCAAAAAGCTAACTCGATTTATCCCCCAGGTATTCCGGGATACAATCCATCTGCTTCATTGCCTTATAAATATGATTTAAATCTTGCTAAAGAGTACATGAAGCTAGCGGGCTATCCGGGCGGTAAAGGGCTTCCTCCGCTTAAGTATGACATTCGTGGCTCCGATACTCGCCGTCGGCAGATGGGAGAATACATTCAGCAGGAATTGCGCCAATTAGGCATCACAGTTGAAATTCAAATCAATACCTTTCCAGCATTCTTAGAAAAAGCTCGCACTGGTCAGCTTCAATTTTGGCAAGGTGGTTGGGTTCTGGATTATCCAGATGCAGAGAACGTTCTTCAGCTTTTAAGCTCTCAGAATCTTCCTCCAGGGCAGAATTATTTCAATTTTGAGAATGCTGAATACGACAAATTATTCAAAGAAGCGCGCGAGATCGAAGATGGAAAAAAGAAGTTTCAATTGATGGCGAGGATGGAAAATTTAGTAAATGGAGAATTGCCTTGGATCATGCAGTACTATTCGAGAAATTACATTTTATCTCATAAGTATCTGAAGAACTTTATGTACTCAGATATTATCTATAACAACATTAAGTATTTGAAGGTTGAAGGGAAGTAATAAATCGGACTCATAAGATTTAACCTATGAGTTCATTTTTTTTCAATAAAAACAAAGACTTAAATGGTTTGATTCCCAATTATTTACGCCACTAGATTCAGCCCCCCTCAACTTCCTCAACCAACTTCCGATAGGCTAGCAAGACATTCCCCTGCGAGGCCAAATGAAAGTCTTAACCCTGCTGTCATTATTAATATTCTCTCAATCCATGTGGTCCGCAACCTATGTGATTTTTAGTCAATCCCAGGATCTTTCTATGGGGTACGAGAACGAAATTATTCGTAAAAACTACTACATTAATATGGGTGGAGCTCAGGGAATCAAAAAAGATAGCATAGTTGATGTGTTCCGAATTATTTCAGTTCAAAACCCTTACGATAATAAAAAGCGCGTGAACTATAAAGTGAAGATTGGTGAACTAAAAGTCATTCATGCCTCACCTGAATCTTCTATCGCTATGATTAATGAATATGAAAAAGAAGATTTGACGCCTATTTTTGATTTACCACAGTTTATGGTGGGTGATCATGTTTCGATAAATGTTGACTAAGACCGATCCCAACACTCATTTAAAATTTTAAGTTTGAGAATCTCTCCTCTTAGTACTCCATGCATACAAGAAAGAAGCTGTACATACATCAGGTATTCTTCATCCTTAGTGACATTAAATTCTTTTTTTGACCGAAGCATGACTTTTCGAAGCACTTCTCCTGCATAAACCCCTTTAAAGTGAAATTGATACCAAATCTCGTTTGATTTGAGCTTGCTGACACCAGAACATTTTGAAACTATAAGAACTGTTTTCATGTGATCAATAAGAGCAACTTGAGGACCAGATTAATTTAGGCCATGTCATGAAATTAATAGCTCCCATATTGCGGGACATTGCTTTTTCTGACTGACGGGATGGTAAAAAAAGGATTCTTCTTCCATGATACAAGGACCACGAACTCTAGGTCGCATTCTTAAGAAGCGAGTAGAAAAAACTCCAAATAAATATGCTATAGGCTGGATCGAAAATAATGAAGTCAGAAACATGACTTTTATTGATTATCGACGAACTATTGAAGTACTTTCAATGGCCCTGCATAAAGTTGGAATGAATGTAGGAGATAAAGTTTCAATACTCGCACATACTTCCAAGGAATGGC
>CAMASK010000124.1 GCA_945860895.1 Bacteriovorax stolpii
TTCGTGTCAAGCGAGATTGTTAAGCCAAAAGAGAACGAATTGATCATTCAAGTGTACTCAAAGTTCTTGGTGAATAAAGGCTTCTCGCCATCTAATTTCAAAATTGCACCGATCGCTGAAGTCGATTCGACCAAATATTCCAATGAACTATTGAATAATCTTTCCAAAATTATTATTCCAATTTTGTGCCTCGTCCTTGCAGCCGTTTCCTTTCCATTATTAGCTCCAAAGCATCTATGGAACGCTCAGGTCATGATCTTTTTTATAAGTCTTTCAAGCTTCATCCTTGGGATTTGTAGAGGAAGGCTTGGCTATCACTATTTTGATATGCTGACCGTGTATAAGTTCACATTAGTCTCAAGTGTCTTTACCATATGGCTGGTTGCAGTCTTAATGACGAAACATTGTAAAAGCACTTTGAAGTTCCTGCCTTCAGCAGCTGGGGCCTGTCTAATCACTGCGATTATAGTTTCCGGAAGCCTCGTTGAAGCAGCATCTTGGGGAAGAATCTGGTTTCACATTTCACCGCTCTTTTTAATTCTGGCTCTTTATGGTGTAATAAAATCACGTCCATTTGGTTTATTTCGGCTATTCGGTCTTGTGGTACTCCTTGTAACGAACATCAACGACAATCTAAACGACCTTCGGGTTATCTCTTCTACTTCTCTTCTTCAATTTGGATTAGGAACTTTTATATTTTGCATGATTGCAGATCAAATCTTAGGACTCAAAAAATCCTGGGAGAAATATTTTATGAAAGAGGCTCAACTTGAAATAGATGCTAAGGTCGGAAGACAGGCCATACAGATTGCACATGATCTTAGATCTCCGATAGAAGCTATCAAACTGGGAATTGATGGACTTAAAGTTAGCTCGAAAACTGAACATGGAATGAGGATAGGTATTAAACGAATCCATGAAATCTGCGATTCACTACTTTCACAAAATAAATCAGCCAAGCAAATATTCAGCGGATGCGAAATAGAAAGTGCACTGAATGAGCTAAGGCATGAAATTTTGCTAAAATATGAAAATCGAGATTCACTAGTCATTAAAATAGACTCCGTCTTTTTATGCAGTGATGCTCGTTTTGAATTATGTCTATCTCAGCTAAAAAGGACATTTTGCAATTTAATGACTAACGCAATTGAAGCCTCTAATTTTAAAGGGACAGTAGAAATCTGTTTGAGATTCCAAAAGGATGGATTGCAATTCAAGATCAGTGACACCGGCATCGGTATCCCTGAAAGTTCAGACCACTTGTTCGAAAGAGGTTATACAACAAAGACATCAGGGAACGGTTTAGGACTTTGTGCTGCAAAAGACTATATTTCTTCTTTGGGAGGTTCAATCCACTTAGAAAAACTATCACCTGGTACCTTAGTAACTATATTCATACCTTCTGTTATTGAAGAACAAATAAATACGGACCAGCATGCTGATTTAGTCTTAATCGATGACGACCCACTCGTTAGATTCAATTGGAAAAGGCAAGGCCGAGTAGCTAACCGTACAGTTCATACTTTTGATACGTTTGAAGAGTTTCTCAAAAATGCGTCTGCCTATCACAAGCAGACCCCTGTATATATTGATTCGAACCTGGGCGACAAAAAGGGAGAAGACTTATCAAGAGAGCTTGTACAACTGGGATTCCGCGATGTAATCTTAACTACAGGACTCCCAGAATCCAGCATTATTAATAAGAAATGGATTGGTGGTATCGTCGGAAAAGGTTTCGATTTAGAATTATTGTTCAAGCAGAAGTCAGGTAATCTAGGTTAAAGTTGCTTTAAGCGGATTTGACGGTATCAGACTACTTAGCATTTGTATTCTTCAGGATAATTCAAGGCTGATTTTTCGCATTATGTGTTTACCATTAATACATGGAAAATTATCAAATCATAATTTATACAATTTCATTCCTTCTCATAGTTTTTTTAGCTACTGGGCTCTGCAGGAAAACCAATGAAGTAAAAAATTTAAAAGACCAGCTAAACAAAGCTAGAGGTCAGTCTGATGATGAATTATTCGGCAGAGGAAAGTTTACTGAGCTAGGTTTAATGTCCGCAGGTATTACTCACGAAATAAGTAATCCTCTATCGATAATCATAGGTCGTATTACACAGCTACTTAGAATAGAGCTTACCGCGGATAAAAAAGCTGAAGTGGAGAAAGGTTTATTGCAAATAAAATCAAATGCAGAGAGAATTGGCACAATTATAGAAAGCGTGCGTGAATATATTTATCGCAATAACGAGCAAACAGAGGACTTCATTTCATTGGAAGAAATGATTAATAACGTCTTAGTTTTTATCGGCCAACGATTAAAAAATCATGGTGTAGAACTAAGATTTAAAGACATTGAACAAGTATATGTTTCAGGACACAAAGGTCAATTCGAACAAGCACTTTTAAACTTGATCACAAATTCATTTGACGCTATCGATAATCAAAAAGAAAAATGGATTGAGATATCTGCTACAAAGTCTGAAGACAAGGTTCAAATTGTAGTTAGAGATTCCGGCCATGGTATAGCTGAGGAAGTTAGAAGTAAGATGCTAGAGCCTTTCTATACTACAAAAAAGAACAAAGGTTCCGGGTTAGGTCTGGCCTTTGTTAAGGGTATTGCTGAGAAGCATGGTGGGCATCTTAAATATGTCGAAAGTGAACACACAACATTTATGTTAGAGTTACCCCAAGCCACCTCAATGCAATACCAACATTAAATCTCTATAATTAAACCAACTGCAATTACCTGATCCGGTGGTAAATTAAAAAATCTTGCAGCTGATTGTGAATTCCTAGACATGTAAGCGAATAATCTTTCTCTCCAAACAAACATACCTTTCCCATTATTTGTTGCAATCAGTTGTTCCTGGCCTAAAAAATATGTAATGCTGGACATTTTTAGCGATTGATCATCCTTCAACTTGATTTTTGATAACGCCTTAGGGACATCTGGAATTTCCATAAATCCATAATTAAGTTCAACCTTATAAAACCCTTGAGTCATATTCTTTACTTGCGATCTGTTTGATTCTTCAATATAGGGGGTTTCATCTGTTTTAACTGTGACAACCAAAACAATCTCATGGAGTGCACTGTGATGGTGCAAATTTAATGAAAGTGTTGTTGGGGCAAACTTCGGTTGCCCGGCCATATACACAGCTATACCCGGATTTCGATGAACTCTTTGACCCATTAGTTTTGCAATAACGTCCGTGATAGGAGTAACTCTTTCAAGCATCCGTTCAGATAAAATTTTTCTACCTCGGTTCCAGGTTGTCATAACTGTAAATACGAATGCACCCACGGCCAATGGAAGCCAACCTCCGTGAGCTATCTTTAATGCGTTGGCGCCAAAAAAAGAAAACTCCACCAGTCCAAAGAACAGGCAGAGAGGTAAAGCAATGAAAATGCTCCAATTCCAGCTATATCTAGCGACAAAATAAAATAGGATCGTGGTTATAAGCATCGTCATTGTCACAGCGATTCCGTAGGCCGCTGCCAATGAGGTGGAAGATCCGAAGCCAATCACAACTGCGATACAACTGATCATTAATGCCCAGTTCATGCCGGCCACGTAAATCTGTCCTTTCTCTTTGTGGGATGTGTGGTCAATTTTCGTTCTTGGTAGATACTGGAGCTGAACGGCTTGCATGGTTAATGAGTAAACTCCTGTGATCAGTGCCTGTGATGCAATCACGGTTGCAATCGTGGCCAAAATAACTAAAGGAATTAGTGCCCATTCTGGCGCCATAAGATAGAAAGGGTTTTTAATAGCTGCCGGATTTTTTAGTAAAAGTGCACCCTG
>CAMASK010000125.1 GCA_945860895.1 Bacteriovorax stolpii
AAGATTTACATCCTGCATAGGAGTCGGATATTCAGTGTTACAATGAAGAACTGTAACATCTTTACCTTTAAGTATTTTAAGCGCATCCTCAACTTCACTGAGGCTGGCCATACCAGTAGACAAAATAATAGGACGATTGAACTTAGATAATTCTTTTAGATAAGGAAGATTCGTAATCTCACCAGAAGGGACTTTAAAAAAGTCTACTCCTAAGGAATCCAAATAACTGATACCATCAATATCAAATGGTGATGAAGAAAAACCAATACCAAGCTCTTTGCAATAGCTGACTAGTACATCATGATCATTATCTGATAGTTCTAACTTCTTAATCATGTCGAATTGAGATTCGTTGCTGGAAGTATTTTTCTTCTGGTATTCAGCTTTCTCAGCAAATTTAGAAACGAGTTTTTCTGTTTTAAAAGATTGAAACTTAACGTAATCCGCTCCGGCATTTTTAGCTTCGTGAATTAGTTTTTTGGCAAGCTCAATACTACCATTATGATTTACGCCAGCTTCGGCAATTATCATGACTTTATTCATGCCTTTTCTCCATAACTAATGAGACTTCCAGCTTCAATCTTTTGCCCATTTTTGATAGTCGAATTGCTGCCTATAAATGTTCTTTCCCCAATAATACAATCACCATTGATGATTGAACCTGTTGAGATGTGACAATGATTTCCAATCAATGAATCATGTTCAATTAAGGTCTTCGAATTAATTATACAGTTACTACCAATAACAGCTCCGGCATTAATCAAAGCATCATGCATGACTATGGTTCCAAGGCCTACTTTCGCATGCTTTGAAACGTAAGCTCTTGGCGAAATTACCGTGGCGAAATTCAAATTCATTTCAAATAATTTGATTCTTAAATTTGGTGATTTAATTTGTCCGACCGTAATCAGAAAAAAACTATCTTCATTAACATATTTTGGAATATTCTGATCAATATCAATGATCGGATAATTTAAAACTTTTTTACCAACTTCTGAAGCAACATCAAAAATACCTGCTATAGCAAACTCTCCCGATTTCTCAATGACATCGATACAAGATTTACAGTGACCACCACCGCCAATGAGATAAAGTTTCTTCATACTCGGACCGAGCTTGGGATATTTACAACAGTATCTTCGTATCTTCTGGCATTAACCAAACTCGTTTTTTGGCAGTTTGCGAATGCAGGAAGATCCGGCATAAGTCTCCAGATGGGTCTTGTCATCACACCAGCATCATTTGTTACTGACAGAAACTTTAGCTGGTCATCTTTATTTTTTAATAAAATCGCATTTAACCAATAGTTGGATTCACAGTTTGATGGTTCAGTTAAAAAAGTCACACCGGAAGTTGAAAAGAATTTTTTATACTTCTCGGCCGTTTCTCTTTTGTTCTTTTTGAAATCACCAAGCTTCTCTAATTGAGCACACAACAGAGCTGCATTTAAATTTGGAAGACGATAATTAAAGCCGATCTCATCGTGAAAAAATTCCCAACGATGAGGAACCTTGGCCGTTGTAGTAATGTGCTTGGCCCTTTTTGCAAGTTTTTCATCTTGAATTAAAAGTGCCCCTCCGCCTCCGCTTGTCACAATTTTATTCCCGTTGAAGCTTAATGTTCCAATCGGTGCAATTGTCCCAGTATGTTTTCCCTTATAAAGGCTTCCAAGGGATTCAGCAGCGTCCTCAACAACGATAATATTGTATTGAAGACAAATCGCCATAATCTCATCAAGTTTAACTGGGTGCCCGAATACATGCATTGGTACACATGCTTTAATTCTTCTCTTGGTTGTTTTGTTGTAACAAAAACCATCTGCTCTCATTTCTGCATGTTGATTAAGAAAGCTTTTCAAATCATCTGGACATAAACCTAGATTCTCTGCACCTGAATCAAGAAATACATTATGGGCACCTGTGTATGAAACGGCATTGGCCGTCGCTACAAAAGTCAAAGCTTGAGTGAGAACTTCATCATCCTTATCAACACCAGCAAGCAATAGGCTCACATGAAGAGCTGCAGTACCATTAACAGTTGCTATCGCAAATTTCGATCCCGTGTATTCGCAAAGCATCTTCTCTAAGCGATCAACATATTTCCCAACACTCGAAACGAAAGTTGAATCGATGCAATCATTTAAGTAGTTCTTCTCGTTACCAATGAAGCGTGGCTCATGTAACTGAACCTGACCATCGCCGTAGATAGAACGAATGAAAGACGTAACTTCTTCAAACATTATAGATGCCCGCTTTATATTTTTTTAAGTTCTCAGGATTTTTAAACCATTCAATAGTTTTTTCAAGCCCAGTCTCAATTGTGTACTTCGGTTTAAATCCGGTTAATGTGTGAATCAAAGTATTATCACACCATAAACGATTCACTTCAGACTTCTCAGGACGAATACGTTGTTCATCAACTTTAAACACGACATCACTCTTCATGATTTTCTTAATGAGATTTAAAGTATCGCCAATTGAAATTTCAAAATTGGAACCAACGTTAACAGTCTTCCCGATGGCAGCATCACATCTGGCAAGAGCTAAAAAGCCCTGACAAGTATCTTCTACGTAATTAAAATCTCTCGTAGGTGCAATATCTCCGAGTTGAATTTCTTTCATGCCATTGGCAATTTGAGTAATGATTGTTGGAATTACTGCTCGTGCTGATTGTCTAGGCCCATAAGTATTGAATGGTCTAACAGTCGTAAGAGGAAATTCAAAAGAATTATAAAAGCTCATGGCCATAGCGTCTGCTGCTATTTTTGAAGCACTATAGGGTGATTGAGGCTGCATGGGATGCTTTTCATCAATAGGAACATAAAGGGCCGTTCCATAAGTTTCAGAAGTGGAAGTATTTAAAAATCTCTTCACACCATTTTCCATGGCCGCTTTGCACATGTTAACTGTTCCCATGACATTGGTATCAACATAACTTTGTGGAGCAACATATGAATATGGAATTGCAATGAGAGCAGCTAAATGAAAAACAGTATCAATGTCTTTGGTAAGTTCTTTGCAAAAGAATGGATCTCTTACATCGCCAGTAACAACCTTAACCTTATCAAGATGTGGGATAGTATCTAGCCATCCCCAATCGTTGAATGAGTTATATTGAGCTAAAGCTCTAACCTGATAACCTTCTTTAACCAGCAGCTCAACTAAATGGGATCCGATAAATCCGTCAGCGCCAGTGACTAATACTGATTTCAACTGCATTTCCTTGGCAAATTTTTATCCTAAATTTATCATTTCAGGCACTCCCCTTCAACAAGTGAATGTGCCTATTGTCGCCCAGCATTACCCCGTATTACGATAAATGTTTTCATTTTAAATTTCATTTGCTTCAAGTTAGCTTAATCTAAACGGATTAACGGATTGAAAAAAGCTTAATAATGACTCATTTTGATAAAACCTATTGGGACAAAAACTACTCGGACCCTATGAGTATGGATGGAATTGGTAATGCCAAGGATCATGTCCGTTATCTAAAGGCTTTCTTAGAGGTTGAGCATGTGGATATTTCAAGCATTTTAGACCTTGGCTTTGGTTATGGTCACCTTTTCAGAGAAATGCTTAAGGCCTTTA
>CAMASK010000126.1 GCA_945860895.1 Bacteriovorax stolpii
AATTTTAGATGTCAGAGAAAATGATGAGTTTGTAGATGAGCATGTGCCTGATTCGATATGTTGTCCTTTATCTCAATTTGATCTCATGGCCCCTGGAATACTAAAAAATATAAAGGATAGCCAGATTGTTATTATGTGCCGTTCTGGAAATAGAGCCAAGATGGCGCTTAATGAGTTGAAGAAATTTAATGTTGATCAGCATAAATTCAGCGTCTATGAAGGTGGAATGAATCAGTGGAAAGCTCAAGGCAAGAGCGTCAGGGGTAAAGGATCAGCCTTTCCAATTATGCGACAGGTACAAATTGTGGCTTCCAGTATGATTATTCTTGCCTTTCTTGCCTCTAAATTTATAGCACATGACTTTGTCTATCTTGCTCTTTTTGTCGGATTTGGTTTGGCCATTGCCGGTTTCTTGGGTATCTGCCCAATGGTTATGATTTTGCAAAAGATGCCATGGAATAATAAAAGGCCCACATGAATCCTGAAAAAATGAAAACTCAATGTTTGGAGGTTTCGGCTCTTATGAAGGCCCTGTCCCATCCTCAAAGACTCATGCTCATGTGCTACATGGCCAAAAGTGAGAAAAATGTGAGTGAGTTGTTAGAGTTGTGTGACATTTCACAATCCCAGCTTTCTCAATTTCTGAACAGAATGCAGCGAGAGAAATTACTCAAGGTCAGAAAAGAAGGAAATTTCGTTTTTTATAGTATCTCTGACAAAAAAATACTGAAGCTTATTCAAACGATGCAAAAAATCTTTTGCGATTAAGGACAACCATGAAGGCGAATTTAAGTTGGATTGAAAATATGAAGTTTGTCTGTGACAACCATGGATTGAGCACGATTATGGATGCTGAAGTAGAGCATGGTGGATCCGGTGCGGGACCAACTCCTAAGGAACTAGTTCTTAATGCGATGATGAGCTGTACCGCCATGGATGTTGTGGCGATGCTTAAAAAAATGCGGCAAGAAATAACCGAACTCAAAATGGAAATTGAAGCTGAAAAAAACACCACTCATCCAATACATTTCAAGACAGCGATTTTGATTTTTCGCTTTCAGGGAAGCCTGGAAGCAGATAAGGTCATTAAAGCTGTAGAGTTATCATTAAGTAAGTATTGTGGGGTCAACTATATGATCTCTAAAACTTGTGCGATATCTTTTAAAATTTTTCTAAATGATAATATGATTAAACAAGGTCCAGTAATATTTATTGAATAATATTACTCTAACAGCTTTTTAGAAACCTGATACCAACTATGCTCAAACTTATAAGCATGAAATCCAAGCTTTCTTAATTGAAATGTTGATTCATTTGAAACGACACAAAGCCGACCTCGGCAAATAACTAAAATAGGACGTGATGTAGGCAGAGTGTCCTTTAATCGTTTTAAATGTTCAAACGGAATGTGCAAAACGTATTTTTTGTAGAATGAATCAACTTTATCAATTTCATCTTCTGGTCGCACATCAAGCAGTGTTAGCTTTCTGGCCTTAATCATCTTAATGGTTTCTTTCGGATTCTTAGACCAACGAAGGTCTTCATCATAGATGTCCGAACAAGAAATCACATTAGAGGCATCATGGACAAAAGCGAAGTTTTGGATTTGCTCCCAAAATTCTTTCATCTCAATTTGGGCCAGTGAATAAATTCTTTTCTGTCCCAAGGTTTCATTTCTCAGGATTTTCTCACGTTGCATCTTCTTTAGATGCATGGAGGTGTTAGCGATACTTTGACCAAGCTTAATAGAGAGCTGCTCAACAGAATGGGGCGCTTGAGACAAGAAATGGATAATTTTAAGACGCACTGGTGAGGCCAGTGCTTCAAGTAACGACGACATCTCATTAAAAAGATATTCTTGCCTTTCCTTGGCGATTTCAATGGTTTTGTTCATGACTTGTTCCTTGGTAAAATTCATTTTAAGTGTTACTATTCAATAAGTCAATTGAATAAGAGAAGGCTTTATGACTTTCATCATTATCGGTTTATTGGTGGGAATCGCTCTGGGTCTCACCGGGTCCGGTGGAGCCTTACTGGCCATTCCCTTGTTCATGGCTTTTTTTGGTTTCACCTTGAAAGTAGGGACCTTTTATTCTTTGATAGTTGTGGCGATTGCTTCCATAATTGGTGTTATTGCCAATCTGAAAAGCGTTAATTATAGATACGCCTTACTTATTTCATTGGGAAGTTTGATTGGAAGTTTTATCTTTAAGGATATTAAACAGCATGTCTCAGATCAATTTATCATTTTTCTTTTGTACCTAATTTGCTTCTACAGTTTGTTTTTGATTTGGAAAAAAAATAAACTTGAACCAAGTGTAAATGGGTACCAGGCACGTGCCTCGTTATTAATTCTGGCAGGCATGTTACTAGGAATTCTTACCACCCTCACCGGTCTGGGTGGAGGTCTTCTCTTGCTACCACTTTTTATTAAGGGATTTCACCTTGAACAACATGTAGCTGTTGCAACCAGTTTAATGACGATCTTTTTTTCCTCTGGCATATCCTTTCTGGTGCAGTTAAGCACCATGACAAAAACCCCCAGTGTCATTGAAGTTCTGTTTATAATTATAGGTGTTTCTTTGGCCATTTTCCCGGTTAAGTTTTTTATTCATCGTATGAATAAAAATAAAACTTTTTTAATTCGACGAACTGTCTATAGCTCGATTGTCATCTTTACTCTTTTGAATCTTACTTTTCGAGGTTAATAAAATATGAAAGTCCAGCATTTCTTTGATACCGATACATCGACTTTAACTTACGTTGTCTTTGATGAAGTGACTAAGGATGCAGTAGTGATTGATCCTGTATTAGATTTTGATCCTTCCTCAGGCAAGATCGAGGATCGTTGCGCCCAGTTAGTGATCCAGTTTGTAAAAGAGCATAATTTGAAAGTTCATTACATCCTGGAGACTCATGCTCATGCTGATCATTTATCTTCTTCTCAGTTATTGAAGCAAAATTTTTCAGGAGCAAAAGTTGGTATTAGTAAAAGCATCACAGTGGTGCAAGAAGTATTCATGGGCGTATTTAATCTTAAAAAATTTCATGCCAATGGATCAGATTTTGATTTTTTGATCGAAGATGAAAAAGAATTTAAAGCGGGATCGATTACAATATTTCCAATTCCAACTCCTGGGCATACTCCGGCATGTACTAGCTTTGTGATCGGTAAAAATGTTTTCACTGGGGATACGTTGTTTATGCCAGACTATGGTACAGGACGCTGTGACTTCCCTAAAGGCAGTGCCACCGATCTTTATACTTCGGTCATGCGGTTATATCAGTTTCCGGATGAAACCCAGGTTTTTGTTGGTCATGATTACCAACCCAATGGCCGGCCTTTGCAATTTCAGACCACCATTGGAGAGAGCAAAAAAAATAATATTCAACTCAATTCCACTACCACAAAAGATGATTTCATCACTTTCAGGATGGCGCGCGATAAGTCGCTCAAGGCTCCCAGATTATTGCTTGCCAGTTTGCAAGTAAACATTGCTGCTGGTCACCTCCCTGGCAGAGAGGAAAATGGAGTAAGCTACCTAAAGTTACCTATTAGACCACATTTAACTTCGGC
>CAMASK010000127.1 GCA_945860895.1 Bacteriovorax stolpii
ATGAGCGCCGCTCTCTTCCAAGTGATGCACCAAATGAGGATCCGCAGCGAGATGTAAGTATGTAAATAAAATTTGATTCTTCCTAAGTAATTTAAATTCAGATTCTAAAGGTTGTTTAACTTTAATAATAATATCGGCTATATCAAAAATTTCTTCTGCACTGTTTAATATTCTGGCACCGCTTAACAAGAAGTCAGCATCATGAAAGCTACTGCCGAGTCCAGCATTCGTCTCTATGTAAACTTCATGACCCAGCTCAGTAAGCGCCCTGGTCCAAGCAGGTGTTATAGCTACGCGATTTTCATTAGCTAAAATTTCCTTAGGTACACCAAGTCTCATGCTTAGGTTATATACCAGAACATTTATTGGCCAATACAGACAAAATAAATACCGTGAAATTATGGATGAATATGGAAACATGGGCCCGTCACTTTTGGTGATCAATTTGGAAACATGCAAATTAGTTCCAACTGAGAATGGCAAAGAAGCTCTGAAGAAAGGTATGGCCGAAAAAAATGCAGTGAGAGACAGCTACTATTATACGCCACCTTCACAGGCCGACGCTAAAGATGCGGCTGGTGTTCATAAATTTAAATCGGATAATGATAGTGTCCGTTTTAAGGCCATGCGGGAATCTTTGTTTAAAAATATCCCTGAATTACAATCCCTGGATACGGGAAAAAATGATTGTTACGTAGATGGTAAAAGAACTTTGCCGGGTATTGCTGACCTGGAAATAGTTCAATATGGTGACCTTCAAGTCAAAGGTACCATGGCCATAAAAAAATTAATGGATGAACAATTCATAGAAAAAACTAACATTAATCCTTATACCACTCCTGAAAATACGCCCAAATGAAGTTAATCTTAACGGCCCTGTTCATGGTCGCTTCTGCACAGGCAGATAGAATTAATATCGGGGCTTATCCTTCGTCAACTCTGGAGCGTCTGAAAAAACTTTATCCCGATCAATCGGAAGCGTTCATTCAAAAAAGATTGGATAACGCTAAAACGCCTTTTGAAAAATGGCGCTCATTTCCTCCTTATTATTTTGAACTTTTAACTCGCCTCAATCACTCTCAGGAAAAAAAAATAAATAGCCGTAGGGGACTTTGTGCGGGGGACCCTCATCTTGAAAATTTTGGCTTCATTTATGCTTCTAAACCACATTTCACACTTAACGATTTGGATGATGTTTCTGAATGCTCCCTCGATGCAGATGTCCTGCGCTTACTTGTAGGTTATCGCCTTTTAGGGGCGAGTTCTGTCACGAATTTTATCCTGGCCTATCTGGAAGGATTAAAAGGCA
Source organism: Bacteriovorax stolpii (assembly GCA_945860895.1). Lineage (GTDB taxonomy): Bacteria > Bdellovibrionota > Bacteriovoracia > Bacteriovoracales > Bacteriovoracaceae > Peredibacter. The sequence continues at coordinate 1,310 of CAMASK010000127.1, forward strand.
CTAATGCTCCTTATCCTCAGTTCTTACTTAATCTTGAACAAGATTCTATGAATAAGAAAACTCAACTTCCCAAAAAATATAAAAAATTGGCCGAGGCCTCTGTTTGTGATGGGGATTTTTCCCCTGTCACTGACGAAGAAGATAAGGCCTTAGAAGATTTTACAAGCACTGAAAATAAGATTTATATTAAGGCCTGTGCTCATTTGAAAGATTCAGGAGGCTCGGCGGGCAATAAGCGTTTTGTTGTGTTTCATAAGGCAGGTGCGTTTGAGTTAAAACCTCTCGCTCAACCGGCACCTCTTTATCAGGAAATTACACCCATTTTAGTGCGCCAGGAGATTTTCACTAACGCTGTAGGAGCTTTTTATTCTGAATCTTTGAAAACAGAATATTATCCAGTCACATTAAAAAATTTGTCTTATCAGCGTCGTCCCATCTGGGGGGGAAATAGCGGAATCAATCAGGATGAACTTACCCCGAAAGACCTCAATGAAATTATGTTGTATCAAGCCCAAACGCTGGGAAAACTACATCGAATCACTAATCCCTCACCAGTTCTTATGGATATAGAAGAATTTGAGCGCACGGTAGAGACTATTGAGAGAAAGTGGCGCTCAGAGTTTGCTGAACAATGAAAAAAACCGGCCTTGATGCCTTAATTCATCCCTATTCAAGAGAAGATTTTCTTAAACTCTATGCTAAGAACGAACCTTTTTTAGTTCAGGGAAATTTCGAACACACGAATATTTTAAAAGAACTTCCATTCTTAAAATCTCTCGATGATCTTCTCTCAATGTGGCCTGCTCAAGTTCAGGCCCATTTGCCAGATCTCAGGGACGAGGCCAGTGCCATTGATACCAACACAATTCACGCCAAAGAATTATTCAATGAGGGTCTGGGACTTCTTTTCAATGAAGCTCAAAATCTCTCACCGCTTCTTTCGGATTGGATCGAAGAAATAAAAAAAGATTTAGGTGTCTCGGCAATGACCTACGGACGCAGCCTCATCTATGCCACGCCCAACGGCAAAGGCACGGCCCCACATTTTGATCAAAACATTAATTTCGTTTTGCAAATTCAGGGGACAAAAAAATGGTTGATGGCGCCTAATGAGCATGTTCAAAATCCTCTCACTCGTCATACCATGGGTCTTGATCCTGATCCCGAGATGATGAGTTATCTTGAGAGCGAACTTCCAAGGGCAATGCCTAAAAACGCTAAGACCTATGAACTTAAACCCGGTTCGTTGTTATTCGTTCCTCGAGGCTACTGGCACTCCACAAAGGCAGAAGGGGATTCTCTTGCTCTGAACTTTACATTCACTGCACCGACATGGATTGACTTATTTACTGCCGCCCTACGAAGTCGTTTAGCTCAATCTCCTGAGTGGCGAGAAACAGCAGACGGAGTTTCTGATCCAGAAAGAAGAAAACTGGCCGAAAATAGATTTAATTCTTTGCTTTCTAATTTAATTGATGATCTACCTTCTTGGCGCGCCGAAGATATTCTGGGTGCCACTGACCCCGAGTGACTTGCGTTTGTTATGTCAGGCTTTGTTTATAGATAACGTGATACTTTTTGTTCTCTGAATCTTTTTCTGACTTATACAAAACAATTTCTCTCACTTCGAAACTTTTCTTTCCATAAGGATCTTCCCAATTTTTCCCGGTGAGTGTTTCCATAATGTAGGCGGCGACCACATAACCACCATTGGTATAACGAAATCTTTCTCCCGGAGTTGTGATGGGTTTTTTTGAGAGGTGAGCATTTAAAAAGGCGCATTTTGAAAATCAGGATGAAGAGTAATCTCTGGCATGAGATCAACAAGCTTACTATCCCATCCAAAAATTCCTTCCTCGATTAAAATGGCGGCCAAGGTTGCAGTCATTGCTTTAGTGCATGAACCTAAATGAAAGCTTTTATCTGAAGTCATTTTTGTATGCCAAGGGCCCACAAGGCTACACGGATTATCCTAGTCTGGATTAATTCAGGACCTATTTTTGACATTTAGGACAATAATACGTTCCTCTCTGGGCGAGGATAATTTTCTTCACGTGTGTCACCTTACACATCTGACAAATCTTTTGATAAAAGACCACTAGATGCTGAACACCGAGACCTTTCTCTCCAGTTGAATCGCGATAGCCGCCTTGAAATGTTGTCCCACCAGATTTTAGCGCGGGTCCTATGACTTGATGAATTGCATTGTGAATTTTTGGAAATTCATCCTTTTTG
>CAMASK010000128.1 GCA_945860895.1 Bacteriovorax stolpii
GTTCTTGTTACTGGCTTTGCTGATATCCCTCTAGAGAATGCCTTTAACCAGGGTGCGGAAGCACTCCTTAGTAAGCCTTTTCGGCTGGATGACTTAGTTGAGCTGTCCGCAAAACTCACTTCCAAAATCGAAGATCGCTATGTTACGAATAGAAAATTTACCACTGAGCCAAATAAGCTAAGTTTAAAGTTCAATGATTCTATTTCAGAAAAAATCAGCAAGGAAGAGTTTGCTGTTGGCAGGGGGGGCATGTCCATCATGGTGATTAACCGCAGTTTCAAATGCGACCTCGGAGAGGTCTTGGATTTTAAAATTATCTTCAGGGACCTTACACTGGAGGGATCGGCAGTTTGCAGGTGGTGGAAGCCGGACAAGAACGAAAATAGTGTTTTTGGCTTTGAATTTTTCCATTTATCACAAGAAACATTTAATTACTTTAATAGTTATTGGAAAAATCATACCATTATTCCATTCATACCAAGTCTTCAAGAACGGCATATTTAAAGGAACCAAAGTGAAAATTCTAGCAATTTCAATCCTCTTTTCAATTTTTACTTCAAATGGATGGACCTGTGATGGTGGAATGCAGATGAATCGAGTGGTTTCCATTCCTGAGAATTCTGTCCTCGCAAATGATATGACAGAAAAAGAATTTAAAGAAAGCGTGAAGTCTTTTGAAAATTTTTTCTCAGCTTCCATTGAGCGTGATCACAATGCAGAGTTAATTATCTTCTCTTCTTGGGGTTCAAATACCGTTAATGCATATGCAGAGAGAAGTTATAAAAAAATAATGATCACAATCTATGGTGGTCTCGCCCGTCACAAGGCCATCACACCTGATGGCTTAACTGCCGTACTTTGCCATGAACTCGGTCATCACTTTGGTGGCTTTCCAAAGAAATCGGGGAATACCTGGTCAAGTGCTGAAGGTCAGGCCGATTATTATGCCACTATGAAATGCTTACGTCGCATTTGGGAAACTGCAGATAATGAAAGGGCCATGGCAAATACAATTGTTCCAGAAATTGTGAAAGCTGAATGCGCTATGACTTTTCCACAAGCAAAAGCTCAAGTGCTTTGCCATCGTATGAATTTAGCTGGTCGTTCTGTGGCCTTGATGATTCAAGATTTGGATCATGATTCATTAGTTCCAAACTTTGAAACCCCTGATCCACTAGTAGTGAAAGTCACGAGCTTTCTTCATCCCTATGCTCAATGCCGTTTAGATACTTTCTTCCAAGGCGCCATTTGCCCAGTCGCAGACTCGGTTGAGTTTGATGATGATGATCAGAGCCTAGGATCATGTCATGCTAAAAACGGTGATACTCGGGGCTTAAGACCTCGCTGCTGGTTTGCTGCCAGAAATTAATCCCGCAGCCAATGACAAGTATAGCCACCTGGATTTTTCTTTAAATAATCCTGATGATAATCTTCAGCAAGATAAAACTTAGAGGCTGCCACCAGCTGGGTCACGATAGGTTTTTTCCATTTACCAGAAGCTTCTAATTTCTCTATCACTTCCCGGGCTGTTTTTTTTTGTTCTTCGGAATGATAAAAAATAACTGAACGATATTGCGTTCCTTTGTCATTACCCTGTTGATTTAAAGTCGTAGGATCATGCATCCGGAAAAAGTAACCTAAGAGACTAGCGTAACTAATTTGGGCAGGATCAAATTCAACCTGCACCGATTCGGCATGATTAGTAGTGCCTAACTTAACAATGCTATAATTGGGATTATCTACTGTACCACCAGTGTATCCAACGTTCGTATTGAGCACCCCAGGAATTTGGCGGATAATCTCTTCCATACCCCAAAAACACCCACCGGCCAGAGTTGCGATCTCTTTTTTCATAGTTTTTGCTCCTGCACTAAATGCCAATAAAAACGACACTAAAACGACATAGAATTTCATAACTACCTCAAATCTTATTCTGCCATAGATTCCTTCTATTGCCTCTTCGAGAATATCGATTTTCTTTATATTCGTTTTAGATCGATATTTAGTTACACCACAACAATCCGAAGGAGGATTTATGTTAGGAATAGGTAAAAAGTTTCCACAGTTTAACCTTAAAGCAGTAACAACAACAGACCCTAAAACAGCCTTTATCAACATTGATAATCATGCCTATGAGGGCAAATGGTTAGTGGTATTTTCTTATCCAAAAGACTTTACCTTTGTATGCCCAACTGAAATTAAAGGTTTCGGCGACCTGAATAAGGATTTTCAAGATCGCGATACTCAAGTGCTCACTTTTTCAACTGATTCAGAATTTGTGCATTTAGCTTGGAAACAAAATCATAAAGATTTAACTAATCTTCCATTTCCAATGCTGGCAGATATTAAGCGGGAGCTGAGTTTGAGTTTAGGTATTTTAGATGAAGATGAGGGTGTCGCTCAACGTGCCACTTACATTGTAGATCCGGGTGGTGTGATTCGTTACGTTTCAGTTAATGACATGAATGTCGGAAGAAATCCGAAAGAAGTTCTAAGAGTACTTGATGCTCTTCAAACTGAAGAGTTATGTCCATGTAATTGGAATAAAGGTGAAGATACAATTAAAGTCTAAGGAGTTTATATGAGTTTAGAAACTTTAAAGGATTTGGTTAAAGATTACGCAAGAGACATACGCATTAATCTTGATTCGGTTCTTTCAGTTGAAGGAGCTCCGGGTCTGACTGAAACACAAATTTATGGAACTTTTCTTGCTTCGGCCTATGCCACTAAAAGTGATAAGCTTAGAGAGCTAGCCGAGGCCATCACAGAAAGTAGGATTGGACCAGAGGAGAGAGAAGGGGTGAAGGCAGCTGCTACCATAATGGGGATGAACAATATTTATTATCGATATCTTCACCTTTTAGAGGGGCAGGAGGAATTAAAAAAACTTCCGGCCAAACTTCGTATGACAGTGATCGGTAAGCCAGGAATTGAAAAATTGAATTTTGAAGTCTACTCTCTGGCCATTTCCGCTATCACTGGCTGCGGGATGTGTATTAATGCTCACGTGCATGAACTAAAGAAGGCGGGTCTTGAAGATCTTGGTATTCAATCCGCCATTCGAATCGCGGCAGTGACCAATGCCACTGCTCAAGCCTTACAAATTAGTTAACAGACTCGAAGACTCAAAGATCCAAGCTTTGAGTCTTCCTTTTATTTTGCCATCTGTTATGATTAATTTATGCAAGTGTTAAAAGGTCAGGAAGGCTTTGATTCATTCTATTCTCAAATGTATGGCGAGCGCTGGCCCCATCTTAAAGCAGCTCTACTCGCGCCT
>CAMASK010000129.1 GCA_945860895.1 Bacteriovorax stolpii
GACTAAAGTCTACTCGTGACTAGGATGACGTCTCGTAGAAAGATTCTGATATTATTTTGCCAAATAATATTAAACAAAAACCTGCCAGCGCTTCTTCTCTGTATCAAGTAAGCACCATTGAAGTTTGGACGGGTCTTCTATCGTGACGCTCTCATCTCGCCGTTTGCAGCCTTGCGCTCGAGATTTCTGGGCTTCATATTTTAACTCGAGTAATCGTTAATATACGTTCCATCCTTGACATCCACCGGTGCCCCCGACTCTCGCCAGTAATCGCATTGAGAAAATGCGTACTCTATTTTCACGGTCTGCTAAGGCATTATAGCACCTTAGGTTTATGGTATAATAACAGTGCCAAATAATTGATTTTAAACTTGGGTGGCGAAACTGCCCTAAATTTGATTTGTCTTTAAGTACGAGTAGATCTTTCTCGATGATTGAACCAACCATTTTAAAAAATGTTCCTAAAAATTTACCAATTTCATGTGATGAAGCATTTGGGCCGATTGTGATTATTCACGAATACGATGACTTTGCAAAAGTGATAGAAGAAATAAATAGTTCAAAGTTTGGCCTTCAGGCCGGAGTTTTTTGCTGATAGTTCTAGATTGCAGCAGATAGCAGCACAAGAGCTAGAAGTTGGCGGGATAATTTTTAATGATATTCCAACCTATCGAGCGGAAAACATGCCTTACGGTGGCGTAAAAGAATCTGGACTAGGGCGAGAAGGTGTTCGCTTTACGATGGTGGACTTTAGCGAAAGAAAAACCCTTGTAACTTGGCAGGGATAAGCTCGTTCTTTCGGTTGGTTACATTGAAAGCTTAAGAAAGCCTGATTAATACCGATAGGTATTCGTGAAATATTCACTCTTATTAATACTTATTATTTCGAATCTCGCTTACGGACAGCAAAGCTTTTCAGTGGATATAAATATTCTCGATTTGTGTCCTAAAGAAGTTATTAAAGAAGAGTGTCTCGCTCTTCAACCTGCTGCTGAAAACTCATTTGAAGAATTACATAAAAATTTGGCCAAAGTATTAGATGAGAAAGAACCAGTTCCCAAAGAAATTGAAAGAATCTGTAAAAATTTAAATCAAATGGGAAAAGACCAATCTTTTGAGCCCATTACGATTAAACAGCTTGATCAAGACGGGGATGAATGGAATATAAAATTTTATTTTGGGTATACCCGCACGGAGTATTTTAACAGTGATGTTAAACTGCGAAGTTCTCGCGTAAATGTCGACATCAAAGATTTTGATTGGAAAGAAAGACACAGTTTTGAATACTTTAGGGCCGAAAACCTTAAGGGGATAGATAATGCTTTTCGATTTATTGATGAACCAACAAATACTTTTATGATTAACGTAGAAAAAGGAAAAAATGTTTTTACACTTTCTCTTTTTCACATGAAATACCTGATGGTAAATCACCAGGTCAAACAGGTTACAGGTACAATCGATGGAGTTGCTGTCGATAAAGACATGCAGGTCCGCGAAGAATTTGATGGATATAATAATCAACCAGGTGAAATGCACCTTTGGCGACTTGAAAACACTTATCGACAAATAAATCCACAGATTGGTTATGGAAGAAAAATTGATATCGTTTCCAGTAAAAAATATGGAAAACTAAGTTACACTCCCTCAGTTCAGGTTGGTTTGATAGCTGGAAATAGCTATAGTGCATACATGAAGAAGGATGATTATTGGGAAAGTGATTCTAAGTCACAAGATTGGGGAGTAAAGGGTGCAACCTTCACTGCTGGGCACAAGCTTGAGTATGAAAAAGGAAGACTCGCAGTCTTCATGGATCAAAAAATAACAACCTCAAAAATTAAGCAGTCATTTTTGGACGGAACTGCGACTTACAGGCTGAACTATATGCCAGTGACCTTAGGTATTTCAGTTAAGGTTTATAAAAAATCTAAAAAAACTGACACTGCTTCTGCCCCACAATTGTAGTCTGACCTTCCTTATTTTTTTGCAAATTGAACCGTATACTTACCAAATGAAAAAAACAATTTTGAGCGGCAGTACAGTTACCGGTAATTTAACTTTGGGTAATTATATTGGTGCTATTCATAATTGGAAACAACTGCAAGAGCAGTATGATTGTTTATACTTCCTTGCCGATTTGCATGCGCTTACTGTTTTTCAAGATCCTAAAGTTTTGCAACAGCGGACTTTCAGTTTTTTCGCTTAAATAAGACCGTCTCGTAAATTTCAGCCGAATCCGGCAAAAAGTCATGAAGATTTCCTTTAATAGATTGACCGAAGGTCATCCGCTTCCTAAAAGGGGGGGATTTATACTTTTTTGATATATACTGATGTAGCGTTAATTCAGGCTGTCCTTTGCTCTGATTCAAAACTATTCGGTCTTGGTCTTAAAAATTTCCTGATTTGGTAAAGATAATCTGGACGGGCCCCCTCAGGACAAAACACATTCTTGGAATTAGCATCATTAATTTCATCGATCAATGCACCCATATCCATTTCCCAATTATATTTTTTCAACTTTTTGAAGGTCTTTTTAAGTTGCTTACCATTGTGGTCTTGTGCTTGTGCCTCGTTTAAAAGATCACGGGCATGTTTAAGGCCTCTAATCTCAGCTTTTATAATTTGATTATAAGTAATCATAGGAATGGCGATCGCACCAACAGCTGAGCCTCCAAATACGGATCCAAACAAAACACCCTCAAGGATAGCGATGGGAATGGTTGAACCGTCGACTATAACCTGAAACATGATTCCGAAAAATACGGCGGTTGGGATTCCTACTCCTGCAGCAGTACCTATAAGAATTTTCTTTTCCCGGTGTTTCGCAAATAAAAGATGTTTCTGTTTTTTAACAATGGCCTCTTCATATGCACTTTGGCAGTCGGCCATGGCAATAGAAGGCACGATTAGAGTTAAGACCACTAGAAGGTTGATTAATAAATTTTTCATTCACAAAGTCTAGAGGTGTTTGAGTTTTGGCTCAAGGAGAGTGTGTAAAAATGAGTCAATCCTAACTGTTTGAATTTCTAGATCTCTCAGTCATCAATAAATGGATTTTGCTCACTACCGCCCCATACTTCGCTACATCCTGGGGTAAGGTGGAATAACTCATTTATTTTATTCTGGGCCATGGTTATCTCATTTTTTTCATCATCGTTGGTCAAATTGAGGGCTTTCTTGGCAAAAAGAATAAGCACAACTGTAAAGAGCTCATCAAAGACTAAACCCTACTCGTGCTTCACTTGAAGTCTCATATAAAAACGTTGGTATT